>NZ_JALCQI010000005.1 GCF_022651205.1 Limosilactobacillus sp.
GATTGAGACGAGAACATCAATTGAAATTAATTTGACCCGCAGTGACGAAATTGCGGTAAGCAAAATGGGGATGAGGCCGATTAAGCCAACCACCGCCATAATAACTTGATAGGGAAGATTCATCACAATTATGAAGTGGAAAAACTCCGCTAAAATTAATAAGATAGTTGTTCCCATAACGATCTGCTTGCGGTAATCCGCAAAGAAACGTTGAATTTTAACCATAAAAAGGCTCCCTCCTTACCTTGTAGTATAGGTAGGAAGGGAGCGGATTAAATTGATGGTGATCAAGTTTAGGGTAATTAATAGTTCTGATAATCATGTAGCTTGAATATATGAATGAAAGTAAAAGTCTAGCAATGATTTGTTGCAATGCTGATAACTGTAGCTTTTAGGTATTTGCTAATGCTTAAATTGAAAAAAGGTAAGAATAATAACTACAATTATTCCAATCCCAATATATAGTAATCCCAACGCACGGTGATGAAGCTTAATGTAATTATCTTTATCCTTTTTGCTAAGGAGCTGACCGTACAATAATTGAAAATAAGCTGAATTTCCTTTATAAATTTGCAAGCCGGCATAAATAATTCCTACTGCAATGAGGAGAAACACAAAGTAAACAACTAACATAGCCATCACCTCGAAAATGTATATTATTAATTAAGTATAACAAAAAAGGCCACCGATAAATCGATGACCTTTTATATAAGATGGGCAGTCAGGGGATCGAACCCTGGACCCACGGATTAAGAGTCCGTTGCTCTGCCAGCTGAGCTAACTGCCCATGTCTTTGACAACAGATATTATAATATCAATCTTTAATTGAATTTGCAAGACTTTTTTGAAGGAAATAAAGTTAAAGTGAGAATAAGGAGAAATAGAAAATGATTGAAGATTCATGTCCGTATCTGTAAAGTAGGAGTTAAGAATAATTAATTGATAAAGGGATGAAAAATAATGAAGGGTGCAATTTTAAGCCTCAATCAAATTATCTTAGATACCGATGAATTACAATTTGAAGCATGGCGTAATTTAGCGATGTACGAATTTGGCATGGGGCTGCCAGGAAAGATGGCTCATCAATTAGCCGGACTAGATCGACACCAAGCGTTAGAAGTTGTTCTAAGTCACTTTAACCAAACGGACGCCGACAAGGATGAACTGTTAAATGAGCAATACGAAATGTATACTAAGGTTATTGAAGGAATCGGCGAAGATAAACTTTACCCGAATGCTAAGCGATTACTAAATAACTTCTACGATCACTACGTTGACATGGCTGTTAACGATGTTGATGGGCATGCAAAAGAGATTCTCCAGAAATTAAAGGTCGATGATTTCTTTGATGCCTTTGTTTCTCCAGTAGATAGTGATGACCCGTACCTAAAGGCAAGTCAGGAGTTAAATGTTCAACCAGCTGCATGTATTGGGATTGGTTCTAATGCCAAGCAAGTTGCATTAATGAACGATACAGGTGTTGTTTCAATTGGGGTTGGTGATGCAACTGAATTGAAAGCTGCTAAGTATCAAGTAAGTCAAGTTGGCGATCTGAAGTATCCAATGATTCGTAAAGTTTGGGAAGACAATGAATTAGATGAGTAAAAATAATAATCCCCGAGTGTCAGATTTAAGGCATTCGGGGATTAATTTGTCATTCCCTAATGACACCGATTAACAATTAAGAAAAAATTTAAAAAATAAAAAAGACCACCGAAATGGTGATCTTGTAAACCTCTGATGGGCAGTCAGGGGATCGAACCCTGGACCCACGGATTAAGAGTCCGTTGCTCTGCCAGCTGAGCTAACTGCCCATATAACTTGTTCAATCAGAACATATATAAACATATCATCTTTCTTTCCCGGTGTCAACAATTTCTTTGAAATTAAATTGAACTATCACTCTTGTGTTATAATGTTAAAAGAGAAAAAGGCGATGATTTAGCAACATTCACCTTTAATAACGTACTAATTTAATCGTAAATAAAATTAATAATCAACTGTACCCACATGGGAGGTAAGGATTGATATGGCTAAAAAAATTTTAGTTGTTGATGATGAAAAGCCAATCTCTGACATCATTAAGTTTAACCTTGAAAAAGAAGGCTATGAAGTTGTGGTCGCCTTTGATGGCGAGGAAGCCTTGGAAAAGGTTGAAAGTGAAAGTCCAGACTTGATCATCCTGGATTTGATGTTGCCAAAGATTGATGGACTTGAGGTAGCTAAGCGAGTTCGGGCAAAGCATACTACACCAATTATCATGGTTACCGCAAAAGACTCTGAACTGGATAAGGTTCTAGGGCTTGAACTCGGTGCTGATGATTATGTTACCAAGCCATTCTCTAACCGTGAATTAGTTGCTCGAGTAAAGGCAAACCTTCGTCGGCAAGCGGCTGTTAAGGCACCGGCAGAGGAAGAAAATACTGATATTCAAGTTGGCGACTTAGTAATTCACCCTGAGGCATACACGGTTTCTAAACGTGGTGAGAATATCAATCTTACTCACCGGGAGTTTGAACTTCTTCACTATCTTGCAGAACACATTGGACAAGTAATTAACCGTGAGCACTTGTTACAAACGGTTTGGGGCTATGATTACTTCGGTGATGTTCGGACCGTTGATGTTACCGTTCGACGGTTGCGGGAAAAGATTGAAGATAATCCAAGCCACCCGCAATGGTTGATTACCCGTCGTGGTGTTGGTTACTACTTAGCAAATCCTGATCAAAATTAGAGGCTAGCCAGTTGTGAACAGCAAATTAAAATTTTACCAATCAATTCGCTTTAAAATCGCTCTCGTTTTCGCGTTAATGCTAATGTTAACGCTGGAATGCGTTGGGGCGGTTTTTGTGCGTCAATTGGAACATCAAAACTTAAATACGTTTAAGCAGACAATCGAACTGCCATCATACGTTGATAGTTCATTAAGTGAGCAGCTTGTAAATTCCAACCACAAAAAGGCCGACAAAAAGATCCGTCAAATATTATCTGAGGTCAATAATAATAATATTTCAGAAATTCGGGTGATTGACAGCCAGGGTGTCGTTCGGGGAACCAGTAACTTTGATAACCGGAACATGATCGGTCAAAAGACAACCGACCAGATGGTTAAGACGACCCTAGTAAATAATCGTTCGCATACGGAAAATGTTTATGATAATAGCAATCATACACGTTACTACATTAACGTTATTCCGCTGGTAGATAATAGCAACAATAACGTCGTTGGTGTTGTTTACCTTCGTGCCAGCCTAGAGAGTGTTTATTCAAACATTAATAGTATTACCCTGATTTACTTATCGGCGGCCTTGATTACAATCGTGATTGGGTTACTACTTGCGATTATTATTTCCCAGGAAATAACCCGACCAATTGAAGAGATGCGGAAACAGACGCTTCGAATTGCCCGTGGTGACTTTTCTGGTCAAGTTCGGGTGATGGGAAATGATGAATTGGGACAATTAGCTGGGGCGGTTAATAACTTATCTGTCCGAGTTGAAGAGGCTCAAGAGTCAAGTGATTCTGAACGGCGGCGTCTTGATAGTGTCCTTTCACACATGTCTGATGGGGTCCTAGCGACAGATCGCCGGGGAAACGTCACGATTGTTAATAATATGACCCTTCAATTACTTGGAATTGATCATGAGGATGAATTAATTGGCAAGTCGATTATTGATGTCCTTGATATTCGTCATGATTATACTGTTCGTCAACTAGTGAACAGCGAGCAAAAAGAAATGATTCTTGACATGTCCAATTCCGGAAATAACTTGATCCTGAATGCCTACTTTTCACCAATCCAGCGTGAATCAGGCTTTGTCAGTGGTCTAGTTTGTGTCCTTCATGACGTTACTAGTCAGCAAAAGGAAGAACAGGAACGGAAGGAATTCGTTTCAAACGTCTCACACGAACTCCGAACTCCACTAACGAGTGTCAAGAGTTATGTTGAAGCGCTAAGTGATGGTGCATGGCAGGATAAGGAGATTGCTCCACAATTCTTAAAGGTTGTTCAGGATGAAACTGAACGGATGATTCGAATGATCAATGACCTGTTAAGTCTATCAAGAATGGATGCCGGAACAACAAAGTTAAATCTTGAATACGTCAATATTAATGAACTATTTAATTATATTTTGAACCGGTTTGATATGATCATTAAGAAAGAGGAAGACCCGAAAAAGAAGAAGTACACAATTGAACGCTTCTTTACGAAGAAGGACCTTTGGGTTGAGATTGATACTGATAAGTTCACTCAAGTGATTGATAACATCATGAACAACGCGATTAAATATTCTCCAGATGGTGGAGTCATTACGGCCCGCCTTTTGGAAACCCATAATCACGTTATTATGAGTATTTCTGACCAGGGACTGGGAATTCCGCGGAAAGACCTAGGCCATATCTTTGACCGTTTCTTCCGGGTTGACAAGGCCCGAAGCCGAAAGCAGGGTGGTACGGGTCTTGGACTCGCCATCTCTAAGGAAGTCGTCAACATGCTTGGCGGTCAGATTTGGGTTGATAGTGTAGAAGGTAAGGGTTCAACATTCTATATTTCCTTGCCATACGTACCATATGAAGAGGGGGATGAATGGGATGATCAAAAAGCTGAAGACTAATTGGTTAGCGATTGCGTTAACGATTGTGGTTGTGATCAGCCTGTTTCTAACTGCAGTAATATGGTCTAACCCTGCTCAATACGAACGAACAAGGGATAATTCGAGTTCGCGGAACCTTAATACAACTCAGTCGATTGGAGACTTATACCTGCCAACTCAGGTAGTCCATGTTGGTGCAGGTCAGCAGCAGTCGTTACTTTACAGTTCACGGAAGAATTTGATTGCTGTTGTTCAGAAGCAGTTACGAATCTATCAACTTGGACGGGCTAGTCTGGTTAAAAGTAATAATAGTGATGTTTATTTGAGTTACCTACATCAACCTAACTCGCTAATCATAAGTTATCCAGATAGTGTTACAGGAACGATCTTTAACGAGACGTTTTCACAGTCGATTGATACGAGTCGGGTTAAGCAAATTGATCATATATTAATTCCATTAAAGAGTCCCCGAAACATTTATTTACTGACGGATCACGGTTATAAAGTGTACCGAACACGAATTAGTCGTTCAAAGGGTTCGAATAGTTTGCTCTCACTGACTAAGGGGACAAGTAAAGTAGCCGTCGACTATAAACTAATTCATGGGCAGACGATGCTACTTTACCCGAAAGGCTTTAAGCTCCCAGTTTTTGGTTATCAGGTAACCTCCCAGAATGTTGATACTTTAAGTCAAAACCTCATTAGTACCAATAAGCAATCTTCAATTTCGACCGAGCATAAGGGTAACACAACCGTTTATCGTGACGGTGAAAATAAACGGGTAGTTTACAACCATCAAGACGGTACAATCCGTTATGAGAATTACGTCAGTCGTGACGCTGTGCCAAAGGAAAGTCAACTATATAGCTACTTCTTTAACCGAATAGCTAAAACTGGAATCCCAATGGATAATCTTCGCTATGACGGAATAAGTAATCAGCACCGGACGATTAGCTACCGGAGTTATGTTGAAGGTTTTCCAATTTTTAATTCCAATGGCTACGGTGAAATTCGGATGTCATCAAAGGTCAGTGGGATGAATAAAACATGGCTAAGCCTTTATAGTATTCAAGTTCCATTACCAATTGATCAAAGAATGGAACGGCTCCCATCTACAACGACCGTTTTTAACCAGTTGCGTGCAAGTAACCATCTAAAGGATGTTGAAGGGATTCGTGCTGGTTATCTTTGGAAGGAAAATACGAATAATAATAGTACTGTTAAGTTAACGCCAACCTACTTTGTTAATTACCATGGAAACTGGGTTGACTATACTGATTTGCAAAAGTAAGGGGGAAATAGAAAATGAATTTTAAGAGAATTCAGTGGATCTTTTTCTTAGCCTTCTTGCTGTTTGACGTGATTATTGCAGGTTCATTATTGGTTGAAAATCGGTTTATTGTAACGAACAATCAGAGTAATCGTTCTTCTCTAGTCCTAAAGGAAATGAAGGATGATTCCATTAACTATGGAAAATTAAGTAGCGCTCATCAGAACGGCTATTATCTTTCTGGTTACCGTTCGGCTGAAAACGGTCAGTTAGATGCAGCATCATCGCGCCTGCATGGTCAGGAGGCTCACTTTGCGGATAATACATTAACAAGTGAATTTAACGAGCCATTTAATGTTAATATTGAAACGCCAAATGTCCGTTTAAATGAGCTAGTACGAAATGATCATCAAATCGCTTTGGGACGTTATTATCAATATAACCCCAACCTTTCGACTAAGCGGATGATTGTGTATACGCAAAATGTTGAGGGACGTCCCGTGATGAATGGTGATGGTCAGATCCGGTTTCGGGTAAATTCTAATCACGAAGTTACTGGGTACACTCAAACCTTCTTGGAGGGGGTTCGGATTCTTCGTCCCGAGACAACAACGATTAGTCAGAAACGGGCGGTAATTTGGCTGTATAAACATAACCAAATTCCTAATAACTCACGAATTCGTTGGGTTCAATTAGGTTATTCACGGTTACTCAGTACAAACACGGATAACCGAAATGTTTATATTCCAACTTGGGTTGCTGAAATTAAAACTAAGAACTCGGGGGCAGTTGATCGAATCCCAATCAATGCCTTTAACAGTACCATAATGAAGAACACAACAACGAGTGTGAATACTGAAGCACTAAATCGAAAATAAAGGAGAGTAGTTCGGGGTGACAGAACAGAATCCATTACGTTATAGCATTTTAGCAAGCGGAAGTACGGGAAATGTAACCTACTTAGAGACTGATGAGCATCGAATCCTAATTGATGCTGGTCTTAGTGGGAAACGGATTGAAAATTTAATGGCCAAAATCGACCGGTCCCTAGCGAACGTTGACGCGATTTTTGTTACGCATGAGCATACCGATCACTGTCATGGTGTCGGCGTCCTTGCCCGGCGTTACGGGATGGATGTTTACGCTAATAAGGGGACATGGGATGCAATGGCAAGCAAGGTCGGTAAGATTCCTTTAGAGCAAAAGCACATCATTGCACCTAATAGTGTCAAAGATCTTGGCGACATTGATGTTGAGAGTTTCGCTGTTTCTCATGATGCCGCCGAACCTCAATTTTATCAGGTTCACCATAATAACAAGACGATTTGCATTATCACCGATACTGGTTACGTTTCTGATCGTGTTGAAGGAACAATTCGAAATGCTGATGCTTATTTAATGGAATGTAATCATGATACAGAGATGCTTCGAATGGGTCCTTACTCGTGGCCATTGAAGCAACGGATCTTAAGTGATACGGGTCACCTTTCAAATGAAGAGGGGGCCGATGCCTTGATGGATGTCTTGGGTCCCCGGACAAAGCGAATCTTTTTGGGTCACCGGAGTCAGCATAACAATATGCGTTCATTGGCACACCTCACTGTTGCAACGATGATGGAAAAGCATGACTTTGGTGTTAACCATGATTTTCAACTTGCTGACGCTGAGCCAGATAAGCCAAGTAAGT
The DNA here is from genome assembly GCF_022651205.1 of Limosilactobacillus sp. GTDB lineage: Bacteria > Bacillota > Bacilli > Lactobacillales > Lactobacillaceae > Limosilactobacillus. Next base: position 7,553 of record NZ_JALCQI010000005.1, read on the forward strand.
TATTGACGCTGTAAGAGTCATTAAATCACAAAAAAATTTTCGCTAAAATTTCATAATTTAACGGTATATTGATAATAATGATTATGAGATTGGGGGAGTCAACCGATGAGTGAACAAGACCAAAAAGCAAGGAAAACAAAAAATAAATTCTGGCTAAAAGTAGCAGGAGTCGGCTTAGTAGCCGGTTTGATTGGTGGTGGCCTTTCGTTAGGAATTGGCAATGTAATTGAAAACCATGTCCAAACCACTAGTACAAATGTTCCTGCTGGTTCTAATAAGTCAGGTGGGACTAAAGTAAACAAAAATAAGGCTAATTTGAATAATCAATCGACGAAAGCCTATAACGCAACAAAAGACGCTGTTGTTAGTGTTATTAATAAGCAGGAAGTTCAGTCGTCTGATCAAGGAATTATGGGAATTTTTGGCGGCCAGATTAATGGTGGCTCCTCTAGTTCCGATAACTCACAGAATTCTGGTAAATTGCAGACAGCGAGCGAGGGTTCCGGTGTGATTTACAAGAAGAGTGGTAGGACCGCATATATTGTTACTAATAACCACGTTGTTAAGGATTCAAATGCCTTGCAAGTAATTTTAAGTAATGGTCGAAAGGTTAACGCTAGCTTGGTTGGTTCAGATGCCGCAACTGATTTAGCTGTATTGAAGATTAACTCAGCAAACGTTAAAACAGTTGCCGAATTTGGTAATTCAAATTCAATCGCAGCGGGACAAGATGTTCTTGCGATCGGTTCACCAATGGGTAGCGAATATGCCAATACGGTTACTAAGGGAATTATTTCTGCTAAGAACCGGACATTGAAGAGTGGGACTGACGGTACATTAACGTCCGTTATCCAAACTGATGCCGCAATTAATTCCGGGAACTCTGGTGGTCCACTGATTAACATGGCCGGACAGGTAATTGGAATTAATTCTATGAAGTTAGCCGGTAGCAATGATGGCTCTTCAGTTGAAGGGATGGGCTTTGCTATTCCAAGTAACGAAGTAGTCAAAATTATTAACCAGTTAATTAAGAACGGGAAAATTTCTCGACCATCTCTAGGAATTAGTATGATTGATTTAAGCCGGGTAACAACGGATCAACAGAAGTCTGTTCTAAAACTTCCATCAAGTGTTACTAGGGGTGTCGTAATCATGGACGTTCAAGATGGATCAAATGCCCAAACTGCTGGCCTACAGCAATATGACGTGATTACTAAGCTTGGCGATACTAAGATTACAAATACCAGCTCACTGAAGTCAGCATTGTACAAATACAAGATTGGTGACACGGCTAAAGTAACTTATTATCGTGATGGTCAACCGCACACAGCAACATTGAAATTAGCTAAGTAAATAATTAAATAACAAATCCGCAGATTCCTAATGAACCAAGTTAGGAATCTGCGGATTTCGCATTATAATAGTATTATTATTAAGAGCAGGGAGAAGTTAATATGAACAATCCAAAGTTTAAATATCCAGACACGAAAGCCTATAACTTTGTCGTAAATCGGCTTAAAGATCGTGGTGTAACGCAAGCTGATTTAGCTAAAATCGTTTACGAAACACAACATCAGTATGAACCAGCGGTGACATTAAAGGAATGTGAAGCGGCCGTTGTTGATGTGATGCATAAGCGGGAATTAATGAACAATGCAATGGTAATGTTAGAGTTAGATCGTCTAACGGAAAAGGGAGAGGTTGAAGAACCCCTTGCTTCCATTATTAAGAATGATGTCGGCGTTTTCGGCGTTGATGAAACGATTGCTCTCCAGATAGCGACGATTTACGGAACAATTGGAACTACTAATTTTGGCTATTTTGATCGGGTAAAGACAGGAATTATGAAGAAATTCGATACGTCTGATGCACATGTGAACACCTTTATCGATGATTTACTTTCAGCAATCGTAGCAGCAGTTTGTGGAAAAATAGCTCATAAATATGCTTAAGGGAGGTAAATAGCGAATAATTCAGAAAGTTAAGTAATTAATCATTCAGCTAACCACGGATTGTGATATAACGACCACAATTCGTGTTATTTTTTGACGAAAAATAGCTGTGAATTGTCCTGTGGAAAAGTCGGTGGAAAAATGGCTCAAAATATTTTACTATTGTAAATGTGTTGAATTATCAGTGATCGTGAATGTGTAAAACTTATCCACAATAGAGTGAGCAAGATGTGGATAAGTGGATTAATCAAAAATCGATCAGCTATAAATGTTGATATATCAATGGCTTGGATAGAAGGTAACGAACGACTGTTTCTGTTGATAACTGTGGATAAGTTAAAATTCAGAAAGCGATTACAGATTGATTTTACTGCCGAACATTCGGAAAAATAGGGCATTATCGTAATTGCTTGTGGATAACTCTGTGGATAAATTGTTGAAAGTGGTGGAAAAATGAATATCAAAATTATCGGAGTGGGAAAGTTAAAAGAAAAGTATTTTAAGGCGGGAATTGCGGAGTATGCTAAACGCCTTAGTCGGTTCTGCAAGTTCCAGATTGTGGAAGTAGCGGATGAAAAAGCTCCAGAGTCATTAAGCCAAGCTGAAATGGATGAGGTGATGGCCAAAGAGGGGGAGCGAATCCTTGAGAAGATTAAGGACAAGGAATATGTTTATGCCCTTGCCATCAAGGGGAAGGAACGGTCATCTGAGGAATTTGCTAAGGAGATTAACCAGTTAACAACGTATGGTCACAGCGATATTACGTTTGTAATTGGTGGTTCCCTTGGGTTAAGTCCTGAAGTTCTAAAGCGGGCCAATACGCAAATTTCATTTGGTCGCTTCACGTTACCTCACCAGCTGATGCGCTTAGTTTTAACTGAGCAGGTTTACCGGGCGTTTACGATTATTAATGGATTGCCATATCATAAATAAAAACGAGTTCACAAATGCTTAAAATTACATTTGTGAACTTTTTTTGTTTAAATACTTAAGGAAAATTATGATCCGGAATGATGGTATTCCCCCTGAATTAGCAATATTGTATTATTATGTTACAAAAAGATTACGTAAATATTACAAAAGTATCTAAAAGCAGGTTGAATTAGGTCTAACCCCCTATGAATGTTGCAGATAGATAAGAAGTAACTTTGTAATAATGCTACTTTTTACTACAAACTCACAGGAGGAATAATAAATGTTGTCAAAGAAAAATATTCAAATGATGAATCGCAAAGGCCAACCGCAAAAGCAGCGATTTGGTCTCCGTAAATTAAGTATCGGCGTTGCTTCTGTCCTTTTAGGACTAACTTTTCTCGGCGCGAGTAATGTCTCAGCTGATGAAAGAGTAAACCAAGAAGCACAGGTAGCTCAAACCGAATTAACGACCGTTGAACCAGCGGAAATAGTAAGTAACGAAGATACTGACCAAATTAATAATGAAGAGGTAGTCAGTAGTGCAACAGAAGCGACACCAGTTTCGAGCGAAGCTACTTCGCAAGTGGTGGCCGACTCAGCAGCCACGGTTCAAACCCCGGTGGCACCTACCGTTCAGCCAGAATCAAGCACTGCCCCTGAAAGTAATGGACAAGTAGGTTCAGCTAGTAACCAACCTAGTTCCTCAGCAGTAAATCAGGAAAGTGCAAAAGTGGAAATTAAATTCCACGATAAAGATAATAACAATAAATACATTACTAGCATAAACTATAGTGGAGTTGTTGGTGGTACGTTTAAGTTAGCGGATATTCTAGAATACTTACCAGCAAACCTTGAATTCGATGTTGATCAAGCTCAGGAATATGTGTTCACTGGTGAGTTGAACCAGAGTATTGATATTTATGTTCGGCATAAGAAAGCCACTGAAGAAGAAGTACGGAAAGTCGAACAAATTATCTTGGGATTTTACGGGACTCAGGAGGAAGAATTATCCCGACAGACGGTAGAATTTAAGCGTTCAGTCGTTCGTGACCTTTACACTGGCGAGATCGTTAGCTACGGTGAATGGGAAGAGGCAACGAAGAAGTTCCAAGACTACACAGTGGTTCCTAAGGATGGCTACTCTGTAAATCCAGATCAGGCAACTGTAATTGGTGCAACCGTTACACCAGATTCAGGTCTAGTTAAAGTCAATGTTCAGATGAAGAAGAATGAAGTAAGGACAGAAAGTAAGACGATTACTAGAACAATCATTCTGTACCTACCTGATGGAACAACTAGGAAAATCGTTCAAGAAGTAACGTTTACTCGGGACATTATTATAAACCCGTGGACAGAAGTAGAAACGAAAGGTCAATGGCAAACGGATAAGGATACTTTCGATGCATACCATGCTAATAAAGTTGATGGTGTAGCGCCAGATCGTTCTGAGATTAGCCAAGTTAAGGTATCTCCAGAAATGGGTAACCAGGTTGAAGAAATTCGTTACCCTCAAAATGAGGTCACAACTGAAACCAGAACAGTAACGCGGACGATTAAATTAATTTTGCCTGACGGTAATGTTGAATATGTTCGTCAAACAGCGACATTCACTCGTCAGGTAACTAAGAAAGCTAATGGTGAAGTTATCTACGGCGAATGGAACGACACGGGAATTCTCCTTGATGATTATCGACCAGCAGAAATTAACGGAAAGAAGCCAGATAAAACATATATTCCGCGAGTAGTGGTAAACCCGGATACTAAAGATTTTGAAGTCGAAGTTCGTTATGAAGCAGACTATAAGACTGAAACAGAAACTAAGGACGTTAACCGTGTGATTAATATTCACCATCCAGACGGGAGGGTTGAAAAGATCACCCATACGGTAACTCTACACCGGACAAAGACTACTAATTTGCAAACAAAGGAAGTAACTTATAGTGACTGGTCAACGGGCCACTTCTTCCAAGAATTCGTAATCCCGTCACATGATGGCTATGCTTCCGTTACACCAACGCAGGATGGGAAGCATGTTGGTATCGATAAAATTGAGCAATCAGAAGTTACCAGTGGATCAGGAGATCAAGAGCATCATATTCACTACCTTGCACATCAAGTGGAAGCCGAAACAAAGACCGTTAACCGGATAATTAAAGTGGCAATGCCAGATGGTTCATTGAAGACGGTTATTCAAACGGTAACGTTCAAGAAGCATGTAACGAAGCACCCAGTTAATGGTGAAATTATCAGTGAAACCGAATGGGTTGCAGAAGGCGATACAACATGGGGTGAGTTTACTACTCCAAAGCTTGACGGATATACTCCAGATACTGAAAAGCTTGATGCCGTGACTCCAGATGCTAATGCGGATGATAAACATGTTTACATTAGCTACCGTCAAAACAAGGTTGAAACTAGTAAAAAGACGATTAACCGTGTAATTAAATTAATTCTTCCAGACGGAACGATTAAAGAGATTCCACAAAAGGTTACTTTCAATTACGAAAAAGTTATTAATCCATGGAATGGAAAAGTTATTTCTGAAGGCTGGCGTGAAGAAGAACTGTCATTTGAAGAGGAAGCAATTCCAGAAATTGATGGCAAGAAACCTTCCGTAAGCGTAGTCCCTGGATTAACAGTGACTCCAGACGATGAAGACTCAGTAGTTGAAATTCGTTATGAAGCGGCTTACAAGACCGAGACAGAAAAGAAGGATGTCAACCGTGAAATCCACCTTCACCATCCAGACGGAAGGGTTGAAACAATTACTCACACTGTTACTTTAACTCGCGAGGTAACGACTAACTTGCAAACTGGAGATAAGCAATATGGAGATTGGTCAACGGGTCAATTTGAAGAGTATGCTATCCCAACATTGGATGGACATGTTTCAGACGTTGAAAAAATTGAATTAATGGAAGTTAACGGAGAAACTGAACATCAAATCCACCATGTTAACTACCTTGCTCATCAAGTAGATGCTGAAAGAAAAGAAGTTGTACGGGAAATTAAGGTAATGATGCCTGATGGAACCACTAAGACAATTACTCAGAAAGTGACATTTGTAAAGCACGTAACGAAGCACCCGGTTAATGGTGAGATTATCAGTGAAACTGAATGGGTTGTTGAAGGTAACAATACATGGGATGAATATATTCCAGATAAGGTTAATGGTTACACACCAAGTCTAGACAAGGTTGAGGCTGTAACACCAGATGAAAATTCTGAAAATGTATCGGTAGAAATTACCTACAACAAGAATGAAAGTCCAACACCGGATCCAGAGCCAACGCCGGATCCAGAGCCGACGCCGGATCCAGAGCCAACGCCGGATCCAGAGCCAACGCCGGATCCAGAGCCAACGCCGGATCCAGAGCCAACGCCAGATCCAGAACCGACACCGAATCCAGAGCCAACACCAGATCCGGAACCGACGCCGGATCCAGAGCCAACACCAGATTCAGGTCAACCAGGTGGTCCTGGCTCAGCATCTGCAACAACTAGTGGCGGTCATGCAGCAGCTACTCGCCCTGCAGAAACACCAGGTTCTCAGGCAACACCAGCTGTAACAGATACAGTTGAAAAAGTGAAAGTGGTAAGTCATGTAACAGCTAAGACTGCTCAAACTATCGCAAATGACGGTAAGAATAACGCTAGTCAAAGCTCACCAGATAATCAACAATTACCACAGACCGGTGAGAAACAAAATTCAGGAGTTATTGCAGGAACAATGCTTGTTCTGGTAACACTACTTCTTCAATTGCTAACATTTGGCTTGGTAAAAAAGAAGGGAAAAACTGAATAATTAAATACTCAACCCTAGCAAAGAAATTCTGCTAGGGTTGTTTTTGCTTTCAAGAGAAAATTAGTTATGATAAAGCTGAATAAGATATAAGGAGCGACAGTAACAGCGACAGTAACGAAGAAGGTTGTCATTATTATTCAGTGGCTACAGGAGATCACGAGCACAAATTGCAGTTAGTAACTACAGGGTTTCACATGAAACAAATGGCGATTAACCCACAGTTAAATATTAGTCCTGCTGATTCAATTGCGGAAGTTGACCGAATCCTTCATACTTATAACCCGATTGCACAGTTGCTTCGAGCAGAATTTGAAAAGAATTTAACAAATAATGACTAAATAAATAGTTTACAAATCTCGTAATGGAACAAATGAGGATATTTGTCTTGATTCTAATCATTATTAGTCAATTATAATTTGCAATGGCCTTCACAATGCTTCATAATGAAAACGTATACAGATGATTTGAGGAGGTTATTTTAAATGAATAGACAATTTGACTTTCTGATGCCTAGTGTTAACTTCTTTGGCCCAGGAGTAATTGAAAAAATTGGTGATCGGGCAAAGATGCTTGGAATGCACAAGGTATTGGTTGTAACCCAAGATAACTTGGCTGCTATTGATAATGGTCCAGTTAAGCAAACTCTTGCATCATTGGACAAGGCAGGAGTTAACTACTCAGTCTTCACTGGTGTAGAACCAAACCCAAAGATTCGGAACATCAAGGCTGGTAAGAAGATGTACGAAGACGAAGGTTGTGACTCAATCATTACTGTTGGTGGTGGATCAGCTCACGACTGTGGTAAGGGAATCGGAATTATTTTGACTAACGGGGATGACATTACCAAGTTAGCCGGAATTGAAACCCTAGATAAGCCACTACCACCACTAATGGCTGTTAACACAACTGCTGGTACTGGTTCAGAATTAACTCGTCACGCCGTTATTACTAACGAAAAGGACCACTTAAAGTTCGTTGTTGTTTCATGGCGGAACATTCCATTGGTATCCTTCAATGACCCAATGTTAATGCTAGATGTTCCACAATCAGTTACTGCCGCTACTGGTTGTGATGCCTTTGTTCAAGCAATCGAACCATATGTTTCAGTTGACCACAATCCAATTACCGACAGTCAATGTAAGGAAGCTATTCAATTAATCCAAACTGCATTGCCAGAAGCAGTAGCTAATGGTCACAATGTTGAAGCACGGACCAAGATGGTTGAAGCAGAAATGCTTGCCGGGATGGCATTCAACAACGCTAACCTGGGTTACGTTCACGCAATGGCTCACCAACTTGGTGGTCAATACGATGCTCCACACGGTGTTTGCTGTGCATTATTGCTTTCTACCGTTGAAGAGTATAACTTAATTGCTTGCCCAGAACGGTTTGCAGAATTAGCCGAAATTATGGGTTACGACACCACTGGTTTAACCACCATGCAGGCTGCTCAAAAGTCAATTGATGGAATGAAGGAAATGTGCAAAGCTGTTGGTATTCCAGCATCAATTAAGGAAATTGGTGCTAAGCCAGAAGACTTCCCATTGATGGCTGAAAATGCTTTGAAGGATGGTAATGCATTCTCCAACCCTCGGAAGGGTACCAAGCAAGAAATCATTGACCTCTACCAAAAGGCTTACGATGGCATCTACTAATATTAGGTAAGAACAATAATTAATTAAAAACTTAAACAACTCCTAAAACGAAGAGGCGGGGGATTATCCCCAGCCTCTTCGTCTGCTTTAAAAATGTATAGATTTTTTAACTTCTAATATTACATAACCTAGTCTTTTTCGAGCTAGCCAATAGACAACATTGTTAAAACGTGCTTCGCCCGAGTTTCCTAGAGCTAGCAACCTCCTTCCTAGGCGCAAGTCGCCTTCGTCAGGAGAAATTGCTAGCTTTCCGGAAACTCTTTGGGGCGACAGCACTCTATTTAATTGTATTATCCCCGCTCATATTCTTTAAATAGATAACATTAGGTTCGTTTAGATTCTGTTTGAGAGAGCCGCCATTGCTGTGGTGTCGTTTTAACTTATTATCGCCATTTGTAGTAGTGAGCTTAGCACCGTCGATTGCTGATTTAGTGACCAAATTATCCCCGCTTTGGTTGGTAACAGTATAGTGGCCAGTGATGGTTAATCGCCGTCCTGTAAAATCACCAGAAGTCAGCGTAGAACTTCCCTTAGTTAGAGAAACTTTGGCTAACGTAATGTCACCGCTGGTTGAAGCTAATTTTGTATTCAGAAGTGAAGAGTGACTAATATCAACATCCCCACTCGTCGTTGTAACGGTACCCCGATCGAATTCACCATTAAGGATACTAATATCCCCACTGTTACTATCTAACGTCACATTTTTGGCTGAAAGCTGTTTTAGAATCAGATCGTTATTAACATGGCTCTTGATGTTAGTAAGCGTCTTTCCCTCAGGAATGGTGATGACACAGCGATCTTTATCACTACCGTTAATGATTTGGATGGGAGCCAGCTTGGAATGAGTTATTGGGGTCTGCGTTACTTTAAGCGTACCGTTTTTGATGGTGGCATGAACAGCGTGGGTCTTCTTTCCGTAATAGGAAACAGTGTAGTGTTCGCCCTGCTTGATTACCACATCGGCTGAACTAGCTGTGATGTCAACTTTATTAAATGATTTTCGGGTAAGAACGTCATGGTTAGCTTTGGATTCCTCGATTGGCGTTAATGGATCGAATGGTTGTTTATGGCCAAGGTAGGCGATTCCGGAGATAATTAGTCCGCAAAAGAAAATGATACTTCCCCACTTAATTGCTCTTTTCATTGTTGATGCCTCCCAAGCGGTATTTGATTACGTCAATTACCCATTTAACGGCTTTGATTAGCCACTTAATTCCCCAAATAAGTAGGGGGATGATAATAATCAATAGGCCAATCTCAGCAATGATTAATCCAAGGTAAAAGAAACTTGTCCAAATATTAGTTGACCAGTGTCCCATCATTTCAGTGATTACAATGTAGGCAAATGAAAAGCCAGCGAAAAGTCCAGAAAAGACAGTTACGACTATGGTAATGATTGCTGGAAGAATGGCAAGGACACCAATAATAACAAGGATTGCAATTAGGACATCCTTAACCCGTTTAGCATTTTCTTTATTCATTTTAATTCATCCCCTAAATTTAGAATATTGGTGCCAAGAGGTGGGAGAATTCTTGCTTGAACTTTAACCACCGTGACTGCTTAGCAAAGTATTCTTCGGTCATTGGGGTACATTTAAGTAGGTCATCTTCAAAGATCTTTTTCAACTCACTCGAAAGCTGAGAACTATAAGTAAAGGCGTTCACTTCAAAGTTAAGTTTATAGCTCCGGTAATCCTGGTTGGCTGAACCAACTGATGCAATGTTTGAACCAGATACCATTGTCTTGGCGTGGATAAAACCATTGTCGTAACGGTAAACTTTAACCCCGTTTTGAACAAGGTACTTAGCGTAGTATTCAGTCATTCGATAAACAAAAGGGTGATCGGGCATGCAAGGAACCATGATGCGAACATCGACACCACTTTTGGCAGCGATAATCAGTGCTTCTAGAATTGAACCTTCAGGAATTAGGTAGGGCGATTGGATGTAGACATACTTGCGGGCGGTAGCGATAATGCCTTCATACCCACGACGAATGGCGTACTTTTGGTTGTCTGGTCCTGATGAAACGATTTGCATAGGGACTTCATTGGGATCCGTTGATTGGGGATGTTCGATTGTGAAGTTCTTTAGCTCGTTATCAATTGAAATTTGCGGCATCTGGGTTTTACGGCAGGTTGTATTCCAATCCATCGCAAAACGAACTTCCATCATCATGGAAGCCTGGCCAACAACTCTTAGGTGGGTATCACGCCAGTAACCAAACTTTGGACTTTCACCAAGGTACTGATCACCAATGTTAAAACCACCGATGTAGCCAATATTATGGTCGATGATAACCAACTTTCGGTGAAGGTGGTAATTTAGTCGCGGTGAAGTATACCACTTGGAGGAGCTTGAAATGAATGCCTGTGCCTGACCGCCAAATTTCTCAAGAGGGGCAAAAAATGATGGCTTAGTTCCATGAGAACCGCTAGCATCATAAAGGACGCGAACCTTAACACCGCGCTTGGCCGCTTGGACCAAAGCATCGAGAATTCGGTTACCGAGATGATCAGCATAGAAGGTGTAGTACTCAACGTTGATCGTTGATTTTGCATGGTTGATGTCATTGACTAATTGGTCAAACTTAGCATGTCCATCAGTGAATACTTTGACACGGTTGTTAAAGGTCAACATTGCTTCATCATTGTTAAGGTTTAAATTAGCCAGCATTCGTGCCCGGGGTTTCTGCTTGATTTCCGGGAGAAGTTCGTGCTTTTCCAATAATTCATGTTGTTTTTTCAGGAAGGTGTCACGATATTTGGCTTGTTCTTCTTGAATGGTAAAGATATCGTCATGGGATAGTTGACGTCCAACAAACATGTAGAGAATAAAGCCGGCAACGGGAAATACTGATAAAACCAGTAGCCAGGCCCACGTAGCTGCAATATCGCGTCTGCTGCGGAAAACAGTCCAGATTGCAAAGCCAATATTAATTAACCAAAGAACTTCAATGATGCGTCGGATGACGTCCCATGTCCAAATCATAATTTCTCTCCTCGTTGCTTCTAAAATACGTAATTAAGCCCATTTTAGCATAATTAGGGGGTGACAGATTTTGGGACAAAAAAATAATCGCCCTAACGAAGCCTTTTAGCTAATCGTTAGGGCAATTTAGAAATGATTACTTTAAGCTTAGTTCTTCTTTAAGGATTTGCCACATTTCTGTGTGTTGATCATTAAAGAACTTCGGTGGTTCCTTTGCGAGATCAAAATATTGAACCTTGACTGTCTCATCAGGCTTAGTGGCAAAATGCTTACCATCTACCAATTTGACGAGATAGAAAGCGTTGACTGGCTGGACGCGATCACCATTGGGGTAGGTATAGAAATTCTGATCCTGGATTTTCAATAATTTAACTGGCGTAATTTCAAACCCAGCATCTTCCTTAAATTCACGTTTAACGGTATCGCTAAACGCTTCTCCATATTCCATGTAACCGCCAGGAAATCCCCAGTCGCCAGTATCAGCTCGTGCCTGTAATAGGACTTGATTGTTATCGTTTAATAATGCTCCAGAGGCACTAGTCATAATGAGTGGTTCATGGCCGACCTTTTTCCGGAGCTTTTTAATATATGGCATTAGAAGTCACTCCTAGTCTTCAACAACAAAGCCATCTTCAACAAGCTTTGTTCCGTAAGCAAGCGTGTTTTCTACGGGACACTTACGGGCAACATCAGCGAGAAACTTTTTAATATCTTCTTCAGATTCATCGCTTCTCAAGTGAGGGGTGTAGCGAATTTCCGTAAATTTATAACGGTTATCATTATCGCTGACATCTTCATGACCAAGATCACCAGAAATATCTACCCAAAAGGCTTGGAGATCAAAGTGACGCTTTCGTGCTAATTCAGTAGCAGTAATTGCCTGACAAGCACCAAATGATGTAAGGAGAATTTCTACTGGATTCATCCCAGTATTAGTGCTATTAGGTTCATCAAAGGTAATTTCAAATCCCCGTGTACCAGCAGAAACCTGCATTCCGGTGGTAGTCTTAGTTGCTTTTACTTTGTAAGTGCTCATAATTAATATCCCCCTTTTGGATAATTAGCTAATGTTATTCAACTAGCTTAAGTATGCCTGAATCGTTTAAGGGAAGCAATTAAAAAGCTTGGTTAAAATAATAGTTAGTTTAATTAAAATTCCATAAAAAGATAAAAGGCCGCCGACAAAATGTCGAGGACCTTTTACCGAATTGGAATGAGTAAAGTAGTAATTCCCAAACGCTTGGGGAACGCTTGGGAATGGAATGTTAGCACACAAAAGAAAAGGGATTACAAGGATACTAAATTATTCATTCCTCAATTGATTAAGAGATTACTAATATTCTAATTCTTTTTTAATCAAAGTCAACATCTTTTTAAATATTTTTCGAAAAAATAGATGCTTCACACTTGTGATATACCACAGATGTGATATAATAATAAATGTAAAGGGAGTGAGGATATGCGGATTGATGTAAAACATTACTTGGAGATCCATAATTTAACGATTTATCAAGTATCGAAACGTTCCGGATACGGCTACACGACTTTACACAAGTCTTTTAATAAACCTCAGTCGAGCGCCACGCCACTGAATTTAAGGGACCTAGATGCTTTAGCTCAGGCGCAACACAAGAAGATGTGGGAAGTCCTGAAAGAGTTAGAAGAACACTATCTCGAATAAGGCATTGTGATGATTAAGAAATAAACGAAGATATTAAGGGAGGAATGTACTTATGGCACAAAATCCAATGAACCCATTCGACGGAGACATGAACGACATTTTTAATTCATTAATGGGTGGAATGAATGGTTTTAATTCTGATAACCGCCGCTACCTCATTAATGGTAGAGAAGTCACTCCTGAAGAATTTGCACAATATCGTCAGACTGGTAAATTACCTGGTGGAGCTGCTCCACAGCAACCAGGACAACAGTCAAATAAAGGAAAGAACAGTATTTTAACTAAGCTAGGTCGTAACCTAACAGAAGAAGCACGTCAGCATAAACTCGATCCAGTTATTGGGCGGAACAAAGAAATTCAAGAAACTGCCGAGATCTTAAGTCGGCGGACAAAGAATAACCCAGTATTAGTTGGTGACGCCGGGGTTGGTAAGACTGCGGTTGTTGAAGGGTTAGCTCAAGCAATTGTTTCTGGAGATGTTCCAGCAGCAATTAAGGACAAGGAGATTATCAGTATTGATATTTCTAGCCTTGAAGCCGGAACCCAATACCGTGGTAGCTTTGAAGAGAACATGCAAAAGCTAATTGATGAAGTCAAAAAAGCCGGAAACATCATTCTCTTCTTCGATGAAATCCACCAAATCATCGGTGCTGGTTCTGCTGGTGATGCCGATGGTTCAAAGGGAATGTCTGACATCATGAAGCCAGCATTGTCACGGGGAGAAATTACCGTAATCGGTGCAACGACTCAGGATGAATACCGGAATACTATTATGAAGGATGCAGCCTTAGCACGGCGGTTCAACCCGGTAACAGTTAACGCCCCAAGCAAGGAAGACACACTTGCTATCTTAAAGGGATTGCGGAAGCTATACGAACAACACCACAACGTTAAGTTACCAGATGATGTCCTTAAGGCAGCTGTTGATTACTCAGTTCAATACATGCCACAACGTTCATTACCAGATAAGGCAATTGACCTTGTAGATATGACTGCTGCTCACTTGGCAGCTAAGCATCCAGCACATGATGCTAAGCAGATCGAAAAGGACATTGAGGACGAGAAGAAGAAGCAAACTGAAGCAGCCAAGAAGGAAGACTACAAGACTGCTCAAGCTGCTAAGGAGAAGATTGCTGACCTTGAAAAGCAACTCAAGGAAGGCTCCGAAAACGATAAGGTTACCGCAACTCCTGAAGATGTTGCCAATGCCGTAGAACAAATGACTGGCATCCCAGTTTCAAAGATTGGTGCTAGTGATGTCGAGCGGTTGAAGGACATGGATAAGCGGCTTGAAGGTAAGGTTATTGGTCAAGACAAGGCCGTTGAAGCTGTTGCTCGAGCTATTCGTCGTAACCGTGCAGGATTTGATGAAGGCGACTCACCAATTGGCAGTTTCCTCTTCGTTGGTCCTACTGGTGTTGGTAAGACTGAGCTTGCAAAGCAATTAGCACTCGATATGTTCGGTAGTAAGAATGATATCATCCGTTTGGACATGTCAGAATATGCTGACCGAACAGCGGTTTCTAAGTTAATCGGTGCAACTGCTGGTTACGTTGGTTATGAGGATAACGGTAATACCTTAACTGAAAAGGTTCGTCGTCACCCATACTCAATCATCTTGTTAGACGAAATTGAAAAGGCCAACCCTCAAGTAATTACCCTCTTGCTTCAAGTTCTTGACGATGGTCGGTTAACTGATGGTCAAGGAAACACTGTTGACTTCAAGAATACAATTATTATCGCTACCTCTAATGCTGGTTATTCTAACGATGCCCCAGTTAAGTTAGGTGACGATAACGATGAGGAAGATTTGATTAAGAAGTTAACCAATTACTTCCGTCCAGAATTCTTGAACCGGTTCAACGCAATTGTTGAATTCCACAGTTTAACAAAGGACGACTTGAAGAAGATCGTTGACTTAATGTTAGCTGATGTTAACAAGACTTTGGCTAAGAAGAATATGGATGTTAATGTTACTGACACTGCAAAGCAATACCTGATTGATGAAGGATACGACAAGGCAATGGGTGCCCGTCCACTTCGTCGGGTAATTGAACGTGAAATCCGTGATAAGGTTACTGACTACTACCTTGACCACCTTGACGCAAAGCACTTAGTTGCTGAAATGCAGGATGGCAAATTGGTAGTTGTTGATGCCAAGGATGCCGTTAAGGATGACAGCGATCAGTACCAACCAGCTGATGACAAAGCTAAAGACGAAACTGACAAAAGTACTGAAAACAAGTAATCAGTGAATAGAACTTAGCTAAATAACATTAAAGCATCTCCCAACTGGATGTTGAAAGCATCTGGAAGGGAGTTTGTTGTTTATAGGGCCTTTCCTGTAAATCCGTTTTTATCATATTAAAGTAACAAGGATTAGCTTAAGGAGAAAATTACCGAAATGAAGGAAAAAGAAGTAAAACGGGGAGATATTTTTTACGCCGATCTATCACCAGTAGTGGGTTCGGAACAGGGAGGGCAACGTCCCGTTCTGATCGTTCAGAATGACGTTGGCAACCACTTTAGTACGACCGTCATTGTGGCCCCCATTACGACTCACTCGCAAAAGAAAACAATGCCGACCCATGTTTTGTTAAAAAGTGAAGTAACTGGGATCCCACGGAACTCAGTTGTTCTCCTAGAACAGATCCGGACAATCGACAAACAACGATTAATGGACCGGATTGATCACCTCAGTGTTTCGGTAATGAACAAAGTTGATCGGGGACTGAAGGTAAGTCTTGATCTATAGAGTGCTTTCGCTAAAAAAATTCCCGGAAGGCTAGTAATATCATCTTTAGTACAAAAAGAGGTTGGATTTATCTCCAACCTCTTTTTGTACTAAGCAGCGTTTTCTTTTAATTGCTTAATTTTAATTTCAATTAGTCCCGCCTTTTCACCAAGCTCAAAGAATTCTTTTTGGAGCCTAAAGAAGCGGCTTTGGATTGCTGTGCTTGTGGGTAACCATTGCTGGTTTAAGTACATCTTCCAAAAGTCATCATCAGGCTTCAAACCAATTCGATTGCTAAGTTGTTCAATTTCTGGATGAATCTTTTGGATCTTGTTAACAAGTTCGTTGTGTTGACGAACAAGGTGACCAAGATCATTTTTTGCGTACTGCATAAAACCCCTCCTAATGTAAAAAGTAATTCACACTATCTATTTTAGCAGTCCTTTCATAAAGTCGTTAGTAATTCTATTGACTTTATAACCGTGTTGGAGATTTAGTTCGAAGGCAATCCGATTAGGATCATTTTTATCATCAACTTTAACTTCACCACAACGTACAAAGCCGAATTTTTTGGCAAGACTTTGCATTGGTTTATTCTTTTTGTGTGTATCGAGGCGGAAATTAGTTTGTCCCTGAAGTTGACCAACGGTGATTAAGTTACTGAAAAGAAATTTGGCAAGTCCTTGTCCACGGTAATGACTCGAAATTGCTACTCGGTGAATTGTGGCATAGGGAGCATCGGGATGGCTCCACTGACCGTTGTAAATTGTTTTGTAAGAGGGTTCGGGAGAAAGTTGGAGAGCAGCGAACCCCGCAATTTGATTGTTAACCATGAGAGCCCAACTTATTTCCTGGGAAATATCTTGAGTAATTGCATTACGATCGGGATGACCGTCTTGCCATTGGGGGTTACCGTTCTCCTTTAACATTTCACGAGCTTCTTCAATGATTTTCATAATCGCGTCTAAGTCTGTTAGTTTGGCACGGCGAAGATAAATTGTTGACATAGCTAATCCTCGTTTCATTGGAATAATTGTGTATTATTATATAGCAAAAAAAGGAATATTTTTAATGACCGCCGTTGGTTATCTAATTTGAATGAGTTAGAATTGAGGGGATAAAAAGGGGAGGTGCCGTGATGATACTGACGTGGAGTATTATTAAATGGGTATTGCTTGCGATCGTTGTTATTAACGAAATTGCGGCACTATTTACTGTGTTTAGAGAGAAGCGGGATATTGCGGCAACGTGGGCATGGTTGCTCGTGCTGCTCCTTCTTCCGGTAGTTGGTTTTATTCTTTATGCATTCTTTGGCAGAAAGTTACCACAAAGACGTTTGGAGCGAATTAGGTCCCAGACACAATTAAAGCTTAAACAGGCTGTTGAGCGGCAAAAAATCCAGTTTCAAAATATGCCGAAACCAAAGCATTCAACGGTTCAAATGTACCGACGAACAATAATGCTTTTTCAAAGTCTAGATAACGCTTTTTTGACGCGGCATAATAATGTCAAGATTTATACGGAAGGAAATAAGTTGTTCCGCCAACTCTTTGATGATATTGAAGCTGCAAAGGAAAGCATTAATATTGAATTTTATACAATTTACAATGACCAAATCGGAAATGAGTTACGGACCCTCCTAGAGCAAAAGGCTGCAGAAGGAGTCGAAATTCGGGTCCTTTATGATTCATGGGGTTCAATGGGAGTCCGCTCTAACTTTTATGATGGACTTCGTAAACGGGGCGGCTATGCAACGCCATTCTTGATGACCCATAGTAACTTTATTGATTTCCGGCTAAACTACCGTGATCACCGGAAAATTGTTGTGATTGATGGTGAAATTGGTTATATTGGTGGCTTTAATGTTGGCGATCAATACCTTGGTCGGGTTAAAAAATTCGGCCCGTGGCGTGATACCCACTTGCGCATCATTGGTGGCGGTGTATACAGCCTTCAGCAACGTTTTATTCGAGATTGGAACGCTTCAATTAAACGGAAGGAAGATCGGATCCTTCACTTTAGTCGCTTCTTTCCCGAGATTAAATTAGATAAGACCCAGCTCGCAAATGAAACCTCATTGCAGATTGTGTCTAGCGGACCAGAATCGCCCCAAGAAAACATTAAGTTAGGTTACCTCCGCTTAATTAATGCGGCAACGGATCATATTTGGATTCAAACACCATATTTAATTCCAGATGATAGTGTGATTGATGCGCTTCAAGTGGCAGCCCATTCAGGGGTAGATGTTCGGATAATGGTTCCTTGTAAGCCGGATCATGCCTTTGTTTATCGGGCCACACAATATTATGCACGAATGTTGGCAAACCATGATATTACGATTTACTTTTATGAGAAGGGCTTCTTGCACGCCAAGACAATGATGGTCGATGGAAGAATGGCAAGTGTTGGATCAGCCAATGTTGATTTTCGGAGCTTTAAACTAAACTTCGAAATTAACTCCTTTATTTATGACCGGAACATGACGGATAAGTTGGAGCAGATCTTTGTAAATGATATTCGTGATTCACGAGTGATTACTCCAGAAATGTTTGCCAGCCAATCAAGGTGGCTCCGGTTTAAACAAACATTTTCAAGGTTGTTATCGCCGATCCTTTAGAATTCGGCTAATTAAATTTTGGTGGGGAGAGAAAGATGACAAGTATTCCATCAGTTGGAATGTTAATTTACTTATTATTAGGCGGTGTTGTTGCGGGGATTTTAGCCTCTGCGGCTTCATTTGCTTCTCTAGCATCGTACCCATTACTTCTCAGTGTTGGTGTAGCACCAGTTTATGCTAATGTAACTAATGATGCAGCATTAATATGGAATAGTCTTGGTGCGGTCTTTGCGTCTGGACGAGAACTTCATGGTCACTGGCGCGAGGTATGGACATATGGCTTCTTTACCGTGGTCGGTTCAATTATAGGTTGCTTTCTCCTACTCGCATTTCCGGGAAAGGTTTTTGAACGTATTGTTCCGTTCTTTATTTTGATTGCTGGAGCAATGATCCTGATTTCTGGGAAACACCAGCCTGATTTAACCCAACAAAAACCTCAATGGTTAAAGGGACTGTATATTTTCCTCCTAGTGATTGTTGGTGGATATGCAGGATACTTTGGCGCGGCAAGTGGAATCGTAATTTTGGTCCTGTTAACATACCTAACCGATGAAAATTTCTTAGTGGTAAATGCGATTAAGAACGCGGTTTGTGGGTTTACCAACCTGATCGCCTTAATTATTTATTCGTTCACTTCGAAGATATATTGGTGGGATGCGGTTCCAATGGCGATTGGGATGTTTATTGGTGGCTACTTAGGGCCAATTGTTCTTCGCCATATTCCTGCAAAATTAATCCGGTGGGTAATTGCTTTCCTCGCACTGATTCAAGCGTTGATTTTCTTTAAGCAGGCTTACCTATAATAAAAAGTCAGAAGCTAACTAAATCCTAGAATGGTTTATTCAGGTGTTTAGTGAGTTTCTGACTTTTAAAATTAACAAAAATAGTTTATGAACATTTGTTCGATATATGATAGAATTAAACATGAATTTATATGAAAAGGATGGATCACCGTGGGAACTCTCGGCTTTGTTTTAGGTACTCGTGCAATGAATCATGAGCAAGTAATGGTAGAACAGTTGGCTGCGCAAATGAAGAACGCAACAGCAAAAGATCGTTTTTTCTATTTGGTTCCGAACCACATTAAGTTTGAAACGGAAATAAATGTTTTAGCAGGACTGCGAAAACTTGCTGGGTTTGATAGTGCCCAAAGGTTTGCTTCAGAAAAGCTCCAAGTACTGTCGTTTAGCCGACTGGCCTGGTTCCTTTTACGTGATACTCCAGCATTCCAAACACCCCGAATCTCTAAAATTGGGATGACAATGTTAGCGTCACAAGTTGCACAAGAGCACGCCGATGAACTACATCTTTACGCAAGCGAAATCAAGCGTCCAGGCTTTATTCAAAAACTGACTGAGCAACTTGAAGAACTAAAAAGCGCTAATATTTCTGCAGACGATTTTTCAACAATTTTGGATCAGATTCAGCAGGATCAGTCTTCAGGAGCTAACCGGGTTTGGCTAACTAAGATGCATGATGTTGAAGTTATCTACCATGCCTATGAGGAACAACTTCGACAAAATTTCCTGGGAAATAATGAACTTTATCTGCAATTAGTGCAGTATTTGCAAACGAATGACGAGGTTCACCATATGCACTTTTTCATTGACCGGTTTGCGCAGTTTACAGCAAGTGAGCAGCGAATTGTTGATGCACTGATAGAAAATGGTGCGGCAACAATGGTTTCGTTAGTCCTTGATCGTGGCTATCCCGATCAAAATCACCCTAATCCAAGTGAACTTCCTGCTGAAAACGATCTTTTTTATTCCTCAGCAATGGTCTACCGAAGATTGTGGAAACTTGCTCAGGCAAAGCCACAGCAGATTAAACTGCAAACTAATGTATGGTTTGCAACAAAACCGCGAGTTAACAGTGATCTTCAAACAGTCGATCGCTATTTTAAGCGCTATGCGGAAGGGCCGGTTGCAGCAATGGATACTGCAGAATTAAAGGATCCATCGGCTATTCAATTTTACACAATGGCTAACCGGCGAGAAGAATTAGAAAAGGTTGCTACCCAAATTCGTCAGCTAGTTGCTAGTGGTAAGTACCGTTACCGTGATTTTCTCGTTTTAACGAGACACCTCGATGGCTATCAAAATATGATTACGCCAATCTTTGCTAAGAACCAGGTGCCTGTTTTTGATGATCACGAACGAAAAATGGATCAGCACCCGCTAGTAATCTTGCTCAGTACCTTATTTACCGTTGAACAAAGGGGGTACCAGCTTGCTGATATAATGCAGTTGCTAAAGACTTGGCTCCTAGTACCACGGCTATCTACGGGTGACTTGATGTCAATTCACGATTTCCAGGAAGCTGTTTTTGTTACCGAGAATTGGTGTCTAAAACAGGCGATTCGGGGAAAGCAGGCCTGGGTAAACGATAAATGGATTGCAAAAGTATGGACCGTTAAGGATAGTGAAGTTACCAGGAAAGGTGCTTCTTCGCGAGTAGACAAGTTAAACCATCAACTCTCAATCGTTCGTAATTACGTTGCAAACACGATTGTACCGTTTTTTGAGCAATTAAAGCAGGTGACGTCAGGCCGGGAATTAGCAACCGTACTCTTTGATTTTTTACAACAAAATGGAGTTACAGAACGGCTACACCAGTGGCAGCAGTATCAAAGTACTCGCGACCTTGATCTTGCCCGTCGGCCTCAGCAAGTCTGGGAAAAGTTTTGCCAAATATTGCAAGAATATGTTGAGATCCTTGGAAATGATCAGTTAAGTGAAGAAAACATTGACAATTATCTTGACGAATTTAACGAGATTATTCAAGCAGGATTCTCGGCAGCACAATATTCGCAAATTCCAGCAACGCTTGACCAGGTTGTTGTTTCTGAAACTGGGATTGTGCAAAGCCAGAATAAAAAGGTTGTCTTTATGATCGGCTCAACTGATGACGTTATGCCTGAGGTACGTGAGAATAACGGTCTATTAACCGATCAAGATAAGCAGATTTTGGCGCCATACCTTGATGCAGATTATCAATATTTGCCAGCTGATATGGTAACTGAATTAAATAATGAGCCATTTGTTCATTATTTGGGGATGCTTTCCGCAAGGGATCAACTGATTTTTACCGCACCACAAGCAACGAATGATGATAAGGAATTAACAATCTCTCCTTACATGCGAGATTTAGCTAATTATCTTCAACAGCCAATTATCAATTCGCCGCTAGTAACCAGTAAAGCGGGACAGCAGAGCGCTGAACAATTTATTAGTAGTCCAGAAGCTAGTTTGAGCCAACTTGTTCGCGTAGGACGGCAAATTCGTGACGATCAAAAGACGGCTTCTAGTGTTGCTAAATTACCATCAACTTGGAAAAAAGTGGAACGCGATCTAATCTTATTAGCTCGGCAATGGCAAGCAAGTCCATCTACTGATGATCAAGCACTAGGGAATAAATTACATCAACGCTTAGAACTAGTAACGCAGGGATTTAATTACCATAATGTTGTTGATGATATTGGTGCGACACTTGCCCAAGCCTTATATCTTCATACCGCCCCTAATGAAGCTCAGCATCGGGTTTTATATGCTTCAATTTCTCAATTACAGAACTTTTATGTTAATCAGTATGAATACTTCTTGAAGTATGGCTTGCGGCTTCAAAAACGGGATCGTCTCGAAATGTCGCCGGATCGAATTGGAACGTTTTTCCATAAGGCAATGGAGACGTTTATTAATAATACTAATCAGCAACAAATTAGCTTAAAGAAACTAGCTACTGATACACAACACTTGAAAGAATTTATCAATGAGGCATTGCAAGTTGCTGAGGAGAATCAACCTGATTTGACGCGGTTAACTGAGTCGTCAGCCCAGGCAAAATTTCAGTATCAGCAATTACGGACAATTGTTACAACGATGCTAGAGACTATGTGTCAACAAGCACAGTATACTAACGCTCAACCATTCAAGACCGAAGCCCAATTTGGAAGAATCGGTGCGCCAAATCAAGTTAATTTGAAAGCCCTCAATTATCCGCTGGCTTCTGGAGACCGGATTTACTTACGGGGACGAATTGACCGAATCGATCGTCTTCCTAAGGACCAATTAAGTGATCTTCCTAAACCGAGTGATTTTCTTACCGTCGTTGACTACAAGTCAAGCAACCATACATTTGATCTCACGTCCGCTTATTACGGAATTTCATTGCAGTTATTGACCTACTTAAATGGACTTCAAAGTAATCTTCAGGAATTAGATGAGCCGACAGCCCGCCTTGCTGGTGCATTATACTTACATTTAAGTAATCCAAAATTTGATTGGAAACGAAACCAGCATAAGGAGTTAGAAGAACTACAGTTAAGCTCGCATGAATACAAGGGGATCCTTTTGAATGAGCCGGCAGTCCTTGATTCGCTTGATCAGAAACTCCAGGATAACCAATCAGTTCTGTACCCATTAAAGGTCACAAAAAAAGGTGGCATTTCGGCAAAAAAGGACGCACTTTTAGTTACTCCAGACCAATTACGGTGGCTTCAGGAATGGAATAAGCAGTTAATCATTGGTGCTGGAAATAAGATTCTTGAAGGGCAAGTGAAGTTGAATCCTTACCGTTTAATTGAAGGGAGTAAACGGTCCACGGGGTTAGACTATAGTGACTTTAAGGATATTTACCAATTCGATAATATGCTGGATCAGCAACGTTACCGGCAACTTGATCCAAAGAAGGCAAAAGACGACTTTGATAGTGCAAAGAAAGAGGGAGGCGCTGAATAGCAATGGCAACATTCAAGCCAACACCAAGTCAACAGCAAGCAATTGATGATCGAGGAAAGAATATTCTTGTTTCTGCCTCTGCAGGATCGGGGAAAACCGCGGTTCTTGTTCAACGTGCCATTAAGCTGATTAAAGAAGGGATCCATGTTGATCGGATGCTAATGGTGACCTTTACTGATGCTGCTGCGAAGAGTATGCGGGATAAAATTCGTGACGCCCTTCAAGAGGCAGTCCGTCAGCCAGCCCATAATGCAGAAGAACAGCGTCAGCAACGCCAAATGGAGAATGAAATTAACCGTTTAGCTACGGCAGATATTAGTACGATCCATGCTTTTTGCTTAAAACTAATTAAGCACTATTATTACCTAATTCACCTCGATCCCCAGTTTCGTTTACTAACCGATGATACTGAACGACTCTTACTCCAGGAAGAAATCTGGCAACAAGTTAGTGAGAAACTGTATGAATCATCGACTGACCAGACAGCAGAAAGCCAGATAAATTTTGGTGAACTAGTTACTAACTTTTCCAGTGACCGTGACGCTCAAGGTTTAGATGAACTTGTATTAAAGTTATACGAAACAGCAAACGCACAGCCAGAACCAGAACAATGGTTAAATGGACTAGCCGAAAATTATTTCCTGGGAAATAACTCGATTACAAGTACAAAATTTTACCAGGAACAGTTAAAGCCGGTTGTTAAGGATAAATTAAAGCAGTTAGTTAGCGATTATGGTGAATTGAGTTTGCGAATGGCAGATCTTGGTTATGGTAAGCCTGCCGAGATCATTAAGGGTGATCAAACGCAAATTAGGGGACTGATAGCCGTTTTAGATCAGGAAAAATGGGGAGAAATTCGTGCTGCATTCAAAGAAATCAAGTATGCCCGAATGAGTGGTGGCGCCAAAAAGAAGGATCCAGAATATGAAACCTACCAATCCCTGATAAAGGCGCGAAATGGGCTTAAAGATCAGTTAAAATCTTTGGTAGCAAATTATTTTGAATATGATGAGCAGCAGTTTAGAAAAATTGCTGACCGTTCGGCGCAGGTCTTAAGGGAGTTATCTGCGGCAACAATTAAGTTTTCACGAGCCTACCAACAAGCTAAGCTAAACCGTCATGTCTTGGAATTTAGTGATTTGGAACACTATGCTTACCAAATTTTGACACCACCTGCTGATCAACCAGATTGGAGCACCCTCGTTGATGAACTACGTAATCATTATCAGGAAATAATGATCGATGAGTACCAGGACACCAACCCGCTTCAGGAAAAAATCTTGATGAAGTTGACTAGTCCCGAACGACATAACCTCTTTATGGTGGGGGATGTCAAACAGTCGATTTATCGTTTTCGTGAAGCAGACCCAAGTCTTTTTCTTACGAAATACCAACATTATCGAAAGGGCAAGGGTGGTGAATCAATTGTCTTGGCGGAGAATTTCCGGTCAATGAGTAATGTCACTGGCTTTACAAACCTTTTATTTGAACAATTGATGGATCGCCAAGTAGGTGAGATTGATTACGATAAAGACGCCCACCTTAAGTATGCAGCAACGTACTATGATGAAAATCCAGATAATAAGATTAAGCCTGCTGAGGTATTACTTTACGATGCAAATGTTGATCCTAAAAAGCCGCAGGAAGACGATAAATTAACCGGAGAACTCCGAATGGTGGCCATGCGGATTAAGCAAATGGTAACTAATCAAGAGTTGATTTATGATAAGAATTCAAAGCAGATGCGACCGGTTCAGTATGGAGATATCGTTCTCCTAGAGCGGACGAAGAACATCAATAATACATTAATGGAACAATTCAACGAGTTAGAGGTTCCGTTGACAGTTCATGATGTAGAAAGTTATTTTCAAGCAACCGAGGTTCGGGTAATGATGTCATTACTGAAAGTCATTGATAACCCTAAGCAGGATATTCCGTTAGTTGCGGTCCTTCGCTCACCAATTGTTGGCCTTAGTAATAAAGAATTAGCATTCATTCGACTTCAAAATCGGCAAACTGATTTTTATACCGCAATGGTAACGTGTCATGATAACTTTGAACATCATCACCTTCAGCAACGGTCAGCACTGACAGCCGACCAGTTAACCCGACTTCAGCAGAAACTGGCAACTTTTATTGAGCAACTAACTGAATTCCGCCAAGTGGCTCAACAGCAAACATTGGTCGATTTAATTTGGCGAATTTACCAAGAAACTGGTTATTTGGACTATGTAGGAGCGATGCCTGGTGGTCAACAGCGCCAGGCCAACCTCCATGCATTGTATGAACGGGCACATACGTATGAGCAAAGTAGCTTTAAGGGCCTTTACCAATTCACCCGCTTTATTGAAAAAATGCAAGAACATGATCAGGATCTTGGCGTAGCACCCACCCAACTGGATACCAATACAGTTAACGTGATGACGATTCACGGAAGTAAAGGACTTCAGTTCCCAGTTGTCTTTTTAATTAACACGAACCACCACTTTAATAATTCCGCGGTGCGAGAAAATGCGGTTGTTGATCCAGATTCTGGCGTTGGTATTAAGGTGATGGATGAACAACGGTTAGTTTATGATACGCCCCAGCGCCAAGTTATCTTAAATAATATTCAGCAGGGAGAACGGGCAGAGGACTTACGGGTTCTTTACGTTGCGTTAACCCGTGCTGAGCAACGACTGATTGTTACTGCTTCTTTTAACGAAAGTCGGAAGGGGCAGAAACTAGCTGATGCGTGGAATGGTTGGCAAAAAGCTTTTCAGAGTGATCAACAGTTAATTGGTGCGCAATTACGAATTAACGCGAAGTCCTTCATGGATTGGATTGGACTAGCGCTTGCTCGGTACTCTAAGCAATTCAATGCCGCTAAGTTAAGCATTTCCGGTAAGACGGTGGAAGATGCAGGAGTCACTTTAGAACCAAGTCCACTTGATACAGGAAAGAAATTTGCGGGGATGAGTTCAGCACCAGCCTTTATTGCGCAAACATATACTGCTGAAGA
The DNA here is from genome assembly GCF_022651205.1 of Limosilactobacillus sp. GTDB lineage: Bacteria > Bacillota > Bacilli > Lactobacillales > Lactobacillaceae > Limosilactobacillus. The sequence continues at coordinate 33,640 of NZ_JALCQI010000005.1, forward strand.
TGTTGAACAACAACTGGATGCAGTCACGAGGCCGGTTAATATAGCTGAGGAAGACTCTGAGACAGTTAAAACATTGTCAGCGGAAAAGATTAACCAAATTCTTGCTTTCCGGTATCCACATGAAGTTGCCACAGAGACGACGGCTTACCAGTCGGTTACAGATGTAAAACGAGTCTTTGAGGATCCGGATAATCGTGAAATGGGACAATGGGATTATGATCAGCAACGAAAAATAAAGAATCGGGGACTTTACTTAAAAAATGATTTTGCAGTACCCCAATTTATCCAACAAGATGATCAATCACCAGCAGCAACGGAAGTGGGGACCGCTACCCACTTGGTATTCCAAAAACTACCACTAAATGGTGAGCCGATAGATGATAACAAGGTTCATGATGAAATTAAGAAATTAGTTCAAGAACATTTGATTAGTCCAGCGGTTGCCGGTCACATCAACGTAGAAGGAATTGCTGCATTCTTCCAAACGGCTCTGGGACAGCAAATTATAAAAAATAACGAAAACTACCACCGTGAGGAACCGTTCGCGATGATCATGAATGGTCATGAACTTTTCAAAGAAGTTCAGGCAAAGGATGATGAAAGAATATTGATTCACGGGATTATTGATGGCTACTTAGAGACGGCAGAAGGGATCATTTTGGTTGATTATAAAACTGATCATATTGATCCAAACTATCGAGAGTTTGAATTAGCTAAAATTACGGATCGTTACCGAGGACAACTAGAGTTATATCGTCAGGCGTTAAACATCATGAAGCCAATCCCGGTTGTTCAAATGGGTCTATACCTGGTAGAATTAGGAGAGTTTATTCCATTTAAAATCGAGGGGCGGCCGTAATGGTAACAATTAAGGACATTGCAAAGAAGGCGGGAGTATCCGTTTCAACGACATCGCGGGCGTTGAATGATAATTCAAGGATTAGTGAAGAAACACGGGAACGGATTAAGAAGATCGCAGCTGAAATGGGCTACCAGCCTAACTATACAGCACGAAATCTCACACGTGGTGAATCAAATATGGTCGGTTTAATCTTTCCGGTAACAGAAGATACCGCTCCGGCGAATCCGTTTCATATTGACTTGATGCGGGGAGTTAGTGCAGCGCTCCAACCGCTCCACTACGAGATGGTAGTATCAATTGCAACGACCCAAGATGAGCTATTAGAAGAGGTTCGGTCAATGGTTGACCAATCGAAAGTTCATAATTTCCTGGTTTTTTACTCTCTAAAAAACGATCCCGTCACTGCATATTTACGAAAAAATAACCTTAATTTTGTGGTCATTGGTCACCCAACTGATCACCATCCCGATCGCTTTGTTGATAATGATAATGTAGCGGCTGGAAAGAAAGCTACAGAACATCTTTTTGAAAGCCGCCAGCTCACTTGTCCGGCATTCCTTGAATCAGTTAATCCGTGGATGTTTGAGCGAGAACGGGCTAAGGGTTATGAAGAATATATGCACGAACATGACCGCAACGGGATTATCTGGCAGTTAGGAACAAAGGCAGATTCATTGGACGAATTTCTTGATGCTCATCCTGAGGTTGATGGATTGCTATTCTCCGATGACCTATTATTCGTCCGCTTTTCTCATGAGTTGCAAAAATTATCATTACCAGTACTTTGTTTTAACAATAGCCGACTCATGGGGATGCTAACAAATAGTGACGGAAAGATTGACTTGCAGCCACGAGAATTAGGCAAAGAAGCCGTCCACCTTTTATTTGATCCAACCAAACATCATGGTTATGTTGGGTTTAAGGTAAGAGTGTGAGAGTGTGAGCCAGCAAAAAACTTGCGGAAAGCTAGCAATTTCTCCTGACGAAGGCGACTTGCGCCTAGGAAGGAGGTTGCTAGCTCTAGCAAGTTTCTGGCGAACTCATCTCGACTATGCCGTATTAGAATCAGTAACTTGAGGAAAGTCGCAGCGAACCGATCTCGACTATGCCGCATTAGCCCACCAGCTCTAGCAAGTTTCTGGCGAACACATTTCGGCAATACTGCATTAGAACCACTAACCTGAGGAAAGTCGCGGCGAACCGATCTCAACCATGCTGCATTCAGTTCCCGGCGATCCCATTTCGATAAATCTTACAACTTACGTTAAAGAGACTGATAATGAACACAGTCTCTTTTTTTGTCTTAAATGCAGAAAACCCTTACAAAAATTTGCGCAAACGGTTGCACAAGATTTTAGAATCTGGTATATTAATAATTGTAAAAAGTCATGAAGCGCTTTCATGACAAAAAGATTTAGAATATTAGGGGTGTAATTAATGAGTCAAGAAAAGCCAGCGGGCGCAGGCTTGCCAACACTTTCTAGAAGCACGATTTGGATGATCAACTTCGGCTTCCTTGGTGTTCAGACCGCCTTCACCTTGCAAAGTTCACAAATGAGTCGGATTTTCCAAACGATTGGTGCCGACCCTAATAACCTAGGATGGTTCTTTATTTTGCCACCATTAATGGGATTGGTTGTTCAACCAATTGTCGGTTATTATTCAGACCGTACTTGGGCACCAAAACTCGGTGGTCGGCGTCTTCCATACCTTCTTTTAGGGATGATTGTTGCCGTTATTGTTATGTTGCTGTTGCCTAACTCTGGTAGTTTTGGTTTCGGTTATGGATCACTAGCTGCTTTATGGTTTGGTGCAATTACCGTTGCCTTTTTGGACCTATCATCTAACGTTGCCATGCAACCATTCAAGATGATGGTTGGTGACATGGTTAATGATGACCAAAAGAGTTATGCATATGGTATTCAGAGTTTCTTATCAAACACCGGTGCCGTTTTAGCCGCAATTTTCCCATTCCTCTTTACTTGGTTTGGGGTTAAGAACATTGCTCCTAAGGGTGTTGTTCCTGATTCTGTTAAGGTTGCCTTCTATGTAGGTGCAGCATTACTGATTATCACTAGTTTGTTTACTGTTTTCCGGGTTCACGAATATGACCCAGCAACCTATGCTAAGTACCACGGTATTACTGAAGAAGATAACACTGAAGGTGGAAACTGGTTCACTCTGCTAAAGACTGCTCCTAAGGCTTTCTGGACTGTAACTCTTGTTCAATTCTTCTGCTGGTTCGCATTCCAATATCTCTGGACATACTCAGCTGGTGCAATTGCCAAGAACGTATGGGATACAACCAACGCTACTTCAGCAGGTTACCAAGCCGCTGGTAACTGGTATGGTGTTTTAGCTGCTGTTCAATCAATCGCTGCCGTTGTTTGGTCATATGTATTGGCCAAGGTTCCTAACAAGTACCACAAGTTAGGATACGCTGGTAGTTTACTTCTCGGTGCATTTGGATTTATCTCTGTCTTCTTCATTCACGATCAATGGACATTGATTATTTCATACATTCTTGTTGGTATTGCCTGGGCCGGAATGAACACTTACCCATTAACAATTGTTACTAACGCATTATCCGGTAAGCACATGGGAACTTACCTTGGACTCTTCAATGGTTCGATTTGTTTACCACAGATTGTTGCTTCATTGCTTAGTTTCGCATTGTTCCCACTCTTTGGTCACTCACAAGTTAACATGTTCATCCTTGGTGGGATTGTGTTAGCTCTCGGTGCTCTTTCAGTTGGTTCAATTAAGGAAACCTACGCTGAATAAGTCGGATAAGCTGATTAATAAAGTAAATTAATTCAAAATAGGACTGTGACGGTTATTAGCCACGGCCCTATTGTATAAAGAAGGAAGGAATTGTAATCATGAAACAAACATTTGAAATTGCTCCATGGCACGTCGCAACTCATAATTGGGATCCTGAAGATAAGCGTCTTCAAGAATCAATGACGAGTTTGGCTAATGAAAACCTTGGTATGCGTGGCTTCTTTGAAGAAGGATACTCAGCAGACCACATGCAAGGGGTCTACCTTGGTGGGGTTTGGTTCCCTGACAAGACCCGTGTTGGTTGGTGGAAGAATGGTTATCCTAAGTACTTTGGTAAGATGATCAACGCTGTTAACTTCATGAAGTTAATCATCAAAGTTAACGGTGAACAACTTGACCTTGCTAAGCAAGCACCAAAGGACTTTAAGCTTGACCTTGATATGAAGCGTGGTGTTCTTACCCGTGAATTCACTGTTGAAATCGGTGGAACTGAAATGTCATTCCACTTTGAACGGTTTGTATCTGCTGTTCAAAAGGAATTAGTTGGTCAACGTCTTCATGTTAAGAACGAAGGAAGCAACGATGCTAAGATTGAAATTACTAGCATGATTGATGCTGATGTTTACAATGAAGATGCTAACTATGATGAACAATTCTGGTTGGTTTTGAACAAGAGTGCTAATGGCGAACATGCTGAATTAACTTCTGAAACCAAGAAGAATGATTTTGGTACTCCACAATTCACTGTTGGTATGAAGACCACAACAAAGACTGACCTTGATCACGCTGGTGACGGAACGGACGAAAAGGATGCATACAACACCTTTGCCGGAATAGTTGCTGCTGGTAAGGAAATCAACTTTGAAAAGCGGACAGTTGTTGTAACTTCACGTGACTTTGATTCCCAAGAAGCAATCGAAAAGCATCTTGATGAATTAACCGCTAAGTTTGATGACCAAAGCTTTGATGATATCCTTGATCCTCATGTTCAAGAATGGGAAGATCGTTGGGCTAAGTCCGATGTTGAAATTGATGGTGATGAGGGAGCACAACAAGGGATTCGTTTTAACCTCTTCCAACTCTTCTCTACTTACTATGGCAAGGATTACCGTCTTAACATCAGTCCAAAAGGATTTACTGGTGAAAAGTACGGTGGTGCTACTTACTGGGATACTGAAGCTTACTGTATTCCCGTTTACCTTGGTGTTGCCAACCCAGAAATTGCCCGGAACTTGTTAATGTACCGTTACAAGCAATTGGATGGTGCTTACATTAACGCTAAGCAACAAGATCTTGATGGTGCATTGTTCCCAATGGTTACATTTAACGGGATCGAATGTCACAACGAATGGGAAATTACCTTTGAAGAAATTCACCGTAACGGGGATATTGCCTACGCTATCTACCTCTACACGAAGTACACTGGCGACAAGTCATACGTTCTTCATGAAGGTGCAAAGGTTCTTACCGAAATTTCTCGTTTCTGGGCCGACCGGGTTCACTACTCACAAAACAAGAACAAGTACATGCTTCACGCTGTAACTGGTCCTGATGAATATGACAACAACGTTAACAACGACTGGTACACTAACTTGCTTTGCCGTTGGACTCTTCAATACACCCTTGAAATTCTCAAGGAAGTTGATCCAGAAGTTGCTAAGAAGCTTAACGTTTCCGAGGATGAAAAGCGTCGTTGGAAGGGAATCGCAGATAACATGTACCTTCCATACGATAAGGAACGTGATATTTTCCCAGAAAACGATGGTTACATGGATAAGGACTTAACACCGGTTTCTGAAATTCCAAGTGATCAATTACCACTTAACCAACACTGGTCATGGGACCGGATCCTTCGTTCACCATACGTAAAGCAAGGTGACGTTATCCAAGGACTTTGGGACTTCATTGATGACTTTACTAAGGAACAAAAGAAGAACAACTTTGACTTCTACGAACAATACACTGTTCATGAATCAAGTCTTTCTGCTTCTGTTTACTCAATTATCGCTGCTGATATTGGTTATGAAGATAAGGCCGTTGAATTATATGAACGTTCAGCACGTCTTGACCTTGACAATTACAACAACGATACTTCAGATGGTTTACACATTACCTCAATGACTGGTTCATGGCTTGATATCGTTCAAGGATTCGCTGGTATGCGTGTACGTAATGGTGAATTACACTATGCTCCATTCCTTCCTAAGAAGTGGAACTCATACCAATTCCGTCAAATGTTCCGTGGTCGGATCTTGAAGGTTAAGGTTGATAAGAACGGTACTAAGATTGACTTGGTATCAGGTGACCCAATTACCATTGATCTTGACGGTAAGAAACTTGAATTAAAGTAATTACTGGAGGCAACCGAGAATGAATTTTGAAGATTTGAAAGGATTTGCTTTTGACCTTGATGGTGTGATTGCAGATACTGCACGGTTCCATGGACAAGCATGGCATCAGCTTGCTGATAAGGTGGGCACCGAATGGACCCCTGAACTAGCAGATAGTCTAAAGGGTGTTAGCCGAATGGATTCTCTAGAACTGATCTTAAAAGCTGGTGGTCACGAAAATGACTATACCCAAGAAGAAAAGGTTGCGTTGGCTACTGAAAAGAATGACAACTACATTAAGTTAGTTGAAACTTTAACTCCAGCCGACATTTTACCTGGAATGAAAGACTTCTTGGATGAATTAAAAGCTCACAAATACCACATTGTTTTAGCTTCTGCATCCAAAAATGCCCCAAAGGTTTTGAAGTACTTACAAATTACCGATTACTTTGAAGGAATTGTCGATCCCGCAAAGCTAACTCATGGTAAGCCAGATCCAGAAATTTACAGTGAAGCAGCAAAGTTAATGAACTTGCCTGCTAATCAAGTTGCTGGTCTGGAAGATGCCCAAGCAGGGATCGAATCAATTAACCGTGCTGGCGAATTATCAATTGGTTTCGGTGCAGACTTAAAGGATGCTGACGTTAAGTTTGACCAAACTGGTGATGTTTCACTAGCAGCAATTAAGGCACAAATGAACTAACATTAAACTCTCTATCAATAAATAATATAAATTAGTTCGGTTACATGATTGGGAATAAAGGCGGATGTTACAGAATCTGTCTTTACTAAAATGAATATTACTGTAAAAAGGGACGATATACTCTTAAACAGGAGTGCATCGTCTCTTTTTAGTTATATATAATTTGACATTTTGGATGTTTAAAAATTACCATAAAAGAGAAAAGACTATATAATAGTAAGTGATAAGGAAGTGGACAAATTGATCGAATTAACAAATATTAATTCAAAATTGAATTTAAATAATGGCACCCAAATTCCGTGTGTTGGTTATGGGACTTTCCGAACCCCAGCAGATGTTGCTGAAAAGGCAGTGGCAGATGCAATTAAGGTTGGCTACCGTCACATTGATACCGCGGCTGTATATGGTAATGAAGAGGCGGTTGGTAAAGGAATTAAGGATTCTGGAATTGACCGGAAGGATCTCTTTGTCACCAGTAAGTTGTGGAACGATAATCGGGGTTATGAATCTACAAAGAAGGCTTTCCAAGAAACGTTGGATCGTCTTCAAATGGACTACCTTGACTTATACCTGATTCACTGGCCAGCAAACCAAAAGCAATTTGGGACTGAAGCAAGTAAGATTAACGCTGAAACCTGGCGGGCAATGGAAGATTTGTACAACGAAGGTAAGATTAAGGCAATTGGTTTGAGTAACTTTATGCCTCACCATATCGTTGACCTAATGAAGACGGCAAAGGTTGCGCCGGCTGTTGACCAAATTGAGGTTCACCCCGGTTGGCCACATACAGAACAGGTTAAATATCTTCAGGCTCATAATATTCTTGTAGAAGCTTGGGCACCACTTGGCGGTCAAGGAGCCAAGGTAATGACAAATCCGACAATTCTTCAGATTGCGGATAAGCATAATAAGACCGCTGCGCAAGTTTGCTTACGGTGGATCATTCAGCAAGGAATTGTTCCACTACCAAAATCAGTTCACGAAAACCGGATGGTTCAAAATAAGGACATCTTTGACTTTACGTTGACTGATGACGAAATGAAGAAGATCAGCCTTTTGACAAACCTTGGTGGTCAATGTGCTGATCCGGACGATGTAGACTACTAATTTAATAAGTGATCCTCAATGTTAAAGTTGAGGATTATTTTTTACGTTCTTATCGACCATTTGTTCGATAAAAATGCTATAATGATAGAAAATGGAAAAGGAGAGCGTAAATGATGGGCGATCAACAACGAATCTACATGGCGATTGATTTAAAGTCTTTTTATGCATCAGTAGAGTGTGTTGAACGCCACTTAAATCCATTAAACGCTAACTTGGTGGTTGCTGATAGTTCACGAACAGATAAAACCATTTGCTTAGCTGTTTCCCCAGCCTTAAAACAGTTCGGCGTTCCTGGTCGACCACGATTATATGAAGTCCATCAGATCGTCGACCGGATTAATCGAGAACGTTCAAAGCACGCTACTTGCCATCATTTATCAAAGCACGGGTCGATTTATCGAGGAAAAATATTGAAGTCACCTAACTTACGGGTTGATTTCAAGATAGTCCCACCACGAATGCACTTCTACATGGAAAGAAGTGCGGAAGTGTACGGGATTTACTTACGCTTTATCAAGCCAGAGAACATCCATGTTTATTCGATTGATGAGGTAATGATGGATGTTACTGACTACATTATGGAACATCAAGTATCGCCACATACGCTAGCAAAGCAGATTATCCAGCAGATCCAGCTAGAAACGGGGCTTACTGCTACAGCGGGAATCGGGACGAACCTCTATCTGGCAAAAGTGGCAATGGATATTGTTGCTAAACGGATTCCTGGTGATCAGGATGGTGTTCGGATTGCCCAACTAAATGAATATCAATATCGGCGGTACCTTTGGGCGCATCAGCCACTGACCGACTTTTGGCGTATTGGCCGGGGTTACGCGAAGAGGTTGACGAAATTAGGACTGCACACGATGGGTGATGTTGCGCGGTGTTCAATCGGTAAGCTGTCTGATCCAATGAATGAAGAGGTTCTTTATCATGAGTTTGGTAAGAACGCAGAGCTTCTCATTGACCATGCCTGGGGCCACGAGACGGCGACTATTGCTGATATTAAAAACTACCATTCAGAAGAACACGGGATTTATTCCAGTCAGGTTTTAATGAAGCCGTATAAGTATCGGGAAGGGTTAGCCGCTGCGCAAGGAATGGTTGATTCGGTTGCCTTAACGATGGTGAAGCGCCATGTCGTTAGTGCTAATTTTGGAATTGTTGTCCAATACGATCCACAGAGCCTTCAATATGCCCCTAATTATCAAGGACCGGTAGTTGAGGATTTTTATGGACGGCGGACAGCCAAACCGAGTCACGCTCATCAAAAGTTAGAACTTCCTACGGCCTCAGGCTCAGAGTTAAGAAGGGTTTACAAAAATTTATATGAGCGATGCGTTAACCCTAACTTGCTAGTAAGGAAAATAACGTTGATTTCAACTCAAATGATTGATGAGGATGTTGCTGCTAAGATGACTCACTTTAAGCAGATTAACCTTTTTGAAGATCCACAAAGAGAGATTAAACAAGAGCAAGTTGCAGCAAACAAACGCCAGCGTGACCAAAAGTTACAAGCAACAATTCTTAAACTTCAACAAAAGTTAGGCGATAAGAATGTGATCCTTCACTTGGGGGACCTAAAAAAGGGATCGACAACCAAGGAACGAAATGATCAGATCGGGGGTCACCGAGCATAGTTATGGATGAAAAAGAAATCATTGAACGGGAACTATTTAGTGATACTTCTCAATATAATGACATTATTAAGCGCCCCTATCAGCAATCCAAGGGACACATGCCAATGATGAAGGAAGATCGTGCAGGTCAGTTTTCACCATTTGCGGCATTAACCGGCTTCGGGAGCTTGATTCAGAAGAAAGCAGAGATATATGCCCATAAGAAGTACCTTTCGGCAGATGAGGAGCGGACCATCTTTAACAAGCTTCAATTAGCCGTAAGATCAAAGCAACCAGTTACTATAAACTACTTTAATGACACGGTTGGTTATTATGAGGAATTTCATGATCAGGTTTCAAAAATTAAACCTGAACGCGGCCGGGTCTTTTTTAATGATCATTCATCAGTTGTAATTGCAAATATTAAGCAGGTTCGGGAATAATTAGAGCTGTATAATAAGAAAAGAATTAATAGACGACGGGGGCGTAACTTTGAGGGCAATTTGGCATAGTCTTTGTCAATATTCAAAGAATTTTTGGCAACATTGGGTATCATTCATTATTTTATTTGTGGGGATGGATCTCGTTAATCAGTTGATCTTTATCCCACTTTTTCGGTTAGTAACAACATATATTCTTCAAGCTGGTGGGATCCCGTTTATTTCCTACCAGAATATTAAAATATTGGTTACTCAGCATACCTTAGTGGTTGTTGGGTTATTAATTGAATTAATTCTTCTGTTACTGGTCATTTATTGGCAGTTTGCAATTTTATTGCTGGGTCTCCGTCTTATTTTAAGCAATCAAATGAGCTTCAGGCGGCTAATGAAAGAATCCTGGCTAGCAATGCAAAATATTCGTCCAGGTTCGCTACCGTTAATGTTACTTTACTTTGTGTTGGTTATTCCGTTTGTTGATCTAGTGTTTCGGACACCATTATTATCTAAGGTTCAAATCCCGGAATTTATTCTTGATTTTATGACCCGGAATAACACATTATTAGTGATTCTAATTGCTTTTTACGTTATCACCACGATCCTGGGAGTGCGGTTAATTTTGACGTTACCGTTGATGATCTATCAAGGACGGCGAACCCGTGATGCTTTAGTAACAAGTTGGCACCTTACCAGTGGGTTAAAATGGTGGCAATACGTAAAGAAACTGATTGTGCTAGGAATTATTGCGGCTGTTGGATTAACATGCTTTTATTTGTTGATCTATGGTTTACAAACACTGCTGGACTTATTTCCCGGGAAATTGGCTTTTGCTTCAGCGATTTTTAACCTAACCTTGGTTCAAGGGATTAGTGAGTTGTTAACGGTCTGGGCCGGCATTGTTGCTTTACAGGTTGTGATCTCTGTAGTAGATGATTTCTCTAATCAAGAAAAGACGAGAAAAAAGGCCAGTTGGTTAGGCTGGACGACCTTTGGAGTATTACTTGTGCTCCTTGGTGGCTTGGTAGTAGTTAATAATTATTATTACCTTAAGGGAAGCGGCCTGACACGACCAATTACGATCTCACACCGTGGCGTTGCTGAGGAAAATGGTGTCCAGAACACAATTCCCGCAATGGAACGGACCCATCGGCTTCACCCAGATTATATTGAAATGGATGTTCACGAGACGAAGGATCATAAATTCGTCGTCCTCCATGATGAAAACCTCAAGAAGCTAACCGGGGTTAATAAGACCCCTCATGAACTCACGCTAGCCCAGTTAACTAAATTAACGGCGCGAGAGAATGGTCATCACGCTAAACTTGCAAGCTTAGATCAATACCTAAATACAGCAGAACAACTTCATCAAAAATTATTAATTGAAGTTAAAACGACTCCAAATGATTCTAAGGCCATGCTGAAACGATTTAACCAACAGTATGGTAAACGGATTATTAGGGATCATGATCTCGTTCATTCACTTGATTACCAAGCTGTATCGGGATTGAAGAAATTGAATCCTAAATTAAAGGTGCTTTATATCCAACCGTATAACTTCTCTTATCCAAAGAGTGTTGCGGATGGGTATTCAATGGAGTACTCAACATTAAATTTTGAATTTATTCAGCAGGCACATCAGCAAAACGACAAGGTTTATTCATGGACTGTTAACGATCCCGAAGTCATGAAACAGATGATGTACGATCACGTCGACGGAATTATTACTGATAATTTGGGTGAGTTAAATTCAGCAATTACTGATTACACGGGTTCACAGAGTTATGCCAATCGGATCCTTAACTTTATCTTAGTTGTCCCAGCTGGTGGTGGACTAGAACCTTAATTATGGTAAAATTGACCAAACTTAACTGGAAGTTGGTGAAATAAGAGTGAAGGGACTATGTGATAAGGCATTTGTAATTATCGATGCCTGCGTAACCGCTCTAATGGAATTAATTTTTAGTACCCTGTAGTAGGCTATTAAAGAAACGGATATTACTAAAGAATCACCATAAAAATTGTTATAATAAAATGTGTTGAAGCAGAAGTAACTGCTGAAAGATATTGATAAGGAGTGGCGATTAATGTCAATCTATGGTCCTTATGAAGAAACATTAAATGAGATCCTCCTTGATGTAGAGGACAGGATTAAGCAACTAAACCGACGAGAACTTGATAAACACCAGCCAAAGCTGTATGAGCATTTAATTGGTCGGGTTAAAACGCCATCGAGTATGGAAGAAAAGTGTCAAAGGAAGAATTATCCATTAACAACCGAATCAGCATTACGTCGGTGTCGTGATGCTGTTGGAATCCGAATTGTTTGTAACTTTATTAGTGATATTGATCGGTGCTTGGATGTTCTTCGAAATGCTGAATGGTGTTCAGTGGTTAAGGAGAAAGACTATATTACAAAATCAAAGCCTAATGGTTACCGGAGCTATCACTTGATTTTGGACGTGGTGGAAAACTATCGGGACATTGGTGGAAACAACCCCGGACACTTTTTTGTGGAAATTCAACTACGGACAATTGCGATGGATTCCTGGGCGAGTTTAGAACATGAGATTAAGTATAAGCATCACGTTAAGAATCCAGAACGGATTGGTCGTGAGTTAAAACGTTGCGCAGATCAGTTAGCTTCATGTGATATTCAGATGGAAACAATTCGGCAGTTAATTCGAGAAGATTAGGTGGTAATTAATTATGAGAATTTTACTTGCTGAGGACGAGGAACAACTAGCTCGAGTGTTAAAGATGGCGATGGAACAAAACAATTATCAAGTTGATGCTGTTGATAATGGTCAAAAAGCAGTTGAACTATCGCAGAAGAATGCTTATGACGTAATTATTTTAGATATTATGATGCCGGTAAAGAACGGGATTGAAGCGTTAAAGGAAATTCGTGCTCGTGGTGACCGGACTTACGTTATGATGTTGACCGCAATGGCCGAAGAAGATGACCGAGTTAACGGGTTAGATTCGGGAGCCGATGACTACCTGACGAAGCCGTTTTCACTCAAAGAACTATTAGCCCGATTGCGATCATTGGAGCGACGAGCTACTCAATACAATGGCGATGATCTAAAGTTCGCTGATCTCCACCTGGATAGTAATGAACAGGTTTTAGAAAGCGATAATTCAATTAGCCTTTCACGAGAAGAGACCCGGATGCTGGAATACTTCATCTTGAATGCTGGGAAAGAACTAACGGCAGAAGACTTACTTAACCATGTTTGGAATGCTAGTGATGAGGAAGCTGACACAGAAGAAGTATGGATTAACATTGCCTATCTTCGCCAAAAGCTCCAGTCGATCCAGTCGGACGTCAAGATTCTTGGTGAAAAGGGCGGTCCGTACATCTTGAAAGGTTGATTAATAATGATTCGTCATTTTCGCAAACAATTTATTATATTTTCAACATGTGCGTTATTACTAGTCATCATTACGATTGTTGGTAGTATTAGTTCGGTTACTTATTTTCGTGCTCACCAGGAAGTTAATTCTGTATTGACGATTTTAAGTAATAATGAAGGTGAAATGCCAGCGCGGTTAGTTCCTAAGCAATCACAGTCATTTACTCAGCCGCAGTTTACTCGGGAGAGTTTAAACCAGTACCGTTACTTTAGCGCAACGGTTAATACGGGAAATAACCAAATGAAAATTGACGATGATCATATTCTTTCAGTTTCGCCAGTTGAAATTCAAAAGCTAACGCAGCGAGTATTAAAGCGTCACCGTAACGAAGGACGAGTATTCTATAATCAGACAGTTTATGCTTACCGAATTAAGAACAGTGGGAAGAGAACCAATGTTGTCTTTCTAGATGAAACATTAATGTTGTCGAAAGCTCGCGAAGTTACGTATTTGGGGATTATGTTGGGGGCAATTAGCCTGATGCTGTATACGGCCGTCCTGATCCTTTTCTCGAATGCCGCAATTCGTCCAATTATTCAAGCGGAAAAACGGCAAAAAGAGTTTATTACTAATGCCGGTCATGAACTAAAAACACCACTAAGCGTTATTTCAGCCAATACCGAAATGCAAGAACTAATGAGTGGTGAAACGGATCTTACCAAAAGTACGAAGCAGCAGGTCGCTAGGCTAACGAAATTAATTAACTACTTTGTCTCACTAGCACGACTTCAGGAAAAACCACAGTTAACAATGACTGTTGTTGATGCAAGCCAGGTCGCTAATCAAGTTGCTGATAGCTTTAAGAGTGTTATTATCCAAGACGGTAAGAACTTTAAGAAATCCGTTTCTGCTGGCTTAAAGGTTCGTGCAAATGAACACTACTTATATGAATTAATTAGCATCCTTCTTGATAATGCTACAAAGTATTGTGATCCGCATGGTGAAATTTTCTTAAACCTGAATTTGGGTAAACGGAAGCGGAATGTTATGCTTTCGGTGACTAATTCATTCGCTGCGGGAAAAGACGTTGACTATCAACGCTTCTTTGAACGATTTTATCGGGAAGATAAGGCGCGAACGATTAGTGAGAAAAAATCGGGTTATGGAATTGGTTTATCAATGGCCCAAAGTATTGTTAAGAGCTTTGGCGGACAAATTAAAGCAAGTTATTCAAACGGCAAGATTTCTTTTATCGTCACAATTAAAAGACAAATTAAAAATAAGTGATTGACATCTAGAAAAATTGGTGTAGTATTCTAATCAAGATTTAATGAAAGGAGCCAGAACAATGAAAACACGTAATCAAAACAGTTGGCAAGCTTGGTACACTTTTGATCGTATTTAGTGTTTTCACACGGGTACGGTCATTTTGAGATTTCTCAAAGCGTACCTGTGTTGGCTCGATAAATTATTAAAGACCACACAGTTCGGTGCTGCGTGGTCTTTTTGGATCTTCCAAATCATTTACGCTGCGAGATCGGTTTTTGAACAGTAACAGTAAATGATATTGGAGGATTTTTTATATGTCTGGAGTAATTTCTTTAACAATCCTGCTGGTGATTTACGCCGCCAGCGAATATGTTTCCCGAAAAACTAACGGAATTATTGACACAGTACTAACAATTTCAGTTTTAGCGTTAATCGGCTTCTGGACTGGAATCTTGCCGAAAAACCTTTTCTCAAACAGTGGGGTTGAAGAGTTTGGAATGGCAATTGTTGGATTAATGCTAACGTCACTTGGAACCACCATTAATTTAGCTGAACTAAAGCGTCAATGGAAGGTAGTTGTGATTGCGATTCTTGGCGCAATCGGTTCATGTATTTTAATTGTTGCTGTTGCTTTATTGGTAAACCATAAAAACTTTGGTGTTGTCGGTGCTCCAATCTTTGCTGGTGGAAATGCCGCAACGCTGGTCTTATTGAATGCGATGCGGGCAAAGGATATGCAAATGCTGTCCACTTACGCCTTAGCAGTGCTAACATTCCAGAATATCATTGGAATTCCGATTGCTACCTACGCAATGCGGCGGGAAGCTCATCGACTTCTTCAAGGTGGCAGCTCAGAGCTTCAAGAGAAAAAGACTGAAGTTACTACACGTCGCCGTCCATTACAATTATCAGCACTTTTTGATACGCCAATTATCAACCTTGCTAAGTTGGGCCTTGTTGCCTCACTAAGTTACGGGGTTAGTCTCGTGATTCACGGCACGATTAACTACTTAGTTCTTTGCTTTATCTTAGGCATTATTTTTAACCAATTAGGGTTCCTTAATGATCACATCATGGATAAAACAGCTTCTAGTGGGATGATCACATTCTTGGTAACCATTGTAATTTTAGCAAGCCTTGCAAATACGACGCCACAAACCGTAATGTCCGTTTTATTACCGTTATCAGTCTGCTTGATTGTCGGCACGATCGGTGTAGTAGTAACTTCATTTTTCACCGCGAAGTTCTTTAATGTTTCACGTGAAATGGCAATTGCATTAGGGATGACATGTACCTTTGGCTTCCCAACCACGATGATTTTATCTCAGGAAATAGCGGCAAGTGCTGGACAAACAGAGGCAGAACAAACAGCGCTAGAAAACTACTTCTTACCGAAAATGATTACTGCTGGGTTAGTCACAGTTACATTAGTGTCGGTGTTCTTTGCCGGCTTTGCAATCAATTATTTATAGAAACTATCAGAACAGAATTTAAATCGATTATTTGAATGGAGGAAATAACCATGAATCAAATTACGAATTACTTACAGGAACACTTTGCAGCGATGATTGAGTTAACGGAGAAAATTATTAACGTTGATAGCCCATCTAATGACGTTGCTGGCGTTCAAAAGGTTGCAGATATTCTTAGTGAAAAGATGAAAGAATTGGGGATGAAAACCCGTCAGCGAGATAGTGGAAAACAGGGAATGGTCTTAATCGGTGAACTGCCAGGAGAAGAAGAGCTTCAGCCAGTGATTCTGCTTGGTCACATGGATACCGTCTTCCCTAAAGGAACCGCAAAACAACGTCCATTTAAGATTGAGGAAGATCAAATGACGGGACCGGGGATCTTTGATATGAAGCCTGGATTGGTGATTGGCTTATTTGCAATTCAGGCTCTGGTAAAGCTGAAATTAAACCGGCGCCCGATTAAATTGATTATCGTGAGTGATGAGGAAAAGCTTCATATGGATTCAAATACGTATGACATTATTGCAGACGAGTGCCAAGGAGGTGCTTATGGATTTAACCTTGAAGGAACGAAGGATGATCCAAGTCATGTTGGAACCCATAATCGTGGTGGGATGATCGTTGATATAACCGTTCATGGTCGGGCTGCCCATTCAGGTGCCGAACCAGAAAAGGGGCGGAGTGCGATTATTGAATTAGCTCACCAGATTATTAAATTTAGTACACTCAGTGATTTACAGGCAGGCGTTCATGTGAATTGTGGAGTGATTAAAGGCGGTACTAGTGAAAATATTATTCCGGATCAAGCAACGACCAGCTTAGGCGTTCGCTTTAAGACGAATCAGCAACGGGATAAGCTATTAGAGCAGATTAAATCAATCGCCGCTACACCAACCATTCTAGATACAATAACTACGGTAAGGGTCAGAACAAAACTTGATAGTATGGAGGAAACGCCAGCAGTTAATCAGCTCTTTGATGAGCTAAATCAAGTCGCCCAACAAACTGGCTGTGGCAAGCTTCAAGCAGTTGGTGGCGGTGGGGCTTCCGATGCAGGAATTATGGTTGCCCGAGATGTACCAACGATTGATGCTTTAGGGGTTGTCGGGGATGGCGCCCATAGTGAAGAGGAACAGGCTAGTGCGAAGTCGCTTCTGACTAGGTCATCGTTGATTGCTAATTTTATTGCGCGAAAAGGTTAGAGTCAGCTTCGTTAGTTGAGAAAATAGGTTAAACTATAATTAGCAAATAAGTTAATTAGGGAGCGATCAAATTGAAGCTAACGGAAGCAATTAATTCTCGTCATTCAGTTCGGCAGTTTACCGATCAGCTTGTTGATCAGGAGCTTATTAAGAAAGTTGTGAAATTAGCACAGCGGACACCATCATGGGTTAACTCGCAGCCGTGGCAAGTTTATTGTGCAATGGGTGAGTCATTAGACAAAATTAAGGCCGCATACCATAAAGAAGATCTAGCAGGCCACCAGGGTAATTCAGATTTAGCAGTATTGGCACGTGAGGGGTGGAGCACCGAGACACAGGAAAATATGAAACAGTGGCGGCACGGCATTGTTCATCATTTTGCAACGTTCGACGAAGCTCACCAACAAATGACTGAAGCTAGTCAGACTCTCTACAATTCACCGGTAATCCTTTATATTACGATTCCCCAGGCATCTCCTGACTGGTCAATTCTGGACGCAGGAGCATTTGGTCAAACGCTAATGTTAGCGGCAACGGATCTGGGGTTAGGCTCGATTCCAACCTACAATAGTGTCCGTTTTCCCAATATCTTGCACCAGATCTTAGGCGTTCCTGATGATGAGCGCTTTATTGAGGGAATTTCGCTTGGTTACGAGAAAAAGGCGAAGATTAACTCTTATCGGTCCGAGCGACGTCCTTTGGGTGAGGTTTTGCATTTTAGTGATTGATGAAAATAAGAGATTGTGAAGAATCAGATGGTTCTTCACAATCTCTTTTGCTTTTACTAGGGTTAGCAAACGTTCTACTGTAGCATAGCGGAAACGTGCTCAGCCTAACCTTCCTCGAGCTAACGTTCTACTGCAATATAGTAGAAACGTGCTTCGCCCGAGTTCCCTAGAGCTAGCAACCTCCTTCCTAGGCGCAAGCCGCCTTCGTCAGGAGAAATTGCTAGCTTTCCGGGAACTCTTTGGAGCGAAGACACTCTACTTCTAATAATCCCCATTCATTATTGAGTTCTTAACGATTACGTAATCGACGCGGCGGATGGAGTCGAGATCGCGACCACCGGCGTAGGAAATGGAGGATTGGAGATCTTCTTGCATTTCACGGAGGGTATCCTTAATTGAACCACGGTAAGGAACAAGCATTTGTTTTCCCTCAACGTTTCGGTAGGCACCCTTTTGAACTTCGGATGCGGATCCCCAGTATTGCTTGTAACGCTTGCCGTCAATTGTGATCACGTGACCTGGTGATTCAAGGTGACCAGCAAGCATTGAACCGATCATTACCATTGAGGCACCGAAACGAACGGACTTTGCAATATCACCGTTATGACGAATACCACCATCAGCGATAATTGGCTTCCGAGCGGCCTTAGCACAAAGACGGATTGCGGCAAGTTGCCAGCCACCAGTACCAAAACCGGTCTTTAGCTTAGTAATGCAGGCTTTACCAGGACCAACACCGACCTTGGTGGCGTCAGCACCAGCATTTTCGAGATCCCG
Organism: Limosilactobacillus sp.; assembly: GCF_022651205.1. GTDB lineage: Bacteria > Bacillota > Bacilli > Lactobacillales > Lactobacillaceae > Limosilactobacillus. Next base: position 52,287 of record NZ_JALCQI010000005.1, read on the forward strand.
AACGGCTTCAGGAGTAGCGACGTTTCCGGCGGTCACGAAAGCATTTGGCAAATTCTTCTTAATATATTTGATCATTTTGATTACATAGTCAGAGTGACCATGCGCAACATCAATCGTGATGTATTCTGGATCTAAATGTTCGGCTTTTAGTTGATCAATGAAGTCATATTCGGCATCCTTGATTCCAACCGAAATAGAAGCAAAGAGTCCTCGCTCATGCATCCGCTTGACGAACCCAGCACGTTCTTCGGGTTCGAACCGGTGCATCACATAGAAATAGTCATTTTGAGCGAGCCAAACGGCGAGGTCTTCGTTAATGACACTCTCCATGTTCGCTGGTACTACAGGGATTTTGAACGTCTTAGGGCCAAACTTAATACTAGTATCAGCTTCTTTTCGGCTTTTAATAATACACTTGTTTGGGACTAGTTGGATGTCATCGTAATCAAATGTTTGCACGAGAACAGCTCCTTTACTTTCTTAAAAATTCCGTATGTTATTATGCACTGTTTAGTAAATATCGTCAATAAAAATATCGGACAATTATAAAAATATTCAGAAAAATTGTTCGTTATCTTCTTGACTGAATATCCGAAGTCCGGTAATATAGTGAAGTAAAAACGTCTTTTACAAATTATTAGTTTGAGGTGAAAGAATAATGTCATCAGTTGTGATTGTTGGTAGTCAGTGGGGAGACGAAGGGAAAGGTAAGATGACCGATTACCTTAGTCAAGAAGCGGATGTTGTGGTCCGTTCCCAAGGTGGAAACAATGCCGGTCACACAATTGCGTTCGACGGAAAGAAGTTTGCCTTACGTTTAATCCCATCTGGAATTTTCGGTAAGGACAAGTTAGCGGTTGTTGGTAACGGGGTTGTTATTAATCCACCGGCAATGCTTAAGGAAATGAAGTATCTGGAAGATAATGGAATCGATCTTTCTGGTTTACGGATTTCTTCACGCTCACACATTACTTTCCCTTACCACATCCTATTGGACAAGTGTCAAGAAGCTGCTAAGGGTGATCACAAGGTTGGTACCACTAAGAACGGGATTGGACCTACATATATGGATAAGGTTTCCCGTGTTGGTATCCGGATGAGTGACCTATTAGAAAAGGACACGTTCGAAATTAAGTTGAAGCGTAACTTAAAGGAAAAGAACGAATTGTTCACCAAGCTTTACCACGTTGATCCAATTAAGTTTGATGATATTTTTGAACCTTATTATGAATATGGTCAACAATTAAAGAAGTACGTTACTGATACTTCACGGGTTGTTAATGATGCCTTGGATGCCGGTAAGAAGGTTCTCTTTGAAGGTGCTCAAGGTGTAATGCTTGATGTTGATCAAGGGACCTACCCATACGTTACTGCTTCAAACCCAATCGCTGGTGGTGTTTGCACCGGTGTCGGGATCGGACCTAATAAGATTAATACCGTTGTTGGTATTTGCAAGGCTTACTCAACCCGTGTTGGTGCTGGCCCATTCCCAACAGAATTGACTGACGAAATTGGTGACCAAATTCGTGAAACTGGTCATGAATACGGAACTGTTACCGGTCGTCCACGTCGGGTTGGTTGGTTTGATACCGTTGCTATGCGGCACGCACGTCGGGTTTCAGGACTTTCTGTTTTGAGCTTGAACTTGTTGGATGTCTTGACTGGTTTGAAGACCGTTAAATTATGTAAGGCCTACAAGCTTGATGGCAAGGTAATCGATTACTACCCAGCTAGCTTAAAGGAACTTGACCGCTGCGAACCTGTTTACGAAGAAATGCCTGGTTGGGATGAAGATATTACTGGCGTTAAGAAATTTGAAGACTTACCAGTTAACGCCCAAAACTACCTCAAGCGAGTTAGTGAATTATCTCAAACCCCACTTGCTACCATCTCCGTCGGCGCCGACCGGATCCAAACCATTATTGTAAAGGATCCATGGAATTTATAGAGTGTGAGCAGGTAAAGAAGGCCCGTAAGACAACAATTTCTCCCGACTGGATGCTGAAAGCATCTGGGAGGGAGTTTGTTGTCTATAGGGGCTTCCCTGCGAGCACGTTTTGGCTCGGTTGCAGTAGAACAATACAATAACCACCCTAAAAGCCAATCACCCCGGCCTCCCGCCAGTGATTAGCTTTTTTAGTATGTTATAATTCAACCGTAAACTAGATACTGAAAAATATGGGAGATATTATGGCAAAACCAGTTTTAACAATTCAACGTCACTACCTTGATTGGCCATTAGGACAGTCGATTACTAATTCAGAATTGATTAATCAGTTTGGGATTAGGGCAACGAGTGATGGACGTGATGTTACCGACAAAATGACTTTTAATTTAACCCAGGTTAACATTAACCAACAGGGAGAGTACCCAATTGTGGTCACCGTAATGGATAGTGACGGGCAAACTGCTGCGGATCATTTAACCCTGAACGTTAAGCCCCAGAGCCAAGTTCAATCACGAACAACGACTAATGCTCAACCAGTGGCACCTAAGAAGAGTCATCGGGGATGGTTGGTAGCTTTGATTATTCTGATCGCAATCATTGTTGTATGGTGGGCGGTAGCAGCTCATAATCGTAACCAGGCTCAACAGGCAAATAATACGGAACAAAGTAGTCAGATTAGCGACAACTCCAGTAGTATTAATAAGTTGAGTTCTGACAACCAGAAGCTTGCCCAGCAGGTTGCCGCTCTTCGGGGTGCTGCCCGGCAATACGAAAAAGATCATGATCAACAGGAACTCCAGAACCACTTGAATGATATTTCAAACCAAAACCAACAAATTGAAAGTCAGTTAAATAGCAATTCCGCTAAGCAAAAATTAAATGACGTTAATCAGGTTGTTAACCAGCTTCAGCAGGATCCATCTAATGCTAGTTCAACGGTTAATAGCCTTAAAAATAAGGACGGCTTTAGTAGTATTTGGAATAACATTACCTCAATGATGGAGTCATGGTTAGATAATCATTCCTCTTCTAACAACAATTAGTGATTTTGTTGACATGGCCTGGTGAGACGCTTAAAATACTCATAATAAGAGAAAATATTGCCTTTAACCTGATTCCGTGAAATCAAGAAGGAACGAATAATTAACAAGACCCTTCTTCACAGATTCAGTGAGGAAGGGTTTTGTAAAATTGATTAAGAGGAAGTGACCATGATGGCTCATGAAATCGTTGATGGCTCAAGCATGCAGCGGGCATTAACGCGAATTACTTACGAAATTATTGAACAAAATAAAGGGGTCGAAAACCTTGTCTTTGTTGGGATTAAGACTCGAGGAGTTTACTTAGCAGAGCGGTTAGCGAAGCGGTTGAACCAACTAGAAGATGTTAAGGTTCCAGTTGGGGCTCTGGATATTACCCTATACCGTGATGATCGGCATATCCCTGATCACCATAAGGAACCAACCGTTAAGACTTCTTCACTCGGCATTGATATTAATGACAAGCATGTGATCTTGGTCGACGATGTTCTCTTTACTGGCCGGACGGTTCGGGCAGCCCTGGATGCCTTAATGGATATGGGACGTCCACAACGGATCTCACTTGCGGTATTAGTTGATCGGGGTCACCGTGAATTACCAATTCGACCTGATTTCGTTGGGAAGAATATTCCAACCGCAATGAACGAAACAGTCCACGTCGCTGTCGAAGAATACGATGGTCACGAGGATATTACAATCGAACATCACGAATAGATAGACAACCATTTAATCAGCTCCAGAGAGGGCCAAACGGTGTTAGTAGTGAATACGAAAAGGCACCAGACCCTTAAGCTAAGGAGTACTGGTGCTTTTTTAGGAGGAAAATTATGGAACGTTTTGAACCAATTGTAGCTATTGATGTCCCAGACAAACGAGAAGCTGTTCAGTTATTTGACAAACTTTCGAACGATACGGATCACATGCCGATTATTAAGATCGGGATGGAACTTTTCTATGCTTTTGGTCCCGGAATTGTTAAGCAAGCTAAGGAACGGGGCTTCCAAGTCTTCCTCGACTTGAAGTCCGATGATATTCCAAACACCGTTGAACGGGCAATGGCTCAGCTCGGACGCCTCGGAGTTTCTTTTGTTACCGTTCATGCCGTTGGTGGTAGTGAAATGATGAAGGCTGGCCTTCGCGGACTAAAGCGTGGTGCTGCTGAAGCACGGAATGCTGTTCCAAAGATGTTAGCAATTACTCAATTGACTTCGATTGATGAACAAATTCTGCATAACGAGCAACGGATTAACGGAACCGTAATGGAATCAGTTCAAAACTATGCTCGGTTAGCCGATGAAAGTGGCCTTGCGGGTGTCGTTTGTTCTGCTAAGGAAATTGAAGCTATTCGGCAAGTTACTAACCCCAACTTCCTATGCATCACACCGGGAATCCGGCTTGATTTAAATAATCATGATGATCAAAAACGGGTTGTTACCCCTAAGCAGGCTGCTGAAATGGGAAGTAACGGAATTGTTGTTGGTCGGCCAATCACTCAAAGTAGTGATCCGGTTGCTGCCTACAAGAAGATTCGTCACGAATTCTTAGGAGGGGAACACCTTGACTAATTCAGAAATCGTTGCAGAGTCACTGCTGAAAATCAATGCGGTAACTCTAAGCCCTAACAAGCCATTTACCTGGGCCAGTGGAATGAAGGCGCCAATCTACACGGATAACCGGATTACCATTTCTTACCCGGCAGTTCGTAAGGCGATTTATACCGGCTTAGCTCAATTGATTCGTGATCATTTCCCAGAAGCAGAAGTAGTCGCGGGAACGGCAACGGCTGGGATCCCACATGCTGCTTGGGTTGCTCAGCAGTTAAAGCTTCCATTGATTTATGTTCGGAAGCAACCAAAGGATCATGGTCGTGGGAAGATGATCGAAGGGATCCTTGAACCTGACCAACAGGTAGTTGTGGTTGATGATCTGATTTCAACCGGTGGCAGTGTCTTAAAGGCTGTCAAAGCAGTTCGTGAGGCTGGTGGTAATGTTGTTGGCGTTGTCTCAATCTTTACTTATCAACTTCCGGCTGCGGATACTAATTTTGGTGCTGCGGGGATTAAATATTATTCAGTTACTAACTACACTGAATTAATCAATCTTGCAATGAAGCAACACCAAATTTCTTCGGCTGACCTAGAAGTCCTTAAACAGTGGCGCGATAGCCCGTTATTGTGGTCGAAAGAACAAGCTGGAAAATAACTAAAAATAGCAAAAAGACTGAAGCTAGAAAAAGCAAAACGCTTTTTCTAGCTTCAGTCTTTTAATCTACTTTTTCAAATAATGAAATCTTTCTAGTAATTCACGCGAACGTTGGTCAGCAGGTCGGTAGCCAAGCCTGAATGAATGCTTGAAGTACATCATATTGTACAAGATAGCAAACACAAGTGAAGGCCACGGGAATTGCATTAACCAGTTTAGTCCAAAGAACAGGACGACTAACGCATAGTCGAGATCGAGGACGATCATCAAGATAAAGTTGTAATAATCGCCCCGGAACAATGCCGGTAGGGGACCAAACCAGAGTGTTGTCCATGAAATTCCCACTTTGGCAATCCTAATTTGCCCCTGATCATTAACAATCTTCGCGTAATTTGGTGGTAACGGGAGATTGTTGAGGTCAAACGGGTTTTGGTTGTTGTCATTGTTGTTACCAAACGGGTTTTGCATTACTCTTCCACTTCTTTCTTGTTATAAGTATAAATTTTAACACAAACTAACGGGAACTCCTAATCTCACAACTTTTCTTATGGTACACTTAATTTGTTAACGTAGAAAAGGAGAAAAGCAATGTTATTCTTTCTGAACGATAATATTCAGCATAATAAATCAGGAATTGAGCACGCTCAAATTAAGCGATTACACCTGTTTGAGATGTTCAATGAATCCGCAAAGATTGTTACCCGAAAGTATTCGAATGAATTACATATGGTAACTGCAGAAGCGGAGATCGCTGATGAAGACTTTGTCAACCTATTTGATTATTTTCAAGAAGCGCGGATTTTTCCACAAAAGAACGTCACTATTAGGGACATTGATATTGATCCAACTTGGGACCGCAAGGCTGACGGAATTAACTATAATTACTACCGCAATGGCAACCGAATTATGTACATTCGGCGCCGGAACGATAAGGAAAAACACATTATTAATTTGCAATACTTTGATCACTTCGGAAAACTATTGAAGGTTAGTTGGTATGACAACCGGGGCTTTATTTCTGTTGAACAGGTTTATGACTGGGATGGCAATATTGCGACCGAAAACTACATGCGTCCAGATGGAACGATCGCAATCCAACTTGAACACCAAAAGAACCGTCGTGATAAAGTGATTGACACCTATCACCTCTTTAACTACAAGGGTCACGATTATCAGTTCGCCAATCTCGATGAACTAACTCGGTTCTTCTATGATGAATTGGTAACTGATCCAGAATTAACCAATGATGAACCGGTGGGGCTAGTTGTTGACCGGTCCTATGAGGTTGGTTGGTCAGTACTTCACATGAAACATCGGGTATTCCGAGCAATGCAGCTGCACAACGATCACGTTAACGATAATAGTGACATGCTGCATTCAACCTTAAATTATAACTACACATGGGGCCTCAACCACGTTAAGGATTGGGACGGAATTATTACCTTAACGCCACAACAACAAAAGGACGTGAAGGATCGTTTCGCTAAATTTGGGACGAAAATTTACCGAATCCCCGGACCAATTGTCCCTAAGGCAGTCCTTGAAGCTGATCACATTCCATTTGAAAAGCGGACAAAGAATCAAGTTGTAATGGTTGCTCGACTTTCACCAGAAAAGCAGCAGGATCAACTATTAAAGGCCTGGCCGCAAGTTCTTGCCAAGGTTCCAGCAGCCAAACTCGATTTCTGGGGTTACGCTAACGATAACTTTGATAAAACGCTGAAGCAGATCGTGAAGGACGAAAAACTAGAAAGTTCCGTTACCTTCCACGGCTACACCAACGATCCAAATGCAGTTTATAATGATGCTCAATTGTTGATTCTGCCAAGTCGTGCAGAAGGATTGCCATTATCACTTGTTGAGGCCCAATCACACGGCTTACCAATTATTGCTAATGACATTAAGTATGGCCCGGCCGACGTTGTCATTGACGGACAAGACGGGATCCTGACCACTAATGGTGATATTGACGGCTTAGCTAAGGCAATTATTGACCTCCTTACTAATCAGGATAAGTTAGCGCAGTTCAGTGAAAATGCCTACAAGGATAGTGAACGGTATTCTGAACCAAACGTGATGAAACTTTGGAATGAATTAGTTGATGATATGAAGGAAAAGGAGGCCGCTAAATAATGTTCTTTTTCGTTAACCAATACCTATTGAGCAACGATTCAAGTATTGAGCACGCCGAAATGAAGCGGCTGAAGCTCTTTAAAGATCACAATGCTGAGGCAAAGCTAGTTACACAAAATTATGACCAGATTATTCACGCAACGCTAAAACGTTTTGGATTGACTGATGATCAACTGGTTAATATGTATGACTTCTTTGCGGGAACGACTAATTATACCGGTCACGATCTCCACGTCAGCGATTTGAACTTGCCAATTGAATACCAGGTTGGCACGGGAAACAACTACCAAGAAGTCAAAGATGGTGACCGGCTAATCTGCATCGTTTACTTTACAGGTGGAACGGTCGGCTTAGTTAACCACATCGACTGGTTTGATGTTGCTGGAAACATTACCCTTCATCAACAGTATGATTTGCGTGGCTTTAAATCAGTTGATCAATTCTTGGGTGAAGATGGTCAAATTAGTTTTGAACGTTATTACCGTCCGGATCAATCATTATATATGGAACGGTACTACGTTAAGTCGGTACAAAATACCCCCATTAATTCGTTAAACGTCCTGAAAAACTACAACGGCCACGATTACTACTTTGATAGTGAAGGTGATCTCTTTGCCTTCTTCTTGGATGAATTGAATAAGGCTAATGGTGAAAATAACATCTTCATCGCTGACAGACCTGCAACTGCTATTCAGCCAGTAATGAGCATGCAAACGGCAGCTAAGAAGTACCTGTGGATGGCAATGAATCACGTTAACGATGGTGATAACTTGAAGACTGGTCCATTAAACGCCATGCTTCAAAGACCGTTGACTACCGATCTTGATAAGTGGAACGGGATTATTACGATGACGGAAGCTCAAGCTGAAATGATCCGGAAGCGGATTAACGATCAGAAGCCGGTCTACGCTATCAATGGTGTTCCCGTGAAGACGAACCGTCAGCGAGCAGCGATGAATTACCGGATTGCCGGACAGATTATTTATGTTGGTCGTCTCGGTGAAGATAAGCAAACTGGCAAGTTGATTGATATCTTTATCCGGATCCATAAGAAGGTACCGACTACTAAGTTAACCCTTTACGGTTATGGAAATGCTAATGATGTCAACCGTTACAAGAAGCAGGTTGATGATGCTGGTTTGACTGGAACGGTAATCTTTGCTGGTTACCAAGTCAACCTTGAAGCAGCCTATAACAGTGCCCAACTATTCATGGACACTAGTCGAATTGACGGTCAACCACTAGCAATGGGAGAAGCTCTTTCCCATGGTGTTCCTGTTGTCAGTTATGACTATCTTTACGGTCCAAGAGAAATGATTCAATCTGGCGTTAACGGTGAATTAATCCCACTAAATAACGCTAAAAAGATGGAAAAAGCTGCTGAAAACATCCTAACTGATCCTAAGCTCCTTCAAAAATTAAGCACCGGGGCTTACGATTCACTTGATGCAATCAGTAATCTTAAGACTTGGAAGCAGTGGAGTGCCTTAGCTTAAAGAAGTGTAATTTAAAATACCAGTGTAATTTCTTGTGATGAGAAAGGACACTGGTGTTTTTATTGCAATAAAAATTAAGTTCGATTTTAAAATTTCTTTTCTTGTGATAAAAATTACAAGCTATTCATTTAAAATTTTTACTGCAATAAAAATTTTTGGTAATTATGTTATAATTTTTATTACAGTAAAAAGGGGGTTGAGATAATGCTAATCAAACGGCCTAAATATATAAATTTTTTGAATGAATTTAAAGATACAGAATTTGTTAAAGTAATTACTGGAGTACGTCGTTCTGGGAAAACTTATTTAATGAATATGTTTATTGATGAGCTTCGTCATGAAGGAGTCCCCGAAGAACAAATTATTCATCTAAATTTTGAAAGTTTACAATATACAAAGATAAAGGGAGCGATGGATTTATGGAAGTATGTCCATTCTCACGAAGTAAAAGGGAAAAAGAATTACTTATTTTTCGATGAAATTCAGAATGTTGACGAGTGGGAACGAGCAATCAATAGCTTTCGTGTTGATATGGACGCGGATATTTATGTTACTGGCTCTAATTCACGACTACTTTCAGGAGAGCTAGCAACCCTATTAGCAGGGCGTTATGTTGAATTGACGGTGTATCCAATTTCATTTGCCGAATACTTTACTTTTCGCAAGGGACAGTCTTTCGAGGAAAATAAGTTATTTGATGAGTATTTACAATTTGGTGGCTTCCCAAATTCTATCCTGGCTCCTAGTACTAGTTTTCGCAATTCCATCTTGCAGGATATCTTTAATACGATCATGTATCGTGATATTGCATTGCGCTCCCGTGTGAAAAATGATCGAACAATTATAGCGATCGCCGAGTATCTAATGAGCGAGATCGGTAACCCTATCTCGGCAAATAAAATTGCAGGAACGTTGAAAGCAGCGGGATTTAAAGCTCAAGCAAAATCAGTGATTGATTATCTTGAACTGCTTGAGGATGCATTTATTTTTTATAAGGCTCGACGATATGATATTCGCGGGAAAAAGTGGTTACAGACAATGGCAAAATATTATGTTGTCGATACGGGGCTACGGAACGTTCAATTAAATCGGAGCTCTCGAGACAATTTAGGACATGTTTTAGAAAATATTGTTTACATTGAGCTATTGCGTCGTGGATATAAGGTTGATGTCGGTAGTTATGATAATAAGGAGATTGACTTTATTGCACGTAAAGGTGAAGAGGTTGAATACTATCAGGTGACGCTACATATACCAGAGGGTAGCATGCGTGAAACGGATAACTTAAGATTCTTGCCAGATGGTTATCCTAAAACAGTTTTATCATTGGACGCTAATGATGCTGGAATGGTTAATGGTATCAAGATTAAATATGTCCTTGATTGGCTACTTGAAGAGAATGAAAATTAGTATAATTTAATTACTTTAGATAAAAATAAAATCCCATGGAAACGCAACATAAGTTATAATACAAGCGACGCAGTACACAAATGGGCTTCAGTGCTCGGAAAATCCGAACGCTGAAGCCCTATTTGTGCTTGCGGGGGTTCCCACAGGCTAGCTACGCGTCGAAAAACGAACTAGCAGGCTAGTTCTGTCTCACTCCCTATTTTCTCAATGACAGCTTAATGACGGCTTCACAACGGGTTGTTTGGGGCATCATATCAACAGGCTGGATGTAGTCGACATGGTAAACGCTGGCAAGGCGACCAAGGTTTCGGGCCAGCGACGCCATATTACATGAAACATAAGCAAATTTGGCTGGCCGTTCTTTGATGATTTGTTCAATCAAATCATTGTCGAGTCCGGTTCTTGGCGGGTCAACAACAAGGGCATCAAAGCGTAAACCATTCTTTCGCCACTGAGGAAGGACTTCTTCAGCACTACCAACTTCGTAATAGGCGTTCGTGATCCCGTTTAGGCTGGCATTTTGCTTTGCATCGTTAACTGCCTCAGGGATCGTTTCCATCCCCCAGACTTCCTTTACCTGGTTAGCCAATGATAACCCAATTGTCCCGATCCCGGCATAGGCATCGATCAGGACATCATCTGGTGAAAGCTCCAGTGCTTTTGCCGCTTCTTCATAGAGTGTTTCTGTTTGGGCGGGATTCAACTGTAAAAATGACCGGGCTGAAAGTTTGAAATCAAGCCCCATCAAGCTTTCAGTAATGTATTCCTGACCAGCAAGGTGGATCATTTTGTCACCCCAAACGAGCGGTGTGTCACCAGGGTTAACGTTCTGCATCACCGAAACGACTTTTGGCAGCTTTTCATCAATCGCCATTAATAATTGATGCTTGTGGGGAAGCTTCGGTGTATTAGTAATCAGGGTTAGCTGGATCTCTCCGGTTGCGACGGATTCCCGGACAACCAGGGTCTTGATAATCCCACTATTGTGCTCCTCATCGTAGACCGGAATTTGCAGGTCTTCAATTAACTGGACGAGGGTGCGGATAACCTTCATTGTTGCTGGCATTTGAACCGCACAAGTCTCGATATCAACTAGATCATGGCTGCCTGCCCGATATAGTCCTGCCGCCACATGACCATCGACAATCCGAACTTGGAAGGTCGCTTTGTTTCGGTAGCCATATTCTTGAGGTGCAGCAATCGTTGGTCGAACGGCATAGGCACGGTAACCGTATGGTTTAAACTTCTCTAAACTGTCGAGGATTACTTGGCGCTTGAACCGCAGTTGGGCCGGGTAGGCAAGCTTCTCGAGTTCAAAGCCTCCCGCAACGTCAGCGTAATCGTCCCGTGGTTCAACCCGATCCCGACTTGCTTTCCGAAGGCGGTGGATCTTAGCTTCCAAAAAGCGGGGATGGACCCGGGTTACTTCTGCAACAACGACTTCATGAGGGAGGGCACCGGGAACAAAGCACACCTTATGTTTAAAATAACCAATTCCCTGACCGTTAACTCCGAGACGCCGAATCGTCAGTGGAAAGCGGTCACCAACCTGAACCTCGATATCATGCTGTCGTGAACGTGCTTGAACCATGTAACTACTCCGTTTCTTTCTTAATATCATTGTCCTATTTTAGCATATTGCTAGTGGGGAAAACATTCTCGATGATTTATGAGGTGGACAGGCGATAATTACGTGGCTAGTTATAACCAAATAATTGAAAATCGTCCGAAATGTATATGAATCACTAATAATTTGTTTATTCACTGGAAAAAATATAGTAAAATGGTTGTGAATTGATGAATAAGAAAGAGGAAGTGACACACTTGAAAATTGCTGCAATTGCTGGGTCGAATGCTAACCATTCCTACAACCGGATGCTGTTAGAATTTATGGCTCATCATTTTAAGGATCAAGATCAGATTGATGTGATTGATATTCGCCAAGTTCCAATGTTTAACGAGAGCTTTAAAGGTGATGCACCAGAAGTAATTAAGGACATTGATCAGCGGATTAAGGCTGCCGATGCGGTTATTATTGCTAGTCCAGAGTACAATCACTCGATTACCTCAGCGTTAAAGAGTGTTGTTGAATGGTTGTCATACAAGGTCCACCCGTTAACTGGAAAACCCGTAATGACGATTGGGGCCTCAACCAAGGATCAGGGAGCTTCACGGTCACAGGTTCAGTTACGGGATATCCTGATCTCACCTGGAATTAACGCTAGTGTTTACCAGGGGGATGAATTCTTTATGAGTAACGTTACTAGTTTGATGGACTATGATGGTCACGTTACTGATGAAGGGACGATCCACTTTCTTGAAAAGTGCATGAACGGATTCCGCTTTTACGCTAAGGCGATCGATCAGATGAATAAGGAGATGAACAACAAATGATGAAGATTCTTGCTTTTGCCGGAACAAATGCTGACTTTTCCTATAACCGGTTGCTATTGCGGTTCATGAAGAAGCATTTCAAGCAAATGGCCGACATTGAGATTTACGAAGTTGGTAAGTTACCACCATTTAGCGTTGATACTTCATTATCGGAACAAACAGAAGTCTGGAAACTTAAGCAAAAGATTAAGGCTGCTGATGGGTTAGTATTCTCAACCCCAGAATATGACCACGGGATTCCAGCCGTTTTGAAGAGCGCCATTGAGTGGATGTCATACCATACTAAGGTGATGGACAAGAAACCCGCAATGATCGTTGGGGTAGCTTATGGTCGCCAAGCCTCTGCCCGTTCCCAGGTTCAAATGCGGCAGATTCTGATTTCACCTGATTGCAATACCAACCTGATCCCAGGGAATGAGGTCTTGATTGGAAATGTTCGCGATACCTTTGCTAAGGATGGCCGTTTAGTAGACCAAAAGGCAATTGATAACCTAGAAGAGTGTTTTGAACACTTTATTGAATACATTCAAATTTTCCAAAATGTTGATAAGGGGGAACTTAACATGGCCGTTAAACAACCAACGATTAGTGATGCATATATCCAATTCCCAACTGGTCGGTTATCATTAAAAGAAGTTCAACAGATCTTTAGTACAATCCCGTTTGAAGTTGATTTGATTGACAGTACCGATCATTTTGCTTGGTATTCAGACAAGCCAAATCGGGAACACGTCCGGAATACGGCTTCGCTTGGTGAAACTGTCCAAGAATGTCATCCACCGATGGCTGTTCCAGCGGTAATGAGCATTATCAATAGCTTCCGTGAAGGGAAGAAGGATGTTGTTACCCGGCCACTTTGGATGAATGGTCACCGTTCATTAATCCAGTACTACGCTCTTCGTGATATTAATGGTCACTACCTTGGGACGATTGAATTTACTGGTAGCGTTGAATATATTTTGAACCTCTTTGAAAATGGTGCCTGGGATAAGGATGCCACGACTGGTGCATCGAAGAAGACTAATGACTCTGCTGAAGAGCCTGAAGAAGAAATGGCAGTTGACGCTTCAACTGGTGCTTCCGAAAGTAGCGACGACAGTGATGCCAGCGAGGATGATACGCCATTAGCTGCTGACGAATCAGGGCTCGATGCCACAACCGGTGCCTCCGAAACTGGTAGCGTTGATGCAGAGGATGACACCGCTGATGCATCAACAGGGGCTTCTGAGAACGATGACTAACGAATTAGCAAAGCAGCGTCATTCAATGGTCCACCATGCGTTAGGAACCAAGATTGTCCTAACGCTTTTTGGTGATCGTTATTATCCGTTATTAGCACGGTCGATGCGACTGATTGACGAGTATGAGGACCGACTGACAGTTAACCGTCCTGAATCAGAAGTAATGAGCGTTAACCATGCAGCTGGGAAAGGGCCGAAAGTTGTCTCACCATCGACTTATGAACTAATCAAAATGGCGGTTAAATATAGTCGGGAAAACTTCGGCTTTAACGCCCTGATTGGTCCATTGGTGAAGCTGTGGAAGATCGGCTTTAAAGGCGCTAATGTACCGAGTGACGCCGATATTCAGGACCGACTTAAATTGATTGATCCCAATAAGGTTCTCTTGGATGATGACTATCGGTCAGTTTTCCTGGAGGAGCCGGGGATGGAATTAGACCTTGGTGGAATCGCAAAGGGCTACATTGCCGACCGTATCCGTGACTTCTGGATTGAACAGGGAGTCAAAGCGGGAATTATTAACCTTGGTGGTAACCTCCTGTTCGTCGGTAAGTCACCGCGCCGTGAAGATGGTCAATGGGTAATTGGTGTTCAGGATCCACGGTTAAAGCGGGGGGATGATATTGAAATCATTCGAAAGCCCGAATGTTCAGCAGTTACTTCAGGAATCTACGAACGCTTCTTAGAAGTTAATGGCAAGAAGTATCACCACCTTCTCGATCCCCGAACTGGATACCCCCTCCAAACTGATTTATCAAGTGTCACTGTTTTTACTGAACAGTCAGTAATGGGGGAGATTGAAGCTAAACGATTGTTCTTTAATGGTGAACCAATAAAGGTCTGGCAAAATCAGCCGGGAAATCTGGGTGCGGTGTTTATTAAACAAGACGGTACCGTTAAGAATGTTAAATAATTTTAAGATCGAACCGTAAAATCCTCCTTAGGGTTGACAAAGAACAAAACTATTAGCAGCGATTGCTGGGCTAGTTTGACGGTAATGCTCGGACTAGGTGGACTCAAGAGAAAGAATTAAATTCCGATAGATACTAAATCTTCCCCATAAGATGTAATGAATCGGGTCCATAATCTAAGAGACCTCCTCACAGAAATGCGAGGAGGCTTTTTTGGATCCGGGTATTAAGTAGCGAGATCTAAAGAAATATAAAAATGATTAGAAGATCTAAAGAGATCTAAAATTAAACTAAATATCTAAAGTTGATGAGGTAATTACAATGAAGAATCCGTTTGATCCTAGCTTTGACAATATTTCATTGGTGCCGCTTAATTCTTTTGATATTAAGTATCGTTATCAAAGAGCGTTTGCGCGATCAGGTAAGACAATTGACAGCTTAACTTTGATGAAAATGACGAAGCTAACTAAGGGTTATGCGTATGCCTTTCAAGATTTAGGATATTACGTTTGGCAACACTTTGATATGCAGGTAACAGAGGAGGATGTCGATAATGTTCTGTCGTTATTTAAACACGATCTCTTTCGGAATGCTTATACTAAGATCATCACGGAACTTTCACCGACAGATCAGAAGTTTTTATTTATTATGGCGAAAAGTCAGAAGAATGTTGTAAAGATTAGCGATATCCGACAGAAAATGGGAAAGAGTACAAATTATATTTCTCAATATCGGAAACGATTAATTGATAGTCAGGTCATTGTCGAAGCTGGGTATGGGAAGGTTGCCTTTTCTCTACCTTTTATGGGAGAGTTCATCTTGCAGATGGCTGAACTGTATGGGATGGATCAATGAAATAAATTTAAACAGTTACTAAGATGGATCGAAAAAGCCCCGGGACTAAATTTAGTCTCGAGGCTTTTCAACTTTATAAACGATTAGTTTTTACCTTTTCGTTTACGTTCTCCAGTAATACCAAACAAACTAGCAATAGCTGTTACAGCTAATCCTGCAAGCGCAAGATGAGAACCATTTTGGTTAGAAGTTTGTGGTAACTTCTGTCCTTGCTGCTTAGTTTCGCTAGGTTCAGCAGAAAGTTTTTGCTTTGCTGGAATAGCAGGAATCTTTGCAGTGGTAGTTACATTTTGTTCGTGTGGAGTTTCCGGAGCATTAGGAACATTCGGTGTGCCAGGAACTTCTGGATTAGTCGTTGGCGTTTTCGGTGTTGTTCCAGGTGTTTCAGGAATATCTGGAGTACCTGGTTGGTCAGGAGTTGCAGGCTTGTCCGGTGTTCCGGGTTCGTCCGGAGTAGAAGGGGTGGAAGGTTGTTGTGGAGTGTTGCCAGGATTATTTGAGACTTTCTTATAAGTCAACGTTAAGACCAGATTGTCCGAATCGTGGGTAACGGTAGCTTTAGCGAGCTTCTTGCCGTCAGCAGTTGTAGCAGCATCGGTGTGGTCGAAGTCATATTCAGCGCCGTCTTTAGTCAGCGATTGCGGAATAGCAAACTCAGCAAATTGATCAGAATCCGAGCCCTGAGCTAATTGCCAAGTACCATTAGACATCTTGACAAAGGTAATGGAGCCGTTAGAAGAATCAGCTTGAAGTTGATGACCATCTTGGTCCACGTACTTAATGGTTTCAGTAACGGTCTTCTTGGTTTCAGTCG
>NZ_JALCQI010000006.1 GCF_022651205.1 Limosilactobacillus sp.
AAAGGCAACTGGTCAAGCTGCTGCTTCAAACCTAATGTGGCCAATTATTCAAGGAATCATCTTAGTTCTTGGTTCATTAGTTTACATGTGGATCGCCGAGAAATTTAATCGTCGAACATTATTAATGGTTGGTGGTTCCGTCATGGGATTGTCATTTATTTTACCGGCAGTAATTAACTGGGCAATCCCTAACATGAATCCAATGATGATCGTTGTTTTCTTATGTATCTATGTTGCTTTCTATTCATTCACTTGGGCACCACTTACCTGGGTTCTAGTCGGTGAAATCTTCCCATTAGCTATTCGTGGTCGTGCATCTGGTTTGGCTTCGTCATTTAACTGGATTGGTTCATGGTTAGTTGGTTTGATTTTCCCAATTATGACGGCAAGTATGCCACAAGAAGCAGTTTTCGCTATCTTCGGTGTTATCTGTCTCCTCGGTGTAATCTTTATTAAGACTCGTGTTCCAGAAACTCGTGGTCATACTCTTGAAGAAATTGAGGAACAAGGAACTAATCGAAAATAGGATAACTAAGACAAATAAAGATTAGGGGGATTATTTAATGAACTTACGTGAAACTGCCACACAAATAAAAAATGGTCAGACTTCACTCGGAATCGAATTAGGTTCTACCCGGATCAAGGCCGTCTTAATTAATACCGAATATGAATCTATTTCTTCAGGAAGTTATACCTGGGAAAATCAGTTTAAGGATGGTATTTGGACTTACCCGCTTGACCAGGTATGGGAAGGTATCCAAACAGCCTATTCAAAAATTAGGGCTGACGTTTTAAGTCGGTACCATGTCAATCTGACGAAGATTGGTTCAATTGGTGTCAGTGCGATGATGCACGGTTACCTACCATTTGACAAGAATGACCAATTATTGGTGCCATTTAGAACCTGGCGAAACAACATCACTGAGCAATCAGCCGATGCCTTAACGAAACTATTTAACTTTAATATTCCGCAACGGTGGAGTATTGCCCACCTTTACCAGGCCATCTTAAATGATGAACCACACGTTAAAGATGTGACCTTTATCACCACTTTAGCTGGTTATGTTCACTGGAAGTTATCTGGCAAGAAAGTCTTAGGAATTGGGGATGCCTCCGGGGTCTTCCCAATTGATGAACAAAGCTTATCTTACCGGAAGGACTTCTTAGAGAAATTTGCGAACTTACCGGAAGTCGCCAAGTATTCATGGCAGATTGAAGATATTTTGCCAACAGCGTTAATTGCTGGTAAAGAAGCTGGTCGCTTAACTGCTGATGGGGCTAAATTAATTGATCCTGCAGGCACGCTGGATGCAGGTAGTCTGATGGCGCCACCAGAAGGGGATGCCGGAACCGGAATGGTTGGAACCAACAGTGTAAGGAAACGGACTGGTAACATTTCTGTCGGGACCTCAGCCTTCTCAATGAATGTTTTAGACAAGCCATTAAAAAAGCTGCATCGTGATATTGATATTGTTACTACACCAACTGGTGACCCTGTTGCCATGGTGCACGTTAATAACTGTTCTTCAGATATTAATGCTTGGGTTGGCCTTTTCCGTGACTTTGCAAACGCGATTGGGGCCAAGATTGATACAAACAAGTTATACGAGACATTATTTGATTCAACAGTCCATTCCGACCCAGATGCTGGTGGCCTAATTAATTACAGCTATCTTTCCGGTGAAAACATCACAAAGATTCAAGCCGGTCGGCCATTATTTGTCCGGACACCAAATAGTAAGATGAACTTGGCAAACTTCTTCTTAACTCAACTGTATGCTGCATTTGCCCCACTAAAGATTGGGATGGACATCCTATTAAATGAAGAACATGTCCAAACCGATGTCATGATTGCCCAAGGTGGACTGTTTGGAACACCGGTTATTGGTCAACAAGTTCTTTCAAACGCTTTAAATATTCCGATCACGATTATGAATACCGCTAGTGAGGGTGGTCCATGGGGAATGGCCGTCTTGGCTAAGTATGCTGAGACTGATACTCAAGAATCGTTGGCTGATTTCTTGGATGAAAATGTCTTTGATGATCCAGAAAGTATGACCTTAATGCCAGAACCAGACGGCGTAAAGGGTTACGAAAGCTTCATTAAACGTTATCAAGCGGGTCTTAGCGTCGAAGCTAAGGCCGGTCAAGCCATTAGCGAACGAGAAGAATAATAGAAAGGATCGAAAACTGAATGTTAGAAGAATTAAAAAAAGAAGTTTATGACGCTAATATGCGGCTACCTAAGTTAGGCCTGGTTTCCTTTACTTGGGGGAACGTTTCCGGAATTGATCGTGATAAAGGCTTGTTTGTTATTAAGCCATCTGGTGTTCCTTACGAGGACATGAAGCCAGAAGACATGGTTGTCGTTAACTTGGATGGTGAGGTAGTTGAAGGTGACTTAAATCCATCCAGTGATACCCCAACCCACACTTATCTTTACAACCATTTCCCAAAGATTGGTGGGATTGTTCACACCCATTCACCATGGGCGGTATCATTTGCAGCTGCACGGATGGATATTCCAGCCATGAACACCACCCATGCTGACACGTTCTACACTGATGTTCCAGCAGCTGATGCCTTGACCAAGGAAGAAATCGAAGAAGATTACGAAGGTAATACCGGTAAAGTAATTGTTCGTTCTTTCAAGGAACGGGGCTTAGACTATGAAGCAACACCAGCTGCATTGGTAATGCAACACGGTCCATTTGCCTGGGGACCAACCCCAGATAAGGCCGTTTACAATGCCAAGGTACTGGAAGTTGTCGCCGAGGAAGATTATCACGCAATGCAGTTAACGCATAAGGATCTTCACTTGCCACAGTACTTGCTTGACAAGCACTATTACCGTAAGCATGGTAAGAATGCCTACTATGGTCAAAATAATGCGCATTCTAAAGACCATGCCGCACACGCTTAATTAATTTTGGTAGCTACATTTAAAAACAACTATTAGCACAACAAAGGAGTATTATCTCATGGATATGAAGAATTATGAATTTTGGTTTGTTACAGGTAGTCAATTCCTTTATGGTGAAGAACAATTAAAGTCAGTTGCTGCTGACGCCGAAGACATTGTTAACAAGTTAAACGAAAGTGGCAACTTGCCATACAAGGTTGTCTTCAAGGGTGTTATGACTACTGCTGAAGGAATCACTAAGTTCATGAAGGAAGCTAACTACAACGATAACGTCGCTGGTGTTATGACCTGGATGCACACCTTCTCACCAGCTAAGAACTGGATTCGTGGTACTAAGCTTTTGCAAAAGCCATTACTCCACTTAGCAACCCAATACTTAAACAAGATTCCATACGACACGATCGACTTCGATTACATGAACTTGAACCAATCTGCTCACGGTGACCGTGAATATGCTTACATCAACGCTCGTCTCCAAAAGCACAACAAGATCGTTTACGGCTTCTGGGGTGACGAAGACGTTCAAGAAGAAATCGCTGATTGGCAAAACGTTGCCGTTGCTTACAACGAAAGCTTCAAGATCAAGATCGTTCGGTTCGGTGATACCATGCGGAACGTTGCCGTTACTGAAGGTGACAAGGTTGAAGCTCAAATGTTCCTTGGCTGGACTGTTGACTACTGGCCAGTAAGTGATTTAGTCGAATACGTTAACGCTGTGAGTGAAGACGACATTGACGCTGCTTACAAGGATTTGGCAAGCAAGTACGAAATGGTTCAAGGTGACAACACTAAGGAACACTATGAACACTCAGTTCGTTACCAACTCCGTGAATACATCGCTTTGAAGAAGTTCATGGATGAAAAGGGCTACACTGGCTTTACAACTAACTTCGAAGACTTACACGGCCTTGAAGAATTACCTGGTTTAGCTGCTCAATTATTAATGCGTGATGGCTACGGCTTCGGTGCTGAAGGTGACTGGAAGTCTGCCGGAATGGACCGTCTGCTTAAGATTGCTACTCACAATGTTGCTACGGCCTTCATGGAAGACTACACCCTTGACCTTCGTCATGGTCACGAAGCAATTCTTGGTTCTCACATGCTTGAAGTTGACCCATCAATTGCCTCCGACAAGCCACGGGTTGAAGTTCACCCATTAGACATTGGTGGTAAAGATGATCCAGCACGGTTAGTATTTACTGGTCGTGAAGGTAAAGCGGTCGATGTTACCCTTTCTTACTTCAATGATGGTTACAAGGTTATCGGCTACGCTGTTGACTGTCACAAGCCAGAAGCCGAAACACCACACCTACCAGTTGCTAAGCAATTATGGACACCAACTGTTGGCTTGAAAGAAGGAGCAAAGCGTTGGATGCATGCTGGTGGTGGACACCATACTATCTTAAGCTTCAGCTTGAAGCCACAACAAGTTAAGGACCTCTTTGAAATGTTAGAAGTTAAGGTTGACTTCATCGAATAAGTTTGACTTAATTTCTTCTTGAATAGAAAATCTTTTACAAGTATTCTAATGCAAAATGGCCGTCCGCAAGTTTATGTGGATGGCCATTTTTGGGAGTGAGCTAATGAAAACAGAAAAAGAGAAGATGCTAGCTGGTGAAGTCTTTAAGGTCTATGATCTAGAATTAGTTCGTGAGCGACAATATGCTCGTCAATTGGTCGAACGACTGAATGCAGTTGGTGAAATGAATCCAGAGGCACGTGAAGAATTTGTTCGTCAACTCTTCGGCCACGTGGGAAAGGATTGTGAGGTCCATGCTCAATTTAAATGTGATTATGGCTACAATATTTATGTTGGGGATGACTTCTTTGCAAACTATGATTGTGTGATGCTTGATGTAAGTCCGATCCGAATTGGTAACCATTGTCTGCTCGGACCTCGTGTACAATTATATACAGTCAACCATCCCCTTGACCCTAAACTGCGACGAAATGGTGCGTACGGACAAAGTCACGATATTACAATTGGTGAAGATGTCTGGATTGGTGGTGGGGCGATTATTTGTCCCGGTGTAACCTTAGGTAATAATGTGATTGTCGGTGCTGGGAGCGTGGTTACTAAATCCTTTGGGGATAACGTTATTATTGCGGGGAATCCAGCCCGGGTAATTAAAGAAAATCCTTACTAGGAGTAAAAATAGGGAGCGTCAGGAGTCAACTATGACTTCTGGCGCTTCCTGTTTGACTTAATATTTTAAATTGTATTCATAAACCAATGCTGGTTCCTTACTAACTCGGGTAAAATCGTGTAGAGCATCAATGGCAGCCATTTCTTGATCACTAAGCGTGAAATCATAAATATTAATATTTTGTTTGATTCGTGCTTCATGAACTGACTTTGGAATAAAGGCAACACCATTTTGAAGATGCCAACGAAGGACAACCTGGGCTGGCGACTTATGGTGAGCAGTGGCAATTTTCTTTAAGACCTCATTATTGAGAATTGTTCCTCGGCCAAGAGGACTACATGCTTGCGTTACAATACCATGCTTACGGTCGAATTTAATTAGTGGTTTTTGATTTAGCCGGGGGTGTAGTTCGACCTGGTTAACTACGGGCATTTCATGAGCTTGGGTAGCTAAATATTGTAAGTGGATCATTTGATAATTGCTGACACCGATTGAGCGGGTTAACCCTTGCTTCTTTAATTCCTCAAAAGCAGCCCAGGTATCAAAGAAGGCCCGTTCAATTGGCCAGTGAATTAAGAGAAGGTTGACGTAATCTAATTTAAGCTTATGAAGCGAATCCTTAACCGAAGCAATGGTTTGTTTAAAGCCCTGGTTTGGTTCTGAAACCTTTGTGGTTATAAACAGGTCCTGGCGGGGAAGACCTAATTCTTTAAGCGCAGTCCCAACTTCCGCTTCATTTTTATACAACTGGGCCGTATCGAAAAGCCGATACCCTGCATCATAAGCGTATTTGATAGAAGAAGTAATCGTAGCTTGATCGGTAATTTTATAGAGGCCGAATCCTTCTTGGGGCATTGATTGGCCATCAGCAAGTTTTAATTGGTTAACTTGATTATTCATTTTTATCTTCCTTTACTTTTGGTAAAGCCACTGAATCACGTTTGATAATTTCTGGATTATACAGTTTAGATTCAACTTGATCACCGTTAATCATTTTAAGAATCATCTTTCCGGCATCTTCCCCTAACAACCGTTTCGGGTGGTTTGCGGTGGTTAATTTTGGATGGATAATTTGTGCCATTTCATAGTTATCAAATCCAACCACAGAAATGTCATCAGGAACCCGATACTCTAAGGAATGTAAATGACTAATGATTCGCGTTGCTAATGCATCGTTGTAACATGCAATAGCGGTGATTGTCTTATTTCCTTTTAGGTTAAGGTCAACCTTCTTGATAATATCCGCATAGGAATCATTTGACTGATACATTATAACGTCGGATTTTGTGGTGGGAATTTTTTCTTCTTGGTATGCTTGAATCATGCCACTCATCCGGTCGACGCCTTGCTGATCGTTAATTTGAAAGACACCAAGAATGCTTGAATGGCCTAAGCTAAAGAGGTATTTGATTAACTTTTTTTCCGCTTCTAGATCTTTAGTAAGGAGGTTTGGAAAGGAAAATCCTGGATAGGAAGAGTGAAAGAGAATTGTTGGAATACTATACTTTTGGATTTGACGATAAAGATCCAGGTTGGGGTTAGGAAGGGCGCTTTCGGTTGGCTCAATGATTAGCCCAGCAATCTTTAGATCCAACATGTTTAGAATCGTTTGTCGTTCCCGCTTATGGTCATTTAATGTATTACCGACAATTAAAGAGTATCCTCGTTGAGAAACAATTTCATCGATTCCTGAAATAATTGATGGGAAAATATAGTCCGCCATATGGGTACTAATAACACCAATGATTTTATTTTTCTCGGTGGTTGACCAATCACGTTGCCAATCTTGAACAAACATTCCGCCACCCTGAATCCGGTAGATGTAGTGTTCGTTCTCTAGGTCACCAACTGCACGGCGGATCGTATAACGAGAAACATCAAATCGCTTCATCAATTCACTTTCGGTTGGTAGCTTTTCGTTAATCTTGTATTTACCATCAATGATTTCGTTCCGTAGGGTCTGCTTAACGGTTTCGTATTTCACTTCCAAAATGAGGACTCCTGTTCTTTAGGGATAATTAAAAAGGACCCCATAACTAGTAATAATAATTATGGAGCCACTATTAAGTTTAGTCGGTTCTATTTCTTTTTCTTTTCAACTTCGATTGGGTGGTTATCTAAATCGGTCCGAACAACTAGGACATCGCAGATTGCTGTTCGAGTAACGAATTCAGTAACAGAACCGATCAAAATCCGTTCAACAGCATTGAGCCCTGTGGCACCAATCATAATTAAGTCAGCATTCATTTCCTTTGGTACATCGCGAGCAATAATGGTCTTTGGTGCACCATATTCAATTGAATAGTTAACATTCTTAACGCCCTTATCCTTAGCGTAGTCAATATACTTATCAAGGGTCTTCTTAGCGGTTTCAGTAACTTGTTCAACCATTGAGCTGTCGAAACTAGAAATGTTTTGGAATGCTCGGGTATCAACGACGTGTAATAACCGTAATTCTGTTTCTTCACCATTCCGCTTTGCAACGGCAACAGCCTTCTTGAAAGCTAATTCAGCTTCTTCAGAACCATCAACTGGAACCAAAATATGTTTGTATTGTTGAGCCATATTGTGGTGCCTCCTTATTTATTTACCTCTATTATACACTGAATTAAAAATGACAGTAAAGCGTTGATCGTCTAGTTTTTTCGTTGATCTGCTTGAAAGTACCCCATAAGCGAATATGCCATTAAAGTTTCGCAAACACAACCAATAATTACCATTGAAACAATAAAGAGAATTGAGTTAGTCCAGGCAGAAATGATAGCAAGGATCCCAATAAGTAGGAGGAGCACTCCCCACACTACTAGTGCTTTTGAAAGTGCCTTTTGTCGTTCAGGGTGGAAAATTAGGAATGGTTTATGAAGGTGGGTTAAGAAAAAATAACCTTCAAACGCAGCGATCAACCCGAAGAGGGTCATTAAAATTGATAGTAACATGATTAACCTCGTATTTTTAATAAGATACCAATGGGCGCCAACGTTCGTAAAACAGAACATTGACGCCCAATTGACAATTATGTACGAAAACTCCGTTAGTGCCGTTAATTGTCATTCAGTGTTGACCTGTGTTTAAGACAGGTGGGACATGGTTGTTAACTATTCAGTTACCAAGTGAAAAGGCATACTGGCCAATTAACGAAACACTAGTCCCAATTTTATAAGACTGTAAGGCAAACCTGCGTTTAGACAACGCGTACACCACAGAATTTCCACTAATAATGTTAGCATGATCTAGCAGACTTTTCAATTGATCAAGGATGGTGGTGGGAATTCCGGAGACCGTTTCGTTGGGCATTCTTAAGCTGCCAATACTGATTGCCAAGCGCTTGTTCAAACCGACCATTCTTTTTTGGATGGAAGTACTGGGCATTTTTGATCCGGTCGGGAAGATATTGTTGAGCGACCCAATCTTGAGGATAATCGTGAGGAAAGAGGTAGTCATTTCCGTGACCGAGTTTACTTGCTCCCTTATAGTGAGCGTCTTTAAGGTGGTTAGGAACTTCACCCGTTCCACCAGCACGAACCTGTTCAAGGGCACTATCGATTGCACTAATTCCAGAATTTGATTTTGGTGAAAGGCAAAGTTCAATTACAACATCAGCTAATGGGATTCGCGCTTCAGGGAAGCCAATCTGTTGGGCTGCTTGGACTGCTGTAACTGCACGTTGAACTGCGGGCATGTTTGCAAGGCCAATGTCTTCGTAGGCGATCACGATTAACCGTCGGCAAATACTAATAAGATCCCCTGCATCAATTAGTCGGGCAAGGTAGTGAAGGGCGGCGTCAGTATCAGAACCACGAATCGACTTTTGAAAAGCAGAAATAACATCGTAGTGGGCATCGCCATCCTTATCACTGGTAATTACCCGCTTTTGGACACTGTCTTTGATTACGGAGAGGGTCAGGTGAATTACACCATCCTCATCTGGATCGGTTGATTTGGCAGCTAATTCGAGGCCGTTGAGTGCACTTCGTAAATCGCCATTAGTGGCGGTTAACAATTGCTCCTCGGCATCCTGCTCCAGTTTAATGGGCATCTTTCCCAGGCCGCGTTCCGAATCTGTTAGAGCACGTTTAACAGCAATCTTCATGTCATCAATCGAAAGGGGATGAACCGGGAAGATTTGGGTTCGGCTGCGAATAGCCGGGTTGATACTAATATAAGGATTTTCGGTTGTTGCCCCAATTAGGATAATTCGACCACTTTCAAGGTGGGGAAGGAGAAAGTCTTGCTTACTCTTGTCTAAGCGGTGAATTTCGTCAAGTAAGAGAATTACCGTTCCACTCATTTTTGCTTCTTCTGCGACGACCTGAAGATCTTTTTTGGTATCGGTTGCTGCATTAAGTTTGCGGAACGCATATTTAGTAGAGCCAGCAATAGCACTTGCAATGCTGGTCTTACCGGTGCCAGGTGGTCCGTAGAGAATGAGTGAAGACAGCATCTTTGCCTTAACCATCCGGGAGATGATTTTACCTGGGCCGACAAGGTGCTGTTGGCCAACCACCTCGCTTAGATTACGGGGTCGCATTCGATAGGCTAGTGGCTGCAAGATTATTCCTCCTTTCCTTTGAAAATTCTTTCCCAGAGGCTCTTCTTCTTAGTGGGTGAGTCTGTCGTGGGTTGTTGTTGACTTTCGGGATAGCGCTTTTGAACGTCAATCGGTGCCTGATAGACAGCAGATTTAGCGGCGACGACAACTGCTAGAGAATCTGGATTAGTGCGAAATTCAGGATCAGTCTTTAATGTAAAATTAGCATTCATGGAGGTTGCAACCTTAATGTAGTTCCGGAGCTTTGAGTGCGGAAGATTGCCATTAAGGAAGACCTGATTACCAATTCCCCGTTCGAGTTCTTTGGCTACGGCAGAAGACCAGTCTCGCTCTTGAAGTTCCGCAACGCTGATTGTCAGGCATACCCGTTCACGAAAGGTTCCGAGGTATTTCCGCTGCTCATCTGGTTTAATTTTGGGTGTTCCATAGATTGCATTATCAATTCGTTGCTCCATTGCTGATTTATCTTCAGGCATGGTAGTCCTCCTTTTTGTACTTGTAATATACAATTATATCAAGAAATACCAGAAGGGATAGAAAAAACGGGCTTTCAGTGTGAATAAACATTGAAAACTCGTTTTAACTATTGTTAGTTACCGATATCTAAAGCTTGGTGCTTAAGCTTTGGGAAAATCTTCTTATCAGCCCAACCGGTAATTGCTCCTTGGAAAGCAAGGGCAAAGAGGGTTCCGAGACCGAAGTTATAAATACCACCTTGCATAAATGCGGCAATGATTGCCATGATTGTTGGTGGAATGTAGGATAACCACATCGCAACTGTAGCGTTTCCTTTGCAGTAGCGGAAACGAATGATTTGGAAGAGGTCATCTGCGGGGTGGAGAACAAGGTTAGCTCGCTGATAAATGGAGATGGCGGTTCCAATAAAGGCAACCCCTAAGAAGTTGATGAAAACGTAAAGGATAATCATCGGCAGGGTTGTTGCGTCTGGCATAATTCGGTTAAAAATATTTGAGAACCACTGGATGAATAGTGAGAATGGCAGCATAAAAATAAAGTTACCACCAATTCGCCGCCAGTCCCACTTATGCATGAGGATAGCGTTCAATACAGAAGTTAGCATCCCTAAAATCATGAATGCCCAGAATAAAGTAGTTGGCTTATTACCTAAGACTGCAAGCCCGAGGTTATTTTCTGCCGCAGTCCAATAAGCTGAGCCCAGGAATTGTGGGTGAATATGAGAGCTAGTGACTAGCGTTAGAACGTTTCCCATAGAGTTGATAACAATTGAAAAAGCAAAGAAGGCCCAACTTGCAGCTAAAGAAATTGTCCGTTTTTGGACTTGACCTTGTCTTGGAATATCGTCGTTCATAATGATGCTCCTTTTATTCGTGAAATACTTCACGCTGATTACAAGATATAAATTTACAACCTTCAAAAAAGCTTGTCAATAGTACGTTTAGAGGGTATTTAACTGACATAAATATTTTTATAGAATTATATGTTAACCGGTTGACATAAGAGACATTTTAATTCGAAAAATTGTAAATTAATAAATTTTAGGTTATCTTGAATGAAAGGAGGAACAACAGATGAAAATTATTATTTCTCCAGCACGGACAATGAAACAGGATCAAGATTCTTTACCATATCAGGAACTTCCCCAATATCTGAAGAAGAGTCAAACAATCCTAGATTGGATGAGAACATTAAATTTTAAGCAGCTTCACCAATTATGGTGGAATTGTAGTGAACGACTGGCAAACCTGAACTATCGGCGGGTTAAAGACATGGAGCTGACAAGAAATCTGACACCAGCGATTCTTGCATTTCAGGGCTTGCAATATCAGTACATTGGTGCAGGGGTAATGACGGAGAAAGAGCTGGATTACCTTCAGTCCCATTTAAGGATCTTGTCTGGCTTCTATGGAATCTTAAAACCGTTTGATGGGATCGTTCCGTACCGATTGGGGATGGGTGATCGAGCAAAAATTGGTCAGGCACAGAATCTTTATGAGTTTTGGGGCAACCAACTATATCAGAACCTTTACCAGGATGATGATCTAGTCGTGAACCTCGCTTCTAATG
The DNA here is from genome assembly GCF_022651205.1 of Limosilactobacillus sp. Classification (GTDB taxonomy): domain Bacteria; phylum Bacillota; class Bacilli; order Lactobacillales; family Lactobacillaceae; genus Limosilactobacillus. The sequence continues at coordinate 11,666 of NZ_JALCQI010000006.1, forward strand.
AGTATTCCAAAGCAATTACCCCATTTTTAAAGCCGCAGGATCAGATGATTACCTGTGTTTTTGGTGAGCTAATTAACGGAAAGATAAAACAAAAGGCCACCTTAGCAAAGATGGCGCGAGGAAATATGGTTCGTTTCTTAGCAGAAAGTGGTGCAGAGACTGCTGCTGACTTAAAAAAGTTTTCTGTTGGTGGTTACTGCTTCCGTCCTGATCTTTCTACGGAGCAAAAGTTCTGTTTTGAGTTGCAAAAATAAGAGAGTGGGACAGAACTAGCTTGCCTAGTTCGTTGTCCCACCTCCGCAAGGATGGCTACGACGCGAAGCTAGCCTACTAGGGGTTGGTCAAATGCTGATTTATCAGCGTTTGAACTGCCAGCTAGCTACTGCGCTGTTGTATTCTTATATTTAAAATAGTTAAGAGACTGGGTTAATTCCCAGTCTCTTATTTCCGTTATTCGATCGATCAAAAGAACGATTACCATAAAAACGGAATTATGATAGTCTGTGGGAATAGGAACTAAGGATGTTTGGTGGAATCAAGCATCGGATGATTCGCTAAAGGAAACAACCATACTTTTATTGTTAGGCTCGAGCTAGATTTACAGTATTCACATGTGTCAGGATCGTGGATATTGCTGGTAACTCTTCAAGGGAGGTCAGCAGGCATTTTAGGAGGCCCTCTTTTAAAATCAATTAATAATATTATATATTCAATGGGGTAAATATAAATAATGATTACTATTTACAACTATGAATATATAATATTATTAATTGATTTTCAAAGAAAACGATTTCGATATTTAAAAATAATATCGGTTGATAATTAATTTAAACAGAAAAAAGGCCGAGGAAAATCTCAGCCTTTTTGAATAACAAGTAATACTTAAGATTACTTGTTGTAGAATTCAACGATAAGTGATTCGTCGATATCAGCATCCATGTCTTCACGAGCAGGGATCCGGTTTAGTTTACCTTCAAGCTTGTCAGCGTCGAAGTCAACATATGATGGACGAGAAACAACTGCTTCAACAGCGTTCTTAATAACATCAAGGTTCTTTGACTTATCACGAACAGCGATAACTTGACCAACACTAACTTCGTATGAAGGAATGTCAACGCGCTTACCATCAACAGTGATGTGACCGTGGTTAACCAATTGACGAGCTTGACGACGAGTAGTAGCCAAACCAAGACGGTAAACCATGTTGTCAAGACGACGTTCAAGCAAAGCCATGAAGTTGGCACCGTGAGTACCTTCCTTAATCTTGCCGGCACGTACGAAAAGGTTTGAGAATTGACGTTCAGTCATTCCGTACATGAAACGAAGCTTTTGCTTTTCCCGAAGTTGAGTACCGTATTCGGAAAGCTTACCATGGCGATCGCGACCGTGGTCACCAGGAGCGTAAGCCCGACGAGCTAATTCCTTACCAGTACCTGAAAGTGAAATACCTAAACGACGTGAAACACGCCAGCTAGGACCTGTATAACGTGACATAAATAAAAATCCTCCAATAATTTTGTTGGAGTAAAATAATCCGATGTGAGATTAGCATTCGTGCAGGCTAATTTGAATTGTTCACCCTTGCAGCTGGGTTACTAAAAACACCAAATTGGCATTAGTCTGTTGACGAGCTTGCTCCTCACTGCTGCATTATTTTACACAAAGAATAATATACAACAACTACGCCTCTTTAGTCAATGGTTGTCATTAACCGGTTGGCAAATTCTGTCATTTTCTTGGCAAACTCTTTGTCAAAACGATTTAAAATTGGTGCATCGAGATCGAGGACACCATAAAGTGAACCATCTTTTCTTAAAAGGGGAACGACAAGCTCTGATTTAGCCGCGCTGTCACAGGCGATGTATGAGTCAAACTTTGAGACGTCATCAACAATTTGCACTTCCTTGGTTGAAGCAGCGACACCACAAACGCCCTTGCCAAGGTCAATGTGCATGCAGGCGACTTTTCCCTGGAATGGTCCAAGATCGAGTTGTTTACTTTGAGGATTAAATAGGTAAAAGCCAGCCCAGTTTAGCTGCTCGACACTATCGTTGATCAGTGCACTCGCGTTTGCTAAATTAGCAATTGCTGAGTGCTCGTTAGTGAGTAATGCTGATAGTTGTTCGCTTAGTAAAGATAAATCTGCCATTTTGTTCTCTTCCTTCTTTATTAAATTGATTCCAGTAATGGTTATTCATTATGGTATAATTTTCATAGAATTTTAGAGCCCTTGAATAGTATTTGTCAATGATGGCGTAAAGATGTAGGTGGATAAAGTGTTTTTTCAAATAGTAATTGGAATTTTAATCGTTATTGCAGTTGTTTTGGCGGGATTATATTATTACCAAAAAAAAGTGATTCGCCAATATGAGCAAATTAATGCTCAATTTCAGCAATTAGGGGAACTGAAAATTGATCAGCACTTTACTGAAGTTGAACAGTTAAAGGTGACTGGTGATTCGCAGGAACAATTAAAGAAACTCAAGAAAAACTACCAAGAAAAGATTGTTCCTCAAAAGAAAGAACTGGCAAATGAGTTAAAGACCATTAAGCCACTAATTCATACCAGTAAAGTATTCACAATTAATAAGCAGCTTGGCGATTTAAGCTTCGCAATTCAAAAATTAAATGATCAGTGTTTACAAGTTCAGTCATCACTTCATCATTTAGAAGAACTTCACCAGGCACATAAACATGCAATTGACCAGATAAAGCAGCGTTATCGGCACTTTCACCATGTGCTTGACGAAAAGAGCTTTGAGTATGGTGATAGTATTAAGGAACTTAACGAACAACTTAATACCCTTGAACAACAATATGATCAATTTACTAAATTAAGTCAATCAGGTGACTATGATGCCGCCCAAAACATTCTGACTGACTTGAAGAAGGATAATCAAAAGTTAGCAGAATTGATTGAACAGGTACCAAAACTTTACAAGCCACTAATTGCTGAGTACCCAACGCAACTTGATGAGCTGTCATCCGGTTATGAACAGTTAGCAAGGCAGAATTATAAATTTACAACGGACAATATTCCGGGAAAGATTAATCGACTTCACCAATTGTGCCAAGAAAACTTAAAGCAAATTAATAACCTTGAGCTTGACGGGGTAGAGGATTCAAATAAGGACATCGCGGATCAAATTGACGATTTGTATGACGTGATGCAAAGTGAAATTGATGCACGGCCACAGGTTGAACACCTTATGACTGTTCTTGGTAAGTTTATTAATCACGCTGCAACACAAAATACCGAACTAAGCAATGAACTAGACCGGTTAAGTATTAACTATACGTTAAACAACCATGAGATCGAAACGGCCCGTTCATTAAACGAACAAATCATTAACATTAAGAAGGAATTTGAGACCGATCAGTCCGCAATTGAGAAGCATAGGGCAATTTTTAGCCAGATCCTCGCGCGGCAAAGTAAGAATGAAAAGTCATTGACGGAGATCGAAAAAGAACAGGCAAAGATCAATGACGAAGTTTCTAAGCTGCAAAGTGATCAGCAACGAGCTGAACAGATGCTCCAGAAGTACTCAACGAGATTAAAGACAACCCGACGCCAAGTTGAGCAACTTAACTTGCCTGGCTTACCAAAGGATTATTTGAACTATTTCTTTGGAGTGAGTGATGAAATTAAACGCTTGGCTGAAGAGTTGCAAAAGTACAAGGTTAACATGGATGAGGTAACCAAGCAGCTAATTATTGTTGAATCCGATCTTGAGACCCTTGATGAAAAGACAAGTGATATTCGTGATAGTGTTGAATTGACCGAACGACTTCAACAGTATGCTAATCGCTTTAGTGATGATCAGAAAGTTACGAAAGCTGCAACTAAATCGCAAGAAGAATTCAATAAGTTTAACTACACTGCAAGCTTAGAAACAATTGCAACGGCATTAGAAGAAGCCGAACCAGGTAGTTATAAGCGAATTGAAGACAGTTACTATAACGAAAAGTAGTAAGAAATAGAGAAATAAGAACGCAGATCTTTTCCGATTAGGACAAAAGATCTGCGTTCTTACTTATTATCTGTTATAATAAAAAATCGGTTTAATGGCGTCGCAACCAAAACACCTATCCAATTTTTAGCGCATTAATAATATTTATAATCAAGCTTTGTTTGATGAAAGGAAATAAGCATGATCTATTTTGATAATAGTGCGACAACTCAGGTAGCTCCTGAAGTTCTCCAAACTTACAATACGGTTAGTCAGAAGATTTGGGGTAACCCAAGCAGTCTCCATAATTTTGGTGAAGAAGCCTGGAATTTATTGGAACAGGCCCGACAGCAAATCGCCAACCTGTTTCACGTTAATCCTGGTGAAATCATTTTTACTAGTGGCGGTTCTGAAGGAGATAACTGGGTAGTTAAGGGAACTGCGATGGCTAAACAACGCTTCGGCAAGCACATTATTACGACTTCCGTTGAGCATGCAGCTGTTCGTAACCCAACTGAACAGTTAAAGGATCTTGGCTTTGATGTTACCTACCTTCCAGTTGATAAGGAGGGAAGAATTGATCCAGCTGACTTAAAAGCTGCAATTCGTCCTGACACTATTTTAGTTTCAATCATGGCAGTAAATAATGAGATCGGAACAATTCAACCGATTAAAGAAGTTGGTGAGATCTTAAAAGACTACCCAAACATTCACTTCCACGTCGATGCAGTTCAAGCAATTGGCAAGGGAATTGATGATGCAGTCTTTAGCGACCGAGTTGACTTTGCAACGTTCTCTGGTCACAAGTTCCACGCTCCACGGGGGACTGGTTTTGTTTATGTTAAGGCCGGTCGAAAGCTGGCACCATTAGTTGCCGGAGGGGGTCAAGAACGTGGCCTTCGAAGTGGAACTGAAAATACCCCTGGTGATGTTGCAATGGCCCGGGCAATCCGCCTGGTTAAAGAGGGCGAATCAGCTGCCATTAAGCGAGAACAAGCGATTAAAGAACGGATCTATGATCACATTAAGCAATTTGATCACGTTAAGATCTTCTCTGGTCGGGATCAGGGCTTTGCTCCGCATATCCTTTGCTTTGCCATTGTTGGCGTTCGTGGGGAGACGATTGTTCATGCGTTTGAGGATCAAGGAATTTACATTTCAACTACTAGTGCTTGTTCCTCAAAGAAACATTCTGAAGCAGGAACTCTTGCAGCAATGAAGGTCCCCGAAGAAGAGGCAACCAGTGCTGTTCGAATTAGTTTAGGTGACCAGAATACACTAGAAGAAGCTGATCAGTTTAACGAGACTTTTGATAAGCTCTATGCTGGCTTTAAGAAAATTATTGAGTAGGAGGGAGGAATACTAGTGGATTACACTGAGATTATGGTCCGGTATGGCGAACTATCGACTAAGGGCCATAACAAGAAAAATTTCATTGATCGTCTGGGAGCAAACGTTCGTAAAGCCCTTCACCACTTTGAACAGGTTAAGGTTCATGCCCAACGTGATCGTCTTCACGTTGAGTTAAATGGTGCTGACTATAACCAGGTCATGGATCGGTTACAGGATGTTTTTGGAATTCAGAACTTTTCTCCTTCAATTAGGGTTGAAAAGACCTTTGAAGCGACCGCAAAAGCAGCTGAACAGATGGTTCGGGAACAGGTTAAATCACCAGTTACGTTTAAGATTAATACCCGACGGTCGGATCACAAATTTCCAATTGATACGTTTGCAATGAATGATCGATTAGGAGGCTACCTTTTAGAAAAGTTTCCTGACTTGTTAAAGGTCGATGTTCATAACCCAGATTTAACCATCCGGGTTGAGATTCGCTTGAACGGGATCTTCCTTTCAAGTGAAACGATTAAGGGTGCGGGAGGACTTCCAGTTGGCACTGCCGGTAAAGGAATGATGATGCTTTCAGGTGGGATTGACTCACCAGTTGCAGCATACCTAGGGATGAAGCGTGGTGTTTCCATGGAAATGGTTCACTTCTTTAGTCCGCCGTACACTAGCCCTCAGGCACTTGCTAAGGCCAAGCAATTAACCAGTAAGCTTGCTCGTTATAGCGGGAGTATTCGTTTTATTCAGGTGCCGTTTGCTGAAATTCAGGAAACCGTTAAGGAGAAGATTCCAGAAGGTTACCTGATGACTGTTCAACGGCGGATGATGCTTCGGTTAGCAGCGGCGATTACAATGAAACGGCATGGCTTGGCGATCTTTAACGGTGAATCCTTGGGACAAGTGGCGTCGCAAACAATGGAGAGTATGTTAGTAATTAACGATGTTACTAGTTTGCCGGTATTACGGCCAGTGCTTTCTTATGATAAGACCGAAATTATCGATGTAGCGAAGAAAATTGACACTTACGATCTTTCGATTTTGCCATATGAAGACTGCTGTACTGTCTTTACACCACCTTCGCCAAAGACCAAGCCAAACCTTGAAAAGACACGTAAATACGAAGAACGCTTAGACATTGACGGCCTAATTAAACGTGCGCTTGATGGAATTGAAATTACGGAAATTCACTCAGGCGAAGACTTCTTGAATCAAAATGAGGATGTTTTTGCTGAACTTCTTTAAACTTCTGCTTGACGCTGGTTTTTAAATTGGCTATCATAACAAACAAATAGTAAATGCGTTGATCAAAAGAGTAGTTGGTTATCTTCTTAACAGAAAGGGAACGGTTGATGAGAAGTTCCTAGATGATAATTAATGAAAGTAATTTGGTAGCACTCTGGCTGAACTAATAGTAGGTTGGAACGGTTCATTTTACCGTTATAAAATGAATGAGTGAGGTTACACAGTCAGTGTAGCCTAAAATAGGTGGTACCGCGGAACTCGTCCTATATACTTAGGACGGGTTCTTTTCTTTTCAACGTAAAATATCTTAGAGGAGGACTACTCAATGAGTACAGATAAAGAAATGTCCACTAAGTATGACCCCACTGCTGTTGAAGCTGGTCGTTATCAATGGTGGATTGATCAAGGCTTATTCAAGCCAAGTGGCGATAAAAAGGCACATCCATATTCGATCGTTATTCCACCACCGAATGTTACTGGTAAATTACACTTAGGTCATGCCTGGGATACGACCTTACAAGACATGATTATCCGTCAAAAGCGGATGCAAGGATACGATGTTCTTTGGCTTCCAGGGATGGATCACGCTGGAATTGCTACCCAGGCCAAGGTTGAAGCCCGTCTTCGTAAGCAAGGAATTTCTCGTTATGATTTAGGTCGGGAAAAGTTTGTCCAACAAGTTTGGGATTGGAAAGACGAATATGCCGATATTATCCACAAGCAGTGGGCTAAGATGGGGATTTCCGTTGATTACGATCGGGAACGGTTTACCCTTGATAAGGGATTGAATAAGGCTGTTCGCAAGGTCTTCGTTGAACTTTACAAGAAGGGCTTGATTTACCGGGGAACCTACATTATTAACTGGGATCCACAAGCACGGACTGCCTTGTCAGACATTGAAGTTATTCACAAGGACGACAAAGGTGCTTTCTACCACGTTAAGTATCCATTTACTGATGGCACGACCTTTAACGGTAAGGATTACATTGAAATTGCTACTACTCGTCCAGAAACAATGTTCGGGGATGAAGCAGTTGCCGTTAACCCTCATGATGAACGTTACAAGGACTTGGTTGGTAAGCATGTCCGTGTTCCGTTAGTTGACCGGGAAATTGAAATTATTGCCGATGATTACGTAACACCAGACTTTGGTACTGGGATGGTTAAGATTACTCCAGCCCATGATCCAAACGACTTTAAAGTTGGTAAGCGTCACAATCTTCCAGAATTAAACACCATGAACGAAGATGCTTCAATGAACGAAAATGCCGGTAAGTACCAAGGGATGGATCGTTTTGAAGCCCGGAAAGCCATGGTGAAGGATCTTGAGGATCAAGATTACATGTTGAAGATTGACCCAATTGTTCACTCAGTTGGTCACTCAGAACGGACTGGTGTTCAAGTTGAAGCCCGTCTTTCAACCCAGTGGTTTGTTAAGATGAAGCCATTGGCAGAAGCCGCCTTGAAGAACCAGGAAACTGATGATCGGGTTAACTTTATTCCGGGACGGTTTGAACATACCTTTACCCAATGGATGGAAAATATTCATGATTGGGTTATTTCCCGTCAATTATGGTGGGGACACCGGATTCCTGCTTGGTACAATAAGAAGACCGGCGAAGTTTACGTTGGAATGGAAGCACCAAAAGATGCCGAAAATTGGGAACAAGATAAGGATGTCCTTGATACTTGGTTCTCTAGTGCTCTTTGGCCATTCTCAACAATGGGCTGGCCAGATACCGATTCTGCTGACTTCAAACGCTACTTCCCAACCAACACCTTGGTTACTGGGTATGACATTATCTTCTTCTGGGTTTCCCGGATGATCTTCCAATCACTAGAATTTACCGGTAAGGCACCATTTAGGAATGTCCTTCTCCACGGGTTGATTCGTGACGAACAGGGACGGAAGATGAGTAAGTCTCTTGGTAACGGAATTGATCCAATGGACGTGATTAAGAAGTATGGTGTTGATGCATTACGGTGGTTCTTAATTACCGGTTCTACTCCTGGACAAGATATCCGCTTTAGCTACACAAAGATGGATGCCGCTTGGAACTTTATTAACAAGATTTGGAACGCTAGTCGTTACGTTATCATGAACCTTGGTGAAATGCCGGCACCCGTTCTTCCTGATAAGGATAAGTGGGATTTGGCAGACCGGTGGATCCTAAGCCGCTTGAATGCAACAGTTAAGCAGGTTAATGCTCAATTCGAGAAGTTTGAATTTGGTGAAGCTGGTCGAGCATTGTATAACTTTATTTGGAACGACTTCTGTGATTGGTACATCGAAATGACCAAGGAGAAGTTAAATAACGGGACCGACGAAGAGAAGACCAACACAAAGAACATTCTTGGTTATGTTCTCGACCAAATTCTGAAGTTGATGCACCCAATTATGCCATTTGTTACCGAAAAGCTTTGGCAATCAATGCCACATGATGGTAAGTCAATTATGGTTGCTGATTACCCAGTTGCCCATGATGAATTTGATGATGAAACTGCTACTGAACAGATGAGTCACCTGATTGAATTGATTACTGCTGTTCGGAACATCCGTAACCAGGCGAATGCACCAATGTCAAAGCCAGTTGATCTGATTATTAAGGTTGAAAACGATCACCTTGGCGAAATCTTTGAGGCAAACAAGGATTACATTGATCGCTTCTGCCATCCTGAAAAGCTAACTATTGGTACTGACGTTGAGACTCCTAAACTAGCCTTATCCGGGATCTTGACTGGAGCCGAAGTTGATATTCCAATGGCGGAATTAGTTGACCTGGATGAAGAGCGAACGCGGATGAAGAAAGAAATTGCTAACCTTGAAAAGGAAGTTCAACGTTCTTCAAAGAAGCTGGGCAACGAGAACTTTATTAAGAACGCCCCTGAGAAGGTTGTTGAAGAAGAACGGACAAAGGCTAAGGAATGGCAGCAAAAGCTTGATGCAGCAAAGGATCGTTTAGCTTCACTGCAGGATGCTTAGTTATGTGCCGGATTACAAAAAATATTTATTATTGAAGGCTTAAATGGGACCAGAGAATAAGCATTTGCTTACTCTCTGGCCCTATTTTTTTACCGTTAATTTCTAAATTACATATCATTTGATAAGATGAAGAATACAGCAAATTCAAGCGATTTGATTTGAAAAAAGATTGAAATAATTAGTAATAAAAATTGTAATTATTTATCAATAGTATTATGATTAAAGATGAATGAAACAAGATAACGGTTTCACGTACATTATTACTTTGGAGGGAGGTTTTTGTTATGAGTATTCTTAGTCTTGCACGATTTCAGTTTGCAATGACGACGGTATACCACTTCTTCTTTGTTCCATTTACAATTGGAACAGCGTTTATTGTTGCCATTATGGAATCAATGTATGTTCATACTAAGAATGAATCATACAAAAAAATGACAAAGTTCTGGGGAAATATCTTTCTGTTGAGCTTTGCTGTCGGTGTTGTTACAGGTATTATTCAAGAGTTCCAATTTGGGATGAACTGGTCTGATTATTCTCGGTTTATGGGGGATATCTTCGGTGCTCCATTAGCCTTGGAAGCTTTGCTATCATTCTTTATTGAATCTACGTTTATTGGTCTTTGGATCTTTACTTGGGATAAAGTAAAGCCAGGACTCCATGCTTTCTTTATTTGGATGACCAGTTTTGGTTCACTTACTTCAGCTCTTTGGATTTTAACTGCTAACTCATTTATGCAGCATCCAGTTGGCTACGCAATTCGTGGTGGCCGAGCAACAATGGTTGATTTTGGTGCCTTATTGAAGAATCCACAATTATGGTTTGAATTCGGTCACGTGATTTTGAATGCCATTATGATGGGTGGCGTTATTTTCGCTGGCTTAACTGCCTTTCAATTATTAAAGAAGCGTGAACTTTCTAGTGAAGCACGGACTATTTACAAGAAGACAATGCATCTTAGCTTGTGGATATCACTGATCTTTGCAATCTTTGGCTTAGTTCTTGGTGATATGCAGATGCAGTACCTTGTTAAGGAACAGCCAATGAAGTTTGCTGCCACTGAAGATGTTTACACTACTACTGGTAAGCATGCGCCATGGACAGTAGTTGGAATTGCTAATACGAAAGAACATAAGGTTGAAGATAATATCGATATTCCTGATATGTTAAGTATTTTGTCTTACCACAAGACGACTGGTGCAGTTACCGGGATGAATGAACTGAATGCTCAGTTTAAGAAGAAGTATGGTAAGAATATTGATTACTATCCACCAGTAAACACATTGTTCTATAGTTTCCGGATTATGTGTGCAATTTCTGCATGGATTATTTTAGTTTCATTCGTTGGCTTGATTATGAGCCGAGAAAAGTCCGGATATCTGTACAAGCACAAGTGGACGTTATGGATCCTTGCTTTGACGACGTTCCTACCATTTATGGCTAACACTGCTGGATGGTTTGTTACTGAATTTGGTCGTGATCCATGGACGGTTTACGGACTTTTTACGATTCAAGAAAGTGTTTCGCCAAACGTTTCGGTAGCATCATTATTAACGTCGAACATCGTTTACTTCGTCCTCTTTACCGTTTTGGCAATTACAATGATCGGTTTAGTTGTTCACGAACTTAAGAAGGATCCAACTCAAATGATAGAGCCAAAATTCAAGAAGGTTCTTGATCCATTCGATAAGGAGGCGTTCTAAATGAGTTTTCTCCAATTATTATGGTTTTTCCTGATTGGCGTTCTCTTTGCCGGCTTCTTCTTCCTGGACGGATTTGACTACGGAGTTGGAATGGCAACCGTTACGCTAAGCAGTGATGAGGCTGAGCGAGACCAAATGGTTCGGACAATTGGTCCTGTTTGGGATGGTAATGAAGTTTGGTTAATTACTGCTGGTGGGGCAATGTTTGCCTCCTTCCCATATTGGTACGCGAGCCTATTTAGTGGTTATTACATTATCCTGATGCTTGTCCTAGTTGGCCTAATTATTCGTGGTGTTTCTTTCGAATTCCGTTCAAAGTCACCAATGCCACGGAAACGGATTTGGGATGGAGCACTTGGACTTGGTAGCTTTATGGCACCATTCTTCCTCGGGGTTATGTTTATTAGTATGATCCAAGGAATGCCAATTGATGCTAATGGTAACTTCCACGCAACATTCTTTGACTACATTAACTGGTTCTCAGTTGTTGGTGGTGTTGCATTAACACTCTTAACTTACCTTCATGGACTTAACTACATCGCATTGAAGACCGCGGGAGATATTCGTCAACGGGCAAATAACGTTGCACAATTCTTATACTGGGTTCTCTATCTTGGATTAATTGTCTTCGCCTTGATGCTTATCTTTATGACTGACTTCATCAAGGTTCACCCAGTAGCAATAATTACACTATTAGTTGTGATGGTTGTTTTGACTATTATTGCTCAAGTTGCTGCTATTAAGGGTAAGGAATTGACCGCATTTATTTCTAGTGGTTTAACGTTAGTTGCACTGGTTGCATTACTATTTATTGGTTTATTCCCACGGGTACTAATCAGTTCAATTAGCCCACGTTATGACTTATTAATTCAGAATGCATCATCAACTCAGTACACATTGACAGTAATGACAATTGCTACATGCTGCTTATTGCCATTTGTTCTTGCTTACACGATCTGGGCATACTGGATCTTCCGGAAGCGGATTGCAATGCCAGTAGTTACGGAGGCTAAGTAAGCACTATGATTGATCGATTACTCTTCACGCTTAAGGGGAGCAAACAGATCATGATAAAGCTTGTAGGGTTTTACGTCCTACAAGCTTTTCTTATCATTGGTCAAGCGATTTCTTTAGCTTTATTATTAACTAACCTTTGGTCGGGTCACTCATTGATTCATGAATGGACCTGGCTAGCTACATTTATTGCTTGCTTTACGGGACGGCATATTATTAATTGGCTTGATACGATTCTGCTTGACAACTATGCACGAAAGACCGCGCAATCTTTACGTCAACAGTTATTGGCAAAATTGTTTAAGTTGGGCCCCCAACTTGTTCAACAACAGGGGACGGGAAATATTGTTACGTTAACTCTAGATGGTATTTCTGAAGTAGAAAACTATATTAACCTCCTTTTTAGCAAGTTTGTTAGCATGATGATTATCCCGGTAATGCTGTTAATTGTTTGCTTCTGGCTAGATTGGATATCCGGTCTGGTAATGTTACTCGTGTACCCGTTAATCATTCTTTTCATGATTATTTTAGGTTATGCGGCGAAGGCAAAAGCTGACCGCCAGTACGCTAGTTTCCAGGTGCTATCAAACCACTTTATTGATTCACTTCGGGGAATTGATACATTAAAGTACTTCGGCTTGAGTAAAAAGTATTCAAAGAGTATTTTCCGTTCAAGTGAACGTTTCCGAAAGTCGACGATGAGTGTTATTCGGGTTGCAATGTTATCAACCTTTGCTCTCGACTTTTTCACAACCCTCTCGATTGCCGTTTTGGCGGTCTTCCTTGGATTACGATTAATCGACGGCCGGCTGCTACTTTTCCCAGCTTTAGGGATTTTAATTTTAGCTCCGGAGTACTTCATGCCGATTCGTAACTTTGCCAATGATTATCATGCGACCCTTAACGGAAAAAATTCGTTTCATGCTGTTGAAAAGATTTTGCAAGAAGAAGTTCCGCCAGAGCCACACGTTGATATTAAACAATGGCAGGCAAACAGTCAGCTCGAATTACAAAATGTCGAATTTCAATACGAGCACGGAAGCAAATTAGCGCCTGTTAACTTACACCTTCATGGCTTTCAGAAAGTCGGAATTGTTGGTATGAGTGGTGCAGGGAAGACAACTTTGATTAACTTATTAGGGGGCTTCCTTCAGCCAACGGCAGGGACAATTAAAATTCAGGGACAGTCAGTTAAGACATTAAATATTGAAGACTGGCAAAAACAAATTATATATATCCCTCAGGATCCGTATATCTTTGATGATACTTTACGCAATAATATTAGTTTTTATACGCCAGATGTTAGCCAAGAGCAGGTTAATCAAGCCGTTGAAATTATGGGTTTAACCTCATTAGTGGCAGAATTGCCGGATGGCCTTGACACGATGATTGGTAAGGGACATCGGCAACTAAGTGGTGGTCAAGCGCAACGGATTGCGTTAGCACGGGCCTTCCTGGATCATTCTCGTCGGATCTTAATTTTAGATGAACCAACTGCTCACCTGGACATTGAAACCGAGCTAGAATTAAAGGAACGGATGATCCCGATTATGAAGAATCACTTGGTCCTGTTTGCTACTCACCGTCTCCACTGGATGAAGCAAATGGACTATGTTGTTGTGATGAAACATGGTCAAGTGATTGAGCAGGGAACCTATGATCAATTAATGGCCAAACCAGGTTACTTTACAGACTTGGTATTTGACCGTTCAAAGGAGGAAAAATGATGAATAAAATTCCATTATTAAAAGCCCTCCGTCATGATCGCTGGGTACGTCCTTTTCTAAAGAAATATCGGTGGACGTTGACTTTAGCAATTATGTTAGGGATCTTAACGTTCGTCTGTGCTGGTGGATTGATGTTTACGGCCGGTTACCTGATCAGTAAGTGTGCAACGATGCCGTTTAACATTCTACTTGTTTATGTCCCAATTGTTTTAACTCGGGCGTTCGGGATCTTTCGACCGGTTTTTCACTATGCTGAACGACTTACCAGCCATAACTGGGTGTTTAAGATGACCTCGATGTTCCGGAAAAAGCTCTATGATTCACTTGAAAAAGATGCCGTGTTTTTCAATAGTAAGTACCGGATTGGTGATATTTTAGGCTTGCTTTCCGAAGACGTTGCCCACATTCAAAACTTATATTTGAGAACTATTTTTCCAATGCTAGTAGCTTGTGGCTTGTACCTAATCATTGTCATCGCGCTTGGTGCTTTAACACCATGGATGGGATTGCTAATGTTAATCTTATTTGGGTTAATCATTTTTGGTATTCCAGTGTGGTCAATCTTGGTTAATGGGGCACGACAGGAGCAAGAAAAGCAAGCAACCAATCGGCTTTACTCTGATCTTACTGATAACGTAATGGGAATTACTGATTGGGTCCTTTCTGGAAATTCGGCAAAGTATATCCAGCGTCACGATGTGGATGAGAAGAAGCTTTTGAGTTCGCAAAAGTCAATGCATCGCTTTAATAACCTACGTGACTTTGTTCTCCAAATGATGATTTTACTAATAGTTATATCATTGGTGGTTTGGGGATCAGCTCACTTTGGTGGACATTGGGGTGCAAACTGGATTGCCGCATTTGTCCTTTGTGTTTTCCCGTTGGACGAAGCGTTAGCCGGATTACCAGCAGCAGCTCAACAAACAAATGTTTATACCGACTCCTTGAACCGGTTAAATAGTCTGCCAGAGCCAAGCACGGCAGTAAAGAAGAGCCCACAGATTAATGCTCCATACCAGATTAATGTGGATAACCTTAGTTTTAAGTATTCGGCTAAATCTAAGCTGATTATTGATAACCTGAACCTTCACATTAAGCCAGGTGAAAAGCTCGCGATCCTTGGACGGAGCGGTGCCGGTAAGAGTACCTTAGCAAGCTTAATTCGTGGAGACCTTAAACCGACTGCCGGAAAGATTACCATCAATAATGAGGAAACCGACCAGTTTGGTGACCAGATTGCTGATTACATTGGCGTTGTTCACCAGTCGCCATACTTATTCAATACGACCGTCCTGAATAATATTCGTTTGGGTAACGAAAATGCTACTGAGGATGATGTTTGGGACGTCTTGAAGCGGGTTGGCCTTGAACAGAAAATTCGTCAATTACCTGAAGGACTGAACACCAAAATTGGTGAAGCTGGTCTTATCTTTTCTGGTGGTGAACGGCACCGGCTCTCATTGGCCCGGATCCTCCTGAAGAACGTTCCAATTGTTATTCTTGATGAACCGACTGTTGGTCTTGATCCATTAACGGAGCAACAGGTAATTGATACTTTTATGAACGAATTAGCCGGAAAGACACTTATTTGGATCACTCACCATTTACAGGGAATCGATGCAATGAATCGCGTAATCTTCCTTGAAAATGGTAAAATAACAATGAGTGGGACACCACAAGAATTGTGGAAGAATAATACTCACTATCAAAAGTTGAAAAAAGCAGATCAAGGTTTGTAAAAACAGGATAGTTTACTGATAATGTTCTATACTAGTAATTAAATAGGGGATGAATTATTTATGAAGAAGATTGTTGTATTGGGTGCTGGTTATGCTGGCTTGAAGACAGTTGTCCTCCTCCAAAAGAAGCTAAAAGGTGAAGGACGGATTGTGTTAGTTGACAAGAACACCTACCACTATGAAGCAACTGACCTCCATGAAGTTGCTGCGGGAAACGTTCCTCCTGCAAAGATTTCTTACCAGGTTAGTGATTTAATTGACTCTAAAGTAACCACCTTCATTCAAGATGAAGTTGTTAAGATTAACCCTGATGACAAGACGGTTGAATTAGCTCATCGTGAACAGCCATTAGATTATGATTACTGTGTTGTTAGTCTTGGCTTCACTTCCGAAACGTTCGGGATTGAAGGAGCTAAGGAAAATGCTCTCCAAATGACTAACGTTAAGGAATCACTTGAAATTCACAGTCACATTATCGACAAGATGAAGGATTACAAGATCACCAAGAACCCAGACGATTTGAAGATTATCGTTTGTGGTGCTGGTTTTACCGGAATCGAATTGGCGGGAGCTTTGGTTGATGCACGTCCTCGCTATGCTCAACTTGCCGGAGTAAATCCTGAAGATATTCAAATTGACCTTATTGAAGCTTCAGAACGACTCTTGCCAATGTTTAACCAAGACTTAGCAGATTATGGTGTTGCCCTTGTTAAGAAACTCGGTGTTCATTTGCACACTAGTTGCTTGATTTCACGGATTAAGCCAAGCACGGTTATTTACCAACATGGTCGTGGAAACGGTGATGAATCAATGACCGCTGGTACCATCATTTGGACAACCGGTGTTAGTGGTAGTCCAGTAATGGCTGAATCAGGATTTAACGAACGTCGTGGTCGGGTTGTTGTTACTGATCACTTGAACGATCCTGATCATGACGACCTCTACATTATCGGGGATGTGGCCGCTGTAATGGCACCAGGTTCTCCTCGTCCATATCCAACAACGGCACAGTTGGCCCTTTCAATGGCTGATTATGCTGCAGAAGACTTGGCTTCCCGGATTAAAAAGGGCGAACGTCTAAGCGAACCTTACACTTACAAGTCACTTGGTACCGTTGCCTCCGTTGGTAACACACGTGGCTTTGGTGTTGCCATGGGCCACGAAGTTAAGGGATACATCGGTTCATTCATGAAGAAAATGATTGCTAACCGTTCACTCCTCGAAGTTGGTGGTCTAAAAGAACTCTTTGCCAAGGGCCGTTTTGATTTGTATCATTAGAATTGAAGAGAGTGCTTTCGCCCCGAAGAGTTTCCGGAAGGCTAGCAATTTCTCCTGACGAAGGCGACTTGCGCCTAGGAAGGAGGTTGCTAGCTCTAGGAAACTCGGACGAAGCATGTTTAGACTATGCCGCATTTAAAACTAGCTCGAGGAAGGTTAGGCTGAGCCGATCTCAGCTACGTTGCATTCAATAGCTAGCTCCATTAAAATTAAGAAACAACCTAAGATTATTTTCGTTCTGGACTAATCTTAGGTTGTTTTTATTATGTTGCGGATTTCACCCTCCGATACCTTAATCTATGGTAAGATGTGGTATTAATAAGCTATTAGAAGAAGGAAGATAAAATGATTGAGTCATATGCTGATGCCTTGAACTTTATTCATGGTCGGACAAAATTTAAGAAGATTCCAACGCTAGACCGGATGCGCCTTTTCTTAAAACGGCTTGGGAATCCACAAGATGGCTTGAAATATGTTCATGTAACGGGGACTAATGGTAAGGGCTCAACCGTTGCCATGCTTCGTAAAATGCTGATTGATTCTGGACTGAACGTTGGGAGTTTTACGTCACCATTTATTACTCGTTTTAACGAACGAATTGAATTAAATGCGGAACAGATTAGTGACGCGGATTTAACTAGGATTACGCAGAAGATCGAGCCGGTGGTTCATCAATTAGATCAAGAATTGGCGACTGGTGGACCAACTGAATTTGAAATTGATACTGCGATTATGTTTTGTTACTTTGCCGAAAAAAAGCCTGATTTAGTTATCTTAGAAGTTGGAATTGGCGGACGCTATGACTCGACTAATGTAATCTTGCCGTTGGTTAGTGTAATTACGACTGTTGGCTGGGATCACATGAAATACTTAGGAAATACCCTAGCAAAGATTGCTGATCAAAAGGCCGGAATTATTAAGGAAGGCGTGCCGACGGTGATTGGTCAACTTCCTGACTCAGCGCGAGATGTCATTTTGAAGACAGCAATGGAAAAACATTCATCAATATATGAGCTAGGAAAAGAATTTTCTGCAAGGAAGGTTAACCAGCATGCAGTTAACGCTGAAATTGAATATAATGGCGGAAAGCTCCACCAATTTCACGCATCCTTAAGCCTAGCTGGTGACTACCAAGTGGGAAATGCAGCGATAGCGATAACAACAGCCCAGTTAACCTTAACCAAGCTGGGGATTCCGATCAACGTCGCTGATCTCAAAAAGGGCTTGATGACAACAAGCTGGCCTGGTCGGATGGAGTTAGTGATTGATGAACCTCCAGTATTGTTGGATGGCGCCCATAATCTTCCGGGAATGCAAGCACTGGTAAAAACGCTTCGTGATGATTTTAGTGATCGTGAAATATATATTTTGGTCGCAATTCTTGCTGACAAGCAGTACGATTTAATGCTTGGTGAACTTGCAAGTCTGGGGAATGTTCACCTGATGGTTACTAACTTTTCCGGTCCCGGCCCTAAAAGGCCAAGCGCGAATTTAGCTGACGTTATTAGTGAGTTAAAAACTAAGTATCCAGTACAGATTGCTGAAAATTGGCAAAGTGGCTTTGTTAAATTATCTCAAGAATTAGGCTCGGATGATGTTATGCTGGTAACGGGATCTCTTTACTTTATTTCAGAAATTCGAAAAATTTTAAAATAAATTAGTGCAAATCTTTCTTTTTTCCGTTATATATAAATAGAATGGGAAAAAGGAGATTTTTTATTTATGTTTTCAGCAGAATCAACTCACTATTTACAACTTGTTGGTCGCTTCTTAATTGACGGTAGCGAGGAGGGTAATGTTCTTTTTAGACAATTCGTTAAACGTTATCCGACTCCGGTTGCGGTTAAGAATATGACAAGCGATGAAAAAGAAGAACTACTCGACAATGGCGGCGAGCAAATGGAACTTTTATTAGCGGCAATTGAACTAGGAACGCTGGTAGTTCGCAGCAAGGCGCCGTTACTTGGTCATGCATATTCGAGTCAGCTGCTAAGTACCGAAATGATGGATCGGTTGAGCGGCGAGAGCCAAGAGAGCTTGTTCGTTGTTGGTACTGATATCCATAACGATATTATTGATATTAAAAAGATGTTTGTGGGTGGCCTAAGTGAATGCAATGTTTATCCTGATCAGATTTTTCGTCGGGCTTTATTGCAGTCGGCTCATGGAATAGCGGTAGTTCATAACCATCCATCTGGTACCGTTGAACCTTCAGCAGCTGATATGGCGATGATTAAACGATTAGAGAATGGGTGCAAGCTTTTGGGATTGACCTTCCTTGATTTTCTGATTGTTGCTCGAGACAATTACTTTAGTTGGCGAGAAAACCAGGCATTTCGAAAAGATGATGGGCCAAAAAGTTAAAGAAAACGTTAATTTATTTGTAAATTAGTCTTTTCGGTCGATTTATTATGTATATTAAAGTTCGTATATGGCTTTTTGCTATGGTATAATATGCTCGATATTAGATAAAAATTAATTTACTAAATGAAGGGAAGAAGCAGATTGCTAGGAATCGGAACCAAAAATATTGGCATCGACCTCGGAACAGCAAACACAATTGTGTATGTTGAAGGCAAAGGAATCGTATTGCGTGAACCATCAGTTGTTGCTCGGAATACTAAGACCAACGAAGTTATTTCTGTTGGTAAAGATGCTCGTGATATGATCGGTCGGACCCCAGGCAGTATTACAGCCATTCGACCAATGAAGGATGGAGTAATTGCTGATTACGATACGACCGTTGCAATGATGAAGTATTACATTGAAAAGGCTTTGGGTAGTTCAAACGGGAAGCCATACGTTATGGTATGTGTTCCAAGCGGAATTACTGAAGTAGAAAAGCGGGCTGTTATTGATGCTACCCGTGTTGCGGGGGCTCGAGACGCTTACGTTATTGAAGAACCATTTGCTGCTGCAATTGGTGCAGGTCTTCCAGTAATGGACCCAACCGGAAGTATGGTTGTTGATATTGGTGGTGGGACTACTGATGTTGCTACCATTTCTCTTGGGGGAATCGTATCTAGTCGTTCAATTCGGATGGCTGGGGATGAAATGAACGATGCCATTGCCCAATATGTTCGGCAAAACATGAACCTCTTAATTGGGGAACGGACTGCCGAAAAGATTAAGTGGGACATTGGTTCTGCTTCAGTTGATGCTGCTAGTGAAATGGGTTCGACTGAGGTTCGTGGTCGTGATCTAGTAACTGGATTGCCAAAGACCATGGAAGTATCCGCAAAGGATGTTTCAGTTGCCTTGCAAGATGTTGTTAATTCAATTATTGATGCAATTAAGGGAACGTTGGAAGAAACATCACCAGAAATTGCTGCTGATGTTATTGACCATGGAATCGTCCTCACTGGTGGTGGTGCACTATTGAAGCACTTACCTGATGTAATTGCTGATGCTACAAAGGTTCCTGTATTTATTGCTAACGATCCGCTTGATTGTGTTGCAACCGGTACTGGTGAATCATTGAAGAGTATCGATGTAATGAAAAAGAAGTAATAAGTAATTGGATGGGGCTGGTCGCAAAACGATTTGTTTTGTCCAGCTCTTTCTTATTACTTAGTAACGTAATGCTGGAGGAATAAAATGCGCAAGTTTTTTTCCAATCGACGGCTTGTTATCCTTGTGCTAATTTTAATTGCTTGTTTTGGGTTGATGGCTGGTTCGGTTTCGATGCGTAACCGCCGAGACACCCCACCCTTGATCCAACAATTTGGAAATGATATTGTCGGTTTTGTTGACAGGATCGTCGCTCTCCCCGTGAATGCAGTTCAGGGGGGCTTTAGTTCTGTTGGTCAATTAATGAACACGTATTCAGAGAATCGTGAGCTAAAGCAACAGGTAACAGATTTAGCACAAACCAAGGTCCGCGATCAGACTTTGGCGAAGGAAAATAAAGAACTCAAGCAAGAGTTGAAGCTGAATAAGTCATTAACTGATTACAACACGATTACTGCTTCAGTAATGATGCGGACTCCTTCGTCATGGCAAAAGCAATTGGTAATTAATAAAGGCCAATCTAACGGAATCAAGAAAAATATGCCTGTAATGAGTGGTAGTGGCTTAATTGGTCGGATTAGTGAGGTAAATAAAACTAATAGTAAGGTTGAGCTATTAAGTAATACTGGTGAATCAGCTAACCGCTTTGCTGTCGTTATTGATGGTTCGAATGGACGAAACGTTAACGGAATTATTACCGATTACAATGCCTCGACAGATGAACTGGTAATGGGACAGGTTAGTTCCAAAGCTAAGTTAAAGAAGGGGACCAAGGTAATGACTAGCGGTATGGGTGGAGTGACTCCTAAGGGCTTGTACGTTGGTCGTGTAACCCGTGTGGGGAAAGATGACTATGGACTAGCTCAAAAGGTTTACATTAAACCTGCTGCTGACCTGAATGATGTTAACATTGTAACGGTTGCAGAACCGGCTTAATCGAGGTGAGCTTATGTATCGATTATCGCGATTAAGGTATGTATTTCCGCTTGGACTTTTTATCGCATTATTTTTAGATGGTGCATTGAGTAATGTTTGGTCAAAGTTATTTTTCAGTTATCCTTACTCGATGATGAGTGAATTAGTTTTGCTTTGGCTAGTGTTATCTTACTATTTTGAAGAGAACATTGAGATCCCATTGATCCCCTTTGCAGCTTTGGCAGGGATTGTCTTTGACGTTTACTTCACCGGTATTTTGGGATTAGATATTTTCCTCTTTCCGTTAATTGTCGAACTTACTAAAATTCTTTCGAGATACTTTAGTCAATCGTTTTTGACAATTATCATGATCTTCTTTATTGATATTTTGGCCTTTATAACACTAACCTATTGGGCATACTCATTAGTTGGGATCACCCACATGAACGTTGGGGACTTCCTTATATATACTTTGGCACCAACCCTTGCCCTTAACTTAGTTTATTTTGTTGTCCTTTATTGGCCAATTCAATCTATCTATACTTGGGCTTTAAAAACTAAAAAGTCTTAGAAAAAGGATTGACAAAGTTAAATATCAAGTGTACTATACATGACAATATCAAAAGGCAATGAACAGACTAGTAAAGAATTAACTAACCCTAAAGAAAGTTCGTGATGATGGGAAGCGGATGAGTTAGTTTTCTTGAATCACATCTGCAAGTTGATCCGTTGAATTAAGTAGGTGGATCCGGGGTAGCCCGTTACAGCGCGGAGTTTAATTAATGAACTTACTGAGGTTGTTTTTGTGAGAAAACAACAACATGAGGTGGAACCGCGTAAAACGCCCTCATAGTCGATGAGACTGTGAGGGCGTTTTCCTTTTCCTGAGATTGAACTCGTGAGGTAGTTACTGTGAAGTAATTATAAACTGAGGTGGAACCACGACTTGCTCGTCCTCTTAAACTAGGGATAGTTTAAGGGGACATTTTTGTTTACTGCTTTTGAAATTTAAGGAGGCTTTTAAATGTCATTTAATTATATTTCGCAAATATTACCTTCACTTATTCAGGGGGCAGGACTAACACTTCAAATCTTCTTTTGGACGTTAATTCTTTCGATCCCCTTAGGAATTATTGTTAGTCTGGGATTAACTTCAAAAATTAAGCCACTTAAATGGATTCTTGAGATTTATGTCTGGCTGATGCGGGGAACCCCATTGCTTTTGCAATTAATTTTCGTCTTTTACGGGTTGCCAATTATTGGAATCGTTTTCCAACGGTACGATGCAGCCTTAGTTGCCTTTATTCTTAATTACGCTGCTTATTTTGCAGAAATTTTTCGTGGTGGTTTCCAATCGGTTAGCGTCGGTCAATATGAAGCTGCAAAGGTATTACGGTTAAACTACTGGCAAACAGTTCGGAAGATTATTATTCCACAAGTTGTTAAAATTGTGATTCCTTCAATTGGAAATGAAGTTATTAACCTGGTTAAGGATTCATCATTGGTTTACGTTATCGGTCTTGGCGATCTTCTTCGTGCCGGTAATGTTGCAACCTCACGAGATGTTACCTTAGTTCCATTGCTTCTTGTTGGTTTAATCTACTTGCTTCTTGTTGGTATCTGTACATTGATTTTACGCCAAGTTGAAAAGCGGTATTCATACTTTAAGTAGAGGGAGGAATTGCCAATGTTAGAAGTTAAAAATCTAAAAAAGAGTTTTGGTGAACGAGTAATTCTAGATGACGTTAACCTTACCGTTAGGGATGACGAAATCTTATGCATAGTTGGTCCTTCTGGAGCAGGGAAAACGACCTTGTTACGGTGCATTACGGGACTAGATACACCTGATAGCGGTGAATTTCTAATGGATGGTCAACCATTTGATCCCCAAGGAACTGGAGCATCTGATCGGGTAATTGGGGTTGTCTTTCAAGACTTTAACCTCTTCCCTAATCTTTCAGTGATGGAAAATATCACGTTGGCACCAACAATGGTCTTGAAAGAGTCAAAGGAAGCTGCAGTAAAGAATGCTAAAAAGCTGTTAGGCGAGTTAGGATTATCAACAAAAGGTGACCTTTATCCTTGGCAACTATCTGGGGGACAGAAGCAACGGGTTGCTATTGCCCGTGCCTTGGCAATGAAGCCTAAGATTCTCTGTTATGATGAACCAACTTCAGCCCTTGATCCGAACCTCCGTCAAGAAGTTGCAAATATCATCCTTTCACTCAAAAAGGGTGGTGTAACACAGCTCGTTGTGACCCACGATTTGGACTTTGCTGAAGAAATTGCTGACGACTTACTCAAGGTTAACCCAATCGACCAGAATCAAGATTAAACAAGAGGTGGATGCTATGCGAAAAATTAAATATTGGCTAGTCCTCCTAATGCTAATTGCCCCAGTTATTGTTCTTGGAGGCTGTGAAAATGTTACTCAACGGGCAAATACCCAGGATACTTGGCACCGAATCGAAAAGCGGAAGCGGGTTATTATTGGTTTGGATGATAGCTTTGTCCCAATGGGCTTTCGCCAGAAAAACGGTAAGCTGGTGGGATATGACGTTGATTTAGCTCGAGCAGTCTTTAAGCAGTATGGAATTAAGGCTGACTTTCAGCCGATTGATTGGTCAATGAAGGAAACCGAACTGAAAAACGGGACAATTGACTTATTATGGAATGGTTATTCGATTAACCCCGCACGACGCAAAAAGGTTGCGTTTAGTCGTCCTTATTTAAAAAACAAACAAATTTTGGTTACTAAGAAATCCTCGAATATCTTGAATTTTGCGGGGATGAAAGGAAAATCCTTAGGGGTACAAAATGGATCTACCGGACTAACCGCACTGGATGAACGACCAAAAGTCTTAAAGGATTTGATTAAGAACAAGAAGCCTGTTTTATATGATACTTTTCCAGATGCTTTTATTGATTTGAATGCAAATCGAATTCAGGGAATTCTGATGGATCAAGTGTATGCTGATTACTACATTAAGCACCAGAAAGATAGTTCATCGTACCGGACCTATTCAAGCAGCGCTCTTCCAGTTGAATATTACGCAGTTGGAATGAGAAAAGGCGACAAGACATTGCAACGAAAAATTAATGCTGGTTTAGGCCAGTTGCAAAAGAACGGCGAACTGAAGAAAATCAACCAGAAGTGGTTTGGAACAAACAGCAATTACCTTGGTGCAGACTAATGCACCAAAAAATATAAGAAAAGAGAATCCTAATGGAAGCTTTTGCCAGGTATTAGGGTTCTCATTTTTGATGGGCTTTAATTTTAGCCAAAGTTTGTAATTTGGGGCGTGATAAAGTATCATTAACCAGTATGTTTAATTTCGAGAGATAATGTTAATTACATTGGGGAAGGGAGATATATCAGTGGATTATCGTCTTGCTAAAGGTGTCGATCTGCACATCATTCCGACAAAGCAATTCAAGATGACCCATATCTTGATTGACTTTGCGACACCACAGACAACTACGAATGCCACAGCAAGGAACCTCCTTGCTAATCTATTAGAGACAAGTACCCACCTTTATCCGACACAAACGGCACTTGCCCGTCAGATGGCCAAACTATACGGGACATTTACTTCGATTGGTGTTGGCCGAATTGGTCAATTACACACCGTTCGATTACGTTCAAGCTTTATTAATGATCAGTTAGCACAAAAAGAGTTATTTACTCAAATTATCGAGTTAATTAACCAGATCCTATTTCACCCGTTAATTGATGATGGGGAATTTGATAGTCCAACTTTTCGCCTTCAGGTAAATAATCTTGCTAGTACGATTACGGCACTGTACGATGATAAGCAGTTTTATGCTAACCAGCAGTTGCTAAAGCTCTATTACGCAGATGACTCAGTGATGAAGATCCCTAGTTTCGGAAGAAAGATGGATCTTAATTACTGTACACCGGGAAGCTTAGTAGAGACTTATCAACAAATGATTAACCAGGATAAGGTTGATATCTTTGTCTTGGGGGATGTTGATCCTGAAAAGGCAAGTGCAATAATCGGGCGACTTCCGTTTAAAGATCGGGAAATAGAACTTCCTCAGCCACCTTTTTACTTTCAGAAGAGCCATGAGAACGTGGTTACTCGTAAGGAGCAGCAACAAGTTAACCAAGCAAAACTGGATCTGGGCTACCATTTGCCAATCTATTATCGTGACCCATTATACCCTGCAGCTTTAGTCTTTAATGGCTTATTTGGTGGAACGCCATACTCTAAACTATTTACGAACGTCCGTGAAAAAGCAGGTCTTGCTTACTATGCCTCAAGTCGACTTGCACCATTTTCGGGATTAATCAATGTTCAAACTGGTATTCAGTCCGCAGATTACCAGACTGCCTCAACGATGATTCAGCAACAAGTAGACGAGCTTCAAAATGGTAACTTTACGGCTGAATTAATGTGTGAGGTACAAGATGCGCTAATCAACCAACATTATGCAGGATTTGACTTAGCAAATAATATCTTAGAGCACCGCCTTGTAAACCAGCTGCTTTCGTTACCTGAACAGGTGGACTTTGCAGAACAAGTTAAACGAGTTACAAGGGATGATGTAATGAAAGTTGCATCGATGCTTAAATTACAGGCAAGCTATTTATTGAGTGGTGAAAAATAAATTATATGAATAAAGAATTTTATGAAGAATTTAATCAACCAGTCTACCGGCAACTTTTAGATAATGGGCTTTCTTTACAAGTGGTACCAATGACTGGTTACCATAAAACGTATGCGATCTTTACTACTGATTTTGGCTCAATTGATAATCATTTTGTCCCTTATGATAAGCGGGAAGCAATTAAAGTTCCAGATGGAATAGCCCACTTCCTTGAGCATAAGATGTTTGAAAAGGCAGATCATGATGCGTTTGACTTATTTGGAAAGTTGGGTGCTGATTCAAATGCCTTTACCAGTTTTACCCAGACAAGCTACCTCTTTTCAACTACTAGCCACGTCCATGAGAGCTTAGATGTTTTGCTTGACTTTGTCCAAGACCCGTATTTTACGGCAGAGACTGTTAAAAAAGAACAGGGGATTATTGGTCAAGAAATCAAGATGTACGATGATGATGCATCTTGGCGGCTGTATTTAGGAATCTTGGGTAACCTCTATCCACATGATCCAATGCACATTGATATTGCAGGAACCGTTGATAGCATTAGTAAGATAACACCTGAATACTTAATGGAAACGTACAAGACATTTTATCAACCAAGCAACATGAACCTCATTTTGGCTGGAAATGTTGACCCAAATGAAACGTTAGATTGGGTAGTGTCAAACCAATCTCGGCGTCAATTTCTGCCTGCAACTCAACCAGAACGACTTTTTAACCTAAATGATCCAACAGCCCATGATGTCATTCCGTTTAGGTCCCTAACGATGGACGTTGCCCGACCAAAAGTAATTGTTGGTTTGCGGGGAATAGAGATGCCGGAAGATGGTCATGAACGGTTGCATTATAAACTTGCAATCGATTTATTATTGGATGTGCTATTTGATGATACTTCGGATAATTACCTGCGCCTATACAATAACGAGATCCTAGATGATTCTTTTGCATATAATCTAGAAATGCAACGCGACTTTTACTTTGCATACTTTAGTTCTGATACGGATCAAATGGAACGTTTTGCGGACGAAGTGATCGCAATTTTAGAAAGCGCCAATCAACAGATTGATGCCGCAAGAACGAGATTTAATGGAATTAAGAATGCCGAGATTGGGCGTTTAATTGGTCTACTAGATTCACCTGAAGCAGTGGCAAACCATTACGCAGGGAAGCTATTTGATGGTGCTAATTTAATGGATGAGATTAGGGAACTTCGCTCGATCGGGTTAAACGATCTTTATGATGTTGCAAAGCGATTCATTGTTTCACAGGGAATTTCTGTATTCCAAATTATTCCCCAGCACCGTTAATCCAAGAGTTTCTTAATAATTATTAATGGAATGCCATGCTATAATTAGCAAGTAGGATTAAAATTCAGAGATGGAGATATCACAATGAGTGAAAATGAGAATGAACAACAAATCCAAGTTGGTAAAAGGTTACGTGAAGCTCGTCAGGCAAAGGGCTACACGTTAGATGATTTACAACAGTTAACGAAAATTCAAAAACGGTACTTGATCGCGATTGAAGACGAGAAGTTTGATGAATTACCGGGTGACTTTTATGTCCGTGCCTTTATTAAGCAATACGCGGACACTGTTGGCCTTGATGGCAACGAGCTGTTGAAGGAATTTAACGAACAGCTCCCAAAGGCAAAGACGGAAGAATATTCCGACCATATTAGTCAAGCTGTTGAGACGCGAGCGAACCGGCGTAAAACGGTTAGTCAGGGAGTTAGTAAGGTTCGTCAGTACATGCCGACAATTATTATTGCGTGCGTAATTGTTATTGTGCTGGCAGCAATTTGGGTGACCGCGATTGTCCGTGGACACCAGGATGCTTCTACGAAGATTGACAATAGCTCTGTTTCTGTCTCAGGAGAGAGTCGGAAGAAGAGCAGTAGTTCCGCAAAGAAGCATTCGACCAAATCAACCAAGAAGAATACCGCAATCAAATTAACAGAAGCTAGTCGAAATAACAATAGTGTGACGTATAATGCCGCTTCCTTAAAGAAGGACACTAGTTTACAAATCAAGACTAGTGGCCGTGCATGGAACAGTGTTACTGTTGATGGTACAAGTGCCCTCAGTCGGACGATGGATGCTAAATCAACCGCTAATGTTGCTATTAAGAGAACTGCTAATACGGTTGTCATCACGGTTGGTAATGCGCCAGCCACTACTTTGAAGATCGGTAACAAGAAGATTAACTTTACTAATAATGGTCGCTACAACAATACGCGGACGGTTACGATTCACTTTGGCAATTCTTCTAGCTCATCGACTTCAACTAGCTCATCTTCAAGTCGGGTAACTAATAATGGTCAATCTGCTACTCAACGGACGACTACAAATCAAACTACTCAACGGACCACAACTACGCCAACACGTCCAAACAATAATACTACTTCGGTAAACCAAAGCAGGACGCAAGGTCAGACACAAACTAACCAGACACAATCACGCTAATGGTTATGAGGAGGAAACAAATTGAATTTACCTAATAAATTAACCGTTGTTCGTTTAATTATTATCCCCTTTTTCTTATTGCTAATGGTACTTCCGCTTCATTCTTGGGGAGCAGTAAGCTTTTGGGGTGCAACGATTCCGGTTTCACAATTAATTGCAGCAATCCTATTTATTGCGGCAACTATAACTGATAATTTAGATGGTCGAATTGCGCGAAAGAACCACCTAGTTACTAACTTTGGTAAGTTTACTGATCCATTGGCAGATAAACTATTAGTAATGACTGCTTTTATCGTTTTGACTGGTAATCAGGTTGTCCCAGCTTGGGTAACGTCAATTATTATCTGGCGAGAACTGTCCGTTACGGGATTACGGTTGCTACTGGTGGAACAAGACGGTGTTGTTTTAGCAGCAAAAATGCCGGGAAAGATTAAAACAACAACCCAATTTATAGCGATTATTTTCTTACTCCTGAATAACGTGATTTTTGCAATTTGGGGAATTCCATTTGGTCAAATTATGTTATACATCTGCTTATTCTTTACTATTTACTCTGGAGTTGATTATTTCATTCAGGGGCGGGACGTCTTCTCAGACGGCTTTAAGTAATCTAAGTTAAATTTAATAAACTTTTTAAAATAGAACGTGGTTGAGATCATCCTTAGCCACGTTCTATTTTGTGTTGATAGTATAAAATAAGTTATGAATGTTTTTGAAAAAAGTGTTCATTTTCTTTGCTACTTATGATATGATTGGTCTGTACCTTTTTTTGAAAAGGATTCCAAATAGGGAGATGTAGTTATGCTTTCATTCTTAAAACCAGCTCCTGATGCTAAAACTAAGGTTCCAGAAGAAAAGATTTCGACCGTTTATAAGTGGCGTCAGGTTGGTGTCTTATTGTCAATCTGTATTGGTTACATTGGCTATTATGTTATTCGTCTTATTTTTACAACCGAACAGAATGACATTATGAAGCAGTATGGATTTACCACTGCTGATGTTGGGATGGTTCTTTCATGTTTCGGTATTGGTTATGGTATTTCTAAGTTATTTATGGGTGCCCTTAGTGATAAGAGTAACCCGAACCGTTATTTAGCAACCGGATTGATTGTATCAGCAATTCTGAACTTTGGTTTAGGAGCTACCAAGAACCTTTATGTAATGATGTTCTTGATGCTGGTAATGTCCGTTGCCCAAGGGATGGGGGCCGCTGCGTGTCAGCGGATCGTCCAGCTTTGGTGGGGAAAGAAGCACCGTGGAGCCATTTACTCCATCTGGTCCTCCGCCCACAATGCCGGAGCATTTGTCTGCGTGGCCGTTGTTCAGTTGGCAACCTTTATGTTTGCTGGTTCGATTCCGGCTGTCTTCTACACAGCATCAGTCGTTTCTCTGCTTATTGCAGCATTTGTGCTGATTTGTGGTTCTGACCGGCCGACAACTGTTGGGTTACCAAGTATTTCTGAATACACTGGTGACGAAGTCGTTCTTGAAGATGGAAAGGCATCCTCATCAGAATTAACTAATTTAACCTTGCCTCAAATTTTCGTTAAGTACATCTTAACCAATAAGGTTGTTTGGGCGATTACACTGACTTCCATGTCACTTTATCTCGTTCGTTATGGAGTTATGAGCTGGATTCCTAGTTTCCTTGTTCAATCAAAGGGCTTTAGTCCTTCGTTTGCCAAGTGGCTAGTTGGGATCTTTGAATTAGCCGCCGTTCCTGGTGTTATCATCATGGGAGCTATCTCTGACTTCTTGAAGGATCGCCGGGCAATTGTCTGCATTGCTTGTGTTATCTTGCTTTTCATTTGCTTGACCACTTACTTCTTTAGTACAAGTCATGCTTTGATCGTTACTGTTCTATTCATCATGGGAACATTGATTTATGCACCATTAACATTAGTTGGTTTGATGGTTAACGAAGCTGTTCCTAAGTTTGCCGTTGGTTCATCAACAGGATTCATGGGCTTCTTCCAATACATTTTTGGTGAAACTTTAGCCACCGCTTTAATTGGTATTTTGGTATCCAAGTACGGCTGGTTAGCAAGTAACATTGTTTTGTACTCAGCAGCTACATTGGCATTACTCCTGTTAATCTACATTATGATTAACGAAAATCGGACAGCTAAGATAGCTAAAGAAGAAAATGCTCAAAAATAAGTTATTTAATTAACTTTACGGTCTCTGGTACCAGTTATTATTGGTTACTAGGGGCCCTTTTATTATTTCCTAAAATAGTTATTGATTTATTAAGGATTTAAGAGTGGTAAGCTTGAAAGTAAGAAAATATTTTTGAAGTAAAAAAGTGAAAACAAAAAGATTTTACGTTATTAATATTTGGAGGCAGAAAACATGAATGCAGAAATCATTTCAGTTGGCGATGAACTCCAACGTGGTGAAATTACAAATACTAATTCAGCGTACCTAGCGAAAAAACTTAATTCTTTAGGCATAACTATTACCTCACAGGTAACAGTTGGTGATGACCCAGATGCAATTGTTAATTGTATTCAGGAGGTCAGAAATCAATCAGGACTTGTCTTTATTTGTGGTGGCTTAGGGCCAACCGCGGATGACTTCACTTTACCGGCAGTTGCAAGGGGACTGGGTGCAGTCTTAGCGACGGATGATCAAACCTGGCACCATCTTTTAAGTATTTTTAGCCAGCGACAGATACCGGTACAACCTGGTAATAAGCGTCAGGCTCAGTATATCGGTGAACTAATTCCAAATTCGCGAGGATTAGCCTTGGGCAGCTGGATTGAAAAGGGAAACCAGCGATTTGTTATTCTTCCAGGGCCACCTTCGGAATTCCGTTCAATGGTGGATCAAGAGGTGGTTCCTAGAATTATTAGAGAATATGGTATTCAAAAAATGATCAAAACACGAGCACTTCATTTTCTGGGAAGGCCTGAATCAACATTAATGAGTGAACTAAAACCAATAATGGATACGTTCCCTGATGTTACAATTACATCTTATGTAAAACCAACGAATATTGAGTTGCGGTTAACAACGGTTGCAGACGATGAAGCGGAGATTAAGTTGAAGTTTGATCAGGTAACCAAGATGATCCTCAAAAAAGAGGATCAGTACTACTTGGGAATGGGAGAAGACTTTAATCTAGCGAACAGGGTAGTTGAGCTACTTAAGCGGCAAAAGTTAAAGGTAACTGGTGCTGAGAGCTTGACGGGTGGTCTATTTCAAAGCACAATTTGTTCTGTTCCTGGTGCTTCAGAAATCTTTGATGGTGGCTTTGTCACTTATGCAGCAGCAGCCAAGGTAGGTCTATTAGGAATTCCAGATTCGGTAATTAAGCAGCATGGTGTAGTAAGTAGTGCTACTGCTAAGGCAATGGCTGAACATTCGCGGAGAAAGCTTGGCGCAGATATTGGAATTGGCTTTACCGGAGTTGCTGGACCCGATAGCCTAGAAGGCCAGCCGGCAGGGACGGTTTGGATCGGAATGGCTTACAAGGACCAAGAACCTGTAGCTAAACAGCTAAGATTAGCTGGGTACCTTGGTCGACAGGAGATCAGGTTATTGAGTGTTCAATATGGTCTACAAATGATTTTGCAAAGAATTGGTAAATAATCGAACCATTGTTCGCCAAAGTTCTTGTTTTTTTGCCTAAAACTGTTATGATTATTAACGGATATTCCGTATCAAAGGAGGAATTATATTGGCTGATCAACGAAAGGCAGCACTTGATGTTGCAATCCGTAAAATTGAAAAGAATTTCGGTAAGGGCTCCATCATGCGGATGGGGGATGCTGCCGATATGAAAATTGCGACCGTTTCAAGTGGTTCATTGGCAATTGATAAAGCCCTTGGAGTAGGTGGCTATCCTCGTGGCCGAATTGTTGAAATTTACGGTCCTGAAAGTTCTGGTAAGACAACCGTAGCTTTACAAGCAGTTGCTGAAGTTCAGAGACAAGGTGGGACAGCAGCCTACATTGATGCTGAAAACGCATTGGATCCACAGTATGCAGAAGCATTAGGGGTTAATGTTGATGACTTACTTCTTTCTCAGCCAGATACCGGTGAAGAAGGATTGGAAATTGCTGATGCATTGATTTCTAGTGGGGCAGTTGACTTAGTTGTTGTTGACTCTGTTGCTGCTCTTGTTCCACGTGCTGAAATTGAAGGTGAAATGGGGGATGCCCATGTTGGTCTTCAAGCACGGTTAATGTCACAAGCATTGCGGAAGCTTTCTGGAGAAATTAATAAGACAAAGACGATTGCCATCTTCATTAACCAGATCCGTGAAAAGGTCGGGGTAATGTTTGGTAATCCAGAGACTACTACTGGTGGACGAGCACTGAAGTTTTACTCAACTATTCGAATGGAAATTCGTCGTTCTGAACAGATCAAGAATGGTACGAATGTTATTGGTAATCGCACCAAGATTAAGATCGTTAAGAACAAGGTTGCTCCTCCATTTAAGCGGGCAGAAGTTGACATTATGTATGGCGAAGGAATTTCTAAGACCGGTGAACTTCTTGATATGGCTGTTGAAAAGGATCTGGTTAAGAAGTCTGGAGCATGGTATTCATATGGCGACGAACGCATTGGTCAAGGGCGTGAGAATGCTAAAAAGTGGTTGGCTGAACATCCAAATAGCATGGCAGAACTAATGAACAAGGTTCGTGAAGCTTATGGTATGGCTCCATTAAAGGAAACTGATAAAAAGGATCAAGAGAAAAAGACAGCTCCTAAAGGAAGTTCCAAACAGGAAACGATCGAAGAAGCAAGCAAAAAGTAATAATCTTTAATTTAAAAGTGGAGAATTACCGTATTAGTAGTTCTTCACTTTTAATTATTAAAAGAATGGTTGACACCAATTAGTGGCAAGCTTAAAATTTAACATGTGTGATATTTAATTTATCATACGGTTAAATTAAACTAATTAATTGAACCAATAATAAAAATATAGTGAAAGCGGAGGTGAAATTATGGAAGCTTTCGGCTTAGTTTTCGCCGCGCTTGCTATGGTTGTAGGTATTATTATTGGATATGCAATTCATAAGGTTTCAATTGAAAAGCAACTTAAGGCTGCAAACCAAAGTGCAGATCAGATTCTTTCTACTGCAAAGCAAGATGCAGCGACGGCAAAGAAAGAGGCTATTTTAGAAGCCAAAGAAGAAAGCCACCGTTACCGAGAAAGTGTTGAACAAGAACTAAAACAACGTCGAAACGAAGTCCAGAAGCAGGAGGATCGGCTCTTGCAACGGGAAACTTCATTAGACCGGAAAGATGATGCTCTCGAAAAACGGGAAGGTGCTGTTGGTAAGCGTGAACATCGCCTTGAACAACAGACAAATCAATTAAAGGCATCTCAAGAAAAGGCAGATTCATTAATAGAAAAGCGGCAACAGGAATTAGAAAAGGTTGCCCAACTGTCACATGATGAAGCAAAGAAACGGGTTTTAGATCAAGTTAAGGAAGAGCTGAAGACTGAGCGAGCTGTCATGATTCGCGATAGTGAGCAGAATGCTGAATTAACTGCTGATAAGACGGCTAAAAAGTTAATCGTTGAAGCAATTCAACGAAGTGCTGCTGATGTTGTTTCAGAGGCTACTGTTTCCGTGGTTAACTTGCCAAATGATGATATGAAGGGCAGAATTATTGGTCGTGAAGGACGAAATATTCGGACCCTTGAGACATTAACTGGAATTGATTTAATTATTGATGATACTCCGGAGGCGGTTGTGCTCAGTGGATTTGATCCTGTTCGGCGTGAAATTGCCAAGATTGCCTTGGAAAAGTTGATTCAGGATGGGCGTATTCACCCAGCTAGAATCGAAGAGGCGGTTGATAAAGCTCGTCAAGAAATGGATGCTAACCTGCGTGAGACTGGGGAGCAAGCACTCTTTGATCTTGGAATCCATTCAATGCACCCAGACCTAATTAAGACTGTTGGTCGAATGAAGTACCGGACTAGTTATGGTCAGAACGTGCTTGATCACTCTATTGAAGTTGCTAAACTTGCTGGAATAATGGCAGCAGAATTGGGAGAAGATGTGACGCTTGCTAAGCGTGCTGGTCTTCTTCATGATATTGGTAAGGCTATTGACCATGAAGTTGATGGTTCACATGTTGAATTAGGTGTTGAATTAACTACTAAGTATAAAGAAAACCAGGTAGTTATTAACACAATTGCTTCACACCATGGTGATGTCCCTGCTAAGTCAATGATTGCTGCATTAGTGCAAGCTGCTGATGCCATTTCAGGTGCTCGTCCGGGAGCGCGGAGTGAATCACTTGAACAATATATTCAACGGTTAAAGAAACTAGAAAGTATTGCAAATGACCATAATGGTGTCGACCATAGTTACGCAATTCAGGCAGGTCGTGAATTGCGGGTAATTGTTAAACCAAAGAAGATTTCAGATCTTCAAGCGGTTGCCTTATCCCATGATATTAAGCATGAGATTGAACAGGAGCTTGAATATCCGGGTCACATTAAGGTAACAGTTATTCGTGAGGTTCGTGCGATCGACTACGCAAAGTAGAAATTTGAGACTGGGTGAATCCCGGTCTTTTTATTACTTTAAAAATAATATGGCATAACATGTTCAGCCTAACCTTCCTTGCACTTAGATTGCGCAAAAAATATAATAAATAAAGTGTAAATTGGTAAAAAAGACGTTATAAACTAATAGAGAATAATTTACGGGGTGAAATTAGGTGGCAAAAAAAACGACACCAATGATGCAACAATACCAAAAAGTTAAGGATCAATATCCAGACGCATTCTTATTTTATCGTCTAGGGGATTTTTACGAACTTTTTAATGACGATGCGATCAAGGGTGCGCAGTTACTTGAACTGACGTTAACAACCAGAAATCATAGTGCTAAAAACCCGATTCCAATGTGTGGAGTTCCTCATCGGGCAGTAAATAGCTACATTGATGTTTTGATCGATAAGGGTTACAAAGTTGCAATTTGTGAACAGATGGAAGATCCCAAAAAGGCCAAGGGGATGGTTAAACGAGCAGTTACCCGATTAATTACCCCGGGGACCCAAATGGATTTGAATGGTGAGCAAGCTAAGAGAAATAATTATTTGGCAGGGGTTATCCGTCAAGATAATCATTATTATTTAGCATATACTGATTTGTCGACTGGAGAACTCAAAACCACTGAATTTACTAGTGAAGACGAGCTCATCAATGAATTAATTAATTTGCAAAGTCGAGAAGTGGTTCTTGATGACTCGGTTGAGGAGAGTTTTAAGGACCAACTTACAAAACGGAACATTTTGCAATCTCACCAGCCAGAGATCGTAAAAGAGGCCGAGGTTAGCTACTTAACCCAAGATTTAACGGATAAGGGACAACAAAGGGTCGTTTCGCTGTTAGTTTCATATCTTTTGACAACCCAAAAGCGTTCTCTTGCTCACTTGCAGCGGGCGGTTTCATATCGACCTAGTTCCTTTATGAAAATTGACCATTATTCAAAGACCAATCTTGAGTTATTAACCAATATGCGGAGTGGTAAACGTCAGGGAACATTAGCTTGGTTGCTTGATGAAACCAAGACCGCGATGGGAAGCCGATTATTAAAGCGGTGGCTCGATCGGCCATTAATTGATCCAAAACAAATCAGTGCTCGTCAGGATAAGGTTCAGGAGCTCCTTGAACACTACTTTGAGCGAAACAATATTCAGCAGGAATTAATTAAGGTTTACGATTTGGAACGTCTTGCTGGCCGAGTAGCGTACGGCAGTGTTAATGGTCGTGACCTGATTCAGCTAAAAACATCCCTGCTCCAGGTTCCAAAAATTAAATATACTCTGGAAACACTAGATGCACCTGCTTTTGCTGACTTGGAGAAACGCCTTGACCCGTTAAGTGACGTTGCCTCTTTAATCGAGAAATCAATCGTTGAGGATCCGCCGATTAGTGTTACTGATGGTGGAGTAATTAAGGATGGTTATGATAAGCAGCTTGATGAATACCGTGATGCAATGAATAACGGGAAGCAATGGATTGCTGATTTACAAAAACATGAACGTGAAGTCACGGGAATTAATAACCTTAAGATTGGCTATAACCATGTCTTTGGTTACTATATTGAGGTAACTAAGGTCAATTTAAGCAAGATCCCTCGTGATCGCTATGAGCGGAAGCAAACATTAGTAAATGCTGAACGTTTCTCGACTCCTGAATTGAAGGAAAAGGAAGCATTGATATTAGGGGCTCAAGAGAAATCAACGGCATTGGAATATGATGTCTTTGTTAAGATTCGTGAGGCTGTAAAGGAACAAATCAAACGACTCCAAAGTTTGGCTCAGGCCTTATCTGAATTAGACGTTTTACAAAGCTTTGCGGTGGTTAGTGAAGATTACCATTTTGTTCGGCCAACAATGAATACGGGACATGTTCTAAAGATTAAGGATGGTCGTCACCCAGTTGTTGAAAAGTTTATGGGTCACCAGGAATACGTTCCTAATGATGTCTTGATGGATGATTCTACGGACATCCTCCTTATTACGGGACCAAACATGTCAGGTAAGAGCACCTATATGCGTCAACTGGCTTTAACTGCAGTTATGGCACAAATGGGGTGCTTTGTTCCGGCAGAGCGAGCAGAATTACCAATTTTTGACCAGATCTTTACCCGGATTGGGGCAGCTGATGACTTGATTTCTGGTGAAAGTACCTTCATGGTCGAAATGATGGAAGCTAACAATGCGCTAATTCACGCTACCGACCGAAGTTTGATCCTGTTCGATGAAATTGGACGGGGAACAGCGACCTACGATGGAATGGCACTTGCTCAGGCAATTATTGAGTATATCCATGAACACTTACGGGCAAAGACCCTCTTTTCAACCCACTACCATGAATTAACCGCTCTTGAAACGACTTTAAAGCGGTTGAAGAATGTTCATGTTGGTGCAACCGAGAAGAATGGGGAATTGGTTTTTCTTCATAAGGTGAGTGCAGGCCCAGCAGATAAGTCATATGGAATCCATGTTGCTAAGTTAGCCGGAATGCCAGATGAGTTGCTTAAGCGTGCTGATCAGATTCTTAGTTCACTTGAGAAGAAGGACGTTAAATTGCCAACAATTTCCGCTTCAAGTGATCAGCAAAGTGAAGCAAATAAGGTTAGTGAAGAGCCTGCCAAACCGATTAATCAAGTGTCAGCTGAAGCGCCAGTAATTGACTCCAATGGCCAAGTTGAATTGTTTAAGGCCCCTACCCCAAAGCCAAAGGATCCGGTGGCTACTAAAATTGTTAAACAGCTAAGGGAACTTAACCTAATGGGGATGACGCCAATGGATGTTATGAATCAAATTTATCAATGGCAACAAAAGTTAAAGTAAGGTGGCATAAATGGGAAAGATCCATGAATTAACCAATGTCTTAGCGGATCAGATTGCTGCTGGGGAAGTGATTGAGCGTCCCGCATCAATCGTTAAGGAATTAGTTGAAAACTCACTGGATGCGAATAGTAAAAGAATTGATATTATTGTCGAAAATTCTGGATTGGATAGCATCAGGGTAATTGATGATGGTTCCGGAATTGCGGAAGATGACGTAAAGATCGCGTTTAAGCGACACGCAACTAGTAAGATCTCAACTCGTCGTGATCTATTTAAGGTCCAAACGATGGGCTTTAGAGGTGAAGCTTTGCCAAGTATCGCTTCGGTAGCTGACGTGACTTTAACCACTGCCACTTCAGGAAGTACCACTGGTTCGCTAATTCATATTCATGGTGGCGAGTTAGTGGATTTTAAGCCAGGACCAGCGCGTCAGGGAACTGATGTGATTGTTCGTGAACTATTCTTTAATACACCTGCCAGGTTAAAATATTTAAAATCGCCACAAACTGAATTAGCACGGATTACTGATATCGTGAACCGATTGGCATTAGCTAACCCGCAAGTGGCGTTTAGTCTTACCCATAATAATAAAGAACTATTCAGAACTGCAGGTAACGATAACCTCCAACAGGTTGTTGCGGCAATTTATGGCATTCAAGTTGGTAAAAAGATGTTGCCATTTGCGGGAGAGGATAATGATTTTAAAGTGTCTGGTTTAGTATCGTTACCTGAACTTACCCGGGCATCGCGTCAATATATTACGATCACGATTAATCATCGTTACATTCGCAATTTTGAATTAACGAAGGCCATTATTAACGGCTATGAGTCAAAATTAATGGTTGGTCGTTATCCGATTGCGGTTTTGAATATCCAACTTGATCCGGTACTGGTTGATGTTAACGTTCACCCAGCTAAGCGGGAAGTCCGTTTGAGTAAGGAACCGCAGTTAGCGTCCCTAATTGCCAAGGTGATTCGTCAACGAATATCAACCGAAAATTTGATCCCCGATGTGGATGCACAACAGTTTATTCCTGATGAACCAACTGTGGATGATTTGGAACACCAATTAAGCGAGGCGGCTAGGCAATATACAACCCCTAGTGATGATTTTCAGCATTCATCTTCACCAGTCAGTGGAGTAAGTAATGGAGGGCCGGCCGCTGCGGATGCTAGTGATAGTATCGTTCGCGAGCCAGTTGTTATTCACCAAAAGGATGAATTGACCGGTTCTCAAATGCAAGAATTTGACCGTCGTTACCAGGATGAAAACATTGCGTATCCATTTGGGAGACCAGACGAACAGGCTCCCCAAAAGCCGGCTAAGGCAGAAAATATCGAGCTGGACGTCCGGGATAAAAGTGACCAATCGCAAAAAAGGTTTCCTGATTTGCAATACATTGGCCAGCTGCAGGGGACTTTTCTTCTTGCGCAGGCAGGGGATGGCCTGTATATTGTTGATCAGCATGCCGCTCAGGAACGGATCAACTATGAACGATTCCGGAAAGAGATCGGTCAGGTGAGTGATGATCAGCAGACGTTTTTGGTACCTTTAGTACTAAATTATTCAACCGTTGATGCAATGACGATTACGCAGCACCTTGACGTTCTTGAAGCTGTTGGCCTTCACCTGGAATCATTTGGACCAAATAGTTTTATTTTGCGTTCTCACCCAACCTGGTTTGCGGAAGGGCAAGAGGAAGCAACTGCTAAAGAAATGATTGAATGGCTAATTAATGATGGTAAGATTTCAGTTCATGACTTTCGCCAACGAACCGCAATTATGATGAGTTGTAAGCGAGCAATTAAAGCGAACCATCACCTTGACGATCGTGAAGCCAAAGCGTTATTGTGGCGGTTGCCAGAATGTGAAAATCCGTTTAATTGTCCCCATGGACGGCCAGTTACGGTGCATTTTAATGATCGGGATTTGGAAAAAATGTTTAAACGGATTCAAGATTCTCACGTTCCGTTTGCTCAGGACTTTGATGAACATGAATTTTAAAAGAGGAGTGCAAGAGAATGTATGAATACCTGACAGGATTGGTCACGATGGTAGAACCTCGTTATATTGTAGTGGAGGTTAATGGCATCGGATACCAATTGTTAGTTGCTAATCCTTACCGTTACCATGTTGATAAGCAAGAAAAGGTAACGGTGTATGTTTACCAGGCAGTCCGGGATGACGACATTTCATTGTTTGGTTTTAATGATCAAGATGAAAAACGATTATTCCTACAATTGATTAATGTTTCTGGAATTGGTCCCAAGAGCGCTTTAGCAATTTTGGCCAATCCGGATCATGAAGGCTTGATTAACGCAATTGCTAATGATGATGTTAAGTATTTGACAAAGTTCCCTGGGATCGGGAAAAAGACTGCTTCGCAAATCTGCCTGGATCTTAAGGATAAAATTGAACGATTATCTTCAAACGAAAATAATCTTTTAAAACCGTTAGCACCTGAAAATGCATCTGTTAATGGAGAACTGCAAGATGCATTAGAAGCATTGAACGCTTTAGGCTACAAGGAGCGAGAAGTTAAACGGATTAAGAAGGAATTGGAGAAAGAGGATGCAATGTCTACGGAAGAGTATCTTCGTCATGCGCTAAGATTACTAAACTAAAGGAGGGTGGTTGAAATGGCAGATCAGGAAGAACATCAGATTGTTTCTGGTAAGACAACGGGAAAAGAAGAAGCGGCAATTGAATTAACCCTCCGTCCGCAAACATTAGCTGATTATATTGGTCAAACCAAGATAAAACATGAACTAAGCGTTTATATTAAGGCCGCTAAGGAACGTGAAGAAGCATTGGATCATGTTCTTTTGTATGGGCCACCAGGTTTAGGAAAAACTACATTAGCGATGGTGATTGCCAACGAACTAGGCGTTAATATTAAGACCACAAGTGGGCCGGCAATTGAAAAGTCGGGAGATCTTGTTGCCTTATTGAACGAGTTAAAGCCGGGTGATGTTTTATTTATTGACGAAATTCACCGCTTACCAAAAGTAGTTGAGGAAATGCTGTATTCCGCAATGGAAGACTACTATATTGATATCGTGATTGGTGAAGGTCCAACGGCACACCCCGTTCATTTTCCTTTGCCACCGTTTACTTTAATTGGGGCAACTACCCGTGCTGGAATGTTATCTGCACCGTTGCGGGATCGTTTCGGGATTGTGGAGCATATGAGCTACTATAACCAGGACGAATTAACTAAGATTATCTTTCGTTCCGCTAAGATTTTTCAAACAAAAATTGAGGATGAAGGAGCACATGAATTAGCGTTACGGTCACGAGGGACACCTCGGATCGCTAACCGTCTATTAAAACGAGTCCGTGATTTTGCTCAAGTTGCTGGGAAAGACTCAATTGATTCATTAAGTGTCCAACAGGCACTTAAATTGCTTCAAGTAGACGATCAAGGCCTCGACGAGATCGACCGCAAGCTTCTTTTAACAATGATTAACTATTATCATGGAGGCCCGGTAGGTTTAAAAACGATTGCCGCAAATATTGGTGAAGAAAAATCAACAATTGAGGAAATGTATGAGCCATACCTCCTTCAAATTGGTTACTTAACAAGAACTGCACGAGGAAGAATGGTGACAGCAGCGGCATATGAGCACCTTGGATTAGAATATCCAACAAAGTGAGGCTATTATGGATAAGTACTTTAAAATTGACCATTCTACCGGTAACTTACGGACTGGGAAGCTATCTACTGGTGACTTAACTTTAGCAACACCACTGCTCGTCCATTCGGGGAAGACAGTTCAATATTTACGTCCAGATGAGATCTGGTCAACTAATACGAAGGCTCTTTTTTATGATCCACTTATTCTTGCGGAAGATATAGGAACAGGCAATCTAAATAAACTACCTAATTTACGTCAGTTACTTGGCTGGCGGGGGACCTTGTTTACAACTTCTGGAGCAAGTGAAGTTGCCAAACTGGCTAAGTCACGTGGTTACAAGAGTGATGGGGTTAATTTTCGGCTACCAGGTGAAGGTCAGCTAATTCACCTTTCTCCTGAAGAGGCGGTTCAGCTTCAAGAACAATTAGATGCAAACATTGGTGAACGACTTTATCGGGACGTAGATTATTACGCTCCAGTTGATGATTTAGCAGCCGGTGTAGAGTTAACAGGACGCTGGAACTCGACATTAAGCAAGAATAATTTTCTTTTACCAGTTACTGGTGGTGGATTAAAAGGATTTCATAAGCAGAGTGTTGATTCACTAGCCGGACAACAGTCACTGGGATACATTATTACCCAGACACAACAAATTGATTCACCTGCGGAGATAAAACGAAACCTTTCTGTAGTGACTAGTATGTTACCGTCGCAGAAATTACGGGTAACGAAAACAAGGGCGAGTTTCGAACATTTGGTAGCCGCATTATCTTCAGGAATTGATATTATATATTCCGACGTGGCAGTTCACGAAGCGGTGATGGGAAATGCGTTGGTAGCTAGTGGAAAGCGGCTTAACTTTGATCATGCCCACTTTGCTAATGATCAAGAACCGCTTGATTCAGAGTGTCGGTGCCCAATATGTACTGGTCATTACTCTCGAGCTTACCTTCATTACCTTGCCAAGACTAACTCGCCACAGTATATAGGTTTAATCTTGCAGCATAATTTGTTTTGGCTAAACCACTTTGTTGCTGATTTTCGTTCGTAAATTAATTGATTTAGGATACGATTATCCCTAGTAGTGAGTAGCTTTTTGCCGTATTTTTTGTTAAAGTTAGACTTGAAGAATTTTGAAGGGATGGATATTTAGTGAACGGGTTAAACTTTTTAAACATTGGTGCCGCATCAAGTAGTGCCAGCAGTTATTCTGGATTGATCTTGATCGTCCTAATGATTGCTTTAATGTATTTCTTTATGATTCGCCCACAACAAAAGCAACGGAAGCAACATCAAGATATGATGAGTCAGTTGCATAAGGGTGATGAAGTTGTCACAATTGGTCGGATGCACGGGAAGATTGATTCAATTAACCGTGAAGACCGGACCGTAACTTTGGACTGTGAAGGAATTTACTTAACTTTCGATATGGTCGCAATTGCAAGGGTTATTAAATCGGCTGATGCAGAAAAGACTGAAGATAAGGCTAGTGAACCTGCTGAAAAGAAAGAAGCTAGTTCAGAAACAAAGGAAGAATTAGCTGCTTCTGATTCATCTAAGGATGAGGAACCAGCATCTGATGCTGATAGTGACGAAAAGTAATTGACACGTATGGCAAAACGTGGGACACTTTTAAAGAATGTTATTGCAAGCCTTTTAGTTTGTGATTTCATAATGGCAATGGTTCATTGCCATTATTACTATTGAGTGTTGCATTTTCGCTCATCACGACTGTAAAACAGGAGGGAATTTTAGAATGCAAATTGGATTGATTGGTTTAGGTAAGATGGGTATTCACCTTGCCCAAAACATGATGAACAATGGTAACGATGTTGTTGCCTTTGATTTAAGCAAGGACCTTGTTGAAGAAGCTGGTTCTTACGGTGCTGCTAAGGCTTTCAGCTTGGATGAAATGGTTTCTAAGCTTGACAAGCCTCGGACTGTTTGGGTAATGGTTCCTGCTGGTAAGCCAACTGACGACACCATGGACAAGTTAGCTGAATTACTTGATGCCGATGATGTTGTTATCGATGGTGGTAATACTTTCTGGAAGGACTCTATGGGTCACAACCGCATGTTTACCGA
This sequence comes from Limosilactobacillus sp., assembly GCF_022651205.1. Taxonomy (GTDB): domain Bacteria; phylum Bacillota; class Bacilli; order Lactobacillales; family Lactobacillaceae; genus Limosilactobacillus. Next base: position 55,222 of record NZ_JALCQI010000006.1, read on the forward strand.
AAAGGGTATTCACTACTTTGACTGCGGTTCCTCCGGTGGTTGGAAGGGTGCCCTTAAGAACGGTAACTTCATGATTGGTGGGGATGACAAGAAGGTCTTCGACGAACGTCTTGCTCCACTTTACGATGGTATCGCTGAAAAGGATGGTTATCTTTACACTGGTAAGGCTGGTTCTGGTCACTACCTTAAGATGGTTCACAACGCTATCGAATACGGTATGATGGAAGCTATGGGTGAAGGATTCGAAATTCTTGAAGCTTCTGACTTTGACTACGACAACGCTGCCGTTGCAAAGATGTGGAACCATGGTTCGGTTATTCGTTCATGGCTTATGGAATTGGCTCAAGAAGCCTTTGAAAAGGATCCACACCTTGATAACATTGCTGGACGGATGCACAGTTCTGGTGAAGCTCACTGGACTTTGATGGATGCTATGGACAAGCAAGTTCCAGCTCCAGTTATTTACGAAGCATTAAGTGCTCGTTTCCGTTCAATGGAAGACGACAGCTTTGATGGTAAGGTTGTTTCTGCATTGCGGAATGGTTTCGGTGGCCACGCAATGGACAAGGCTAAGTAAACCATTTAATTACTAACTATAAATATGAGAGAGTATTCAGGATCGTTTGTGATTCGACTCTTTCTTAGAATAATAAGTCTAAGCATTCAGTGATGATTGTTTAGACTTATTTTTTTGAATTTGAAAGCTAACCTAGACTTTCAATCGTTTTATCGGTAAAATTAATATTTTAATCGAACTGGTTAGCAGTGCTATAATTTAAAAAGCATAAATTTAGAAATGGAGATACATCATGGCTGATCAATTAGAAGCAATTCTTGAACAAATAAAAAAATACAATAAGATTATTATTCACCGTCACCAGCGGCCTGATCCTGATGCAATCGGTTCCCAAATTGGGTTAGCGGAAATTTTAAGGGCTTCATTCCCTTACAAGCAGATCTACGTAGTGGGGAAAGACATTCCTGGATTGGACTGGATCGGTCAGATGGATGAAATTGAAGGGCAAACCTTTGATGATGCACTGGTAATTGTTACCGATACAGCTAATGCACCGCGAATTGATGATCGGCGGTTTGATAACGGTGACCAACTAATTAAAATTGATCACCACCCGAATGACGAGCCTTATGGTGATTTAATGTGGGTTGAACCAGAAGCATCGAGTTGTTCAGAAATGATCTATTCCTTTTACCAACACTTTGCTAAGGAATTAAAACTACCTAAGAAGGCAGCTTCGGCACTTTACGCTGGGATTATTGGCGATACTGGACGCTTCTTATACCCGGCCACTACGCCACGGACAATGTTGGTGGCTGGAGCTTTGATGGCTGCAGGTGCTGATGCTTCGGCAATTAGTCAACGAGAAAATGAGATTTCAGAACCAGTAGCTCGTCTATCAGCCTACGTTTATGAACACCTAACGATTAATGATAGTGGTGCTGCATACATCGTTTTGAATAATGAGACATTAAGTCACTTTGGCTTAGCAGAATCAGGCACTTCAGCGGTTGTTTCACTTCCCGGAAGAATTCAAAATGTTCTTGCATGGGCAATCTTTGTGGAGCAGGAAGACGGTCACTTTAGGATTCGGCTTCGGTCAAAGGGTCCTGTTATTAATGAACTTGCTAAGCAGCATGATGGTGGTGGTCACCCATTAGCCAGTGGTGCCAAGGCAGCAGATCATGCTGAGATTAACCAGGTAGTTGAAGAATTAGATAAGTTAGTAAGTGAATACCAAAAGTAAGAAGGAGGCTAATAATGAGCCAAACAAAATCGTTTGCAGATTTTAATTTACAGCCATACCTATTAGAAGCAGTCAAAGAAATTAATTTCCGCCAGCCAACGCCAGTTCAGGAAAAAGTAATTCCGTTAATTTTAAAAGGGGAGAGCGTTGTCGGTCAGTCCGCAACTGGTAGTGGGAAAACTCACGCATTTCTCTTGCCAATTTTTGCCCAATTGGATCAGGATAAGCAAGAAGTTCAGGCTGTTATTACTACCCCGAGTCGAGAATTAGCTTACCAAATTTATGCGGCCGCTAAACAGTTGAATAAGCACTTACCAACTCCGGTAACAATTCATAATTATGTTGGTGGTACTGACAAACAACACCAAATTGAGCAATTAAAACGTCAGCAACCACAGCTTGTTATCGGAACACCGGGACGGGTATTAGACCTGATTAAAAGCCAAGCACTTGATATTCATACGGCAACCAGGTTCGTTGTTGATGAAGCTGATATGACCCTTGATATGGGGTTCTTGGATCAAGTAGATCAAATTGCTAGTCATTTTCCAGATGATCTACAAATGATGGTCTTTTCGGCAACAATCCCGCAAAAGTTACGGCCATTCCTGAAAAAGTACATGGAAAATCCGGTGATGGAAGAAATTCCAACAGAAACAGTGATCAATCCGGATGTTAAGAACTGGTTAATGTCAACTAAGGGTCGGGATAAGAACCAGTTGATTTACCAACTATTAACGATGGGTGAACCATACCTGGCCTTGGTCTTTGCCAACACGAAGGAGCGGGCAGTCGAACTTGCTCGATACCTTGGGGAGCAAGGACTAAAAGTTGCTTTAATCCATGGTGGGTTGGAGGCACGTCGACGGAAGCGGACGATGCGTCAGATCCGTAATCTTGACTTCCAATATGTTGTCGCTACCGACTTGGCCGCTCGTGGGATTGATATTGATGGTGTTTCTTTAGTAATCAATGATGATATCCCAACTGATTTAGAGTATTTTATTCACCGTGTCGGTCGGACTGGTCGAAATGGAATGCCGGGAACTGTGATTACACTTTATGCACCTTCGGAAGATGATTTAATTGCAAAATTAGAAGAACGGGGAATTAAATTTGTGCCAAAGGAAATCCGCCATGGACGAATCGCCACAACGCATGATCGGAACCGTCGGCAAAAGTATAATCGTCGTCAGGCTAAACTTGATCCATCAATGAAGGGCTTTGTTAAGAAGACCAAGAAGAAGGTTAAGCCAGGCTATAAGAAGCGGATTAAGCGAGCAATTCGGGAAGATGAGCAGCAAAAGCGGAAACAAGAATTGCGCCATAAGATTAGAAAGGCTAAACGTGCCCGCCAGCGTCAACACCGTCGTGAACGAAATAGCCGTTGATCT
>NZ_JALCQI010000007.1 GCF_022651205.1 Limosilactobacillus sp.
CTAATGCATCGAAGAAACAATATTCCACGAAAGTCACTTAATTACCACACACCACTTGAAGAATTCTTAAGTCATGTCACCGATGAACAGCTCTCAACTTTTTTCTAATTTAAATTGACATTTCGGGAAAAATAAAAAACCTTTCCAGGTCCGGCGCCTAAGGAAAGATTTTTTTGTTATTTAGTTGTTAGTATCAACAACTTGCTTACCGTCGTAGTAGCCACAATTTGGACATACCATGTGTGACTTGCGAAGTTCACCACAGTTTGGGCAAGGTGCAAGACCAGGTACACTTAACTTAATGTGACCCCGACGCATACGCTTCTTAGTCTTTGAAGTCTTCCGTGCTGGAACAGCCATGTTTGACACCTCCTAAGAAATTAATTATCCACAAATGGTTATTAACCGTCCGCTACTTTTTTTCATCCTGATCAGGAAATAGTTTTTTCAACTTAGCGAGACGTGGATCAACTTTTTTAGCATTCTGATGCTTAGCTTTGTAGTCATCTTCTGTAATGACCTCCCAGCCTTTCCCGTTTGGTAATGACTTACCATGACGTTCATCATCAGAAAGAACTCGCAACGGAACCTGCTCAACAATATTTTCCGCAACGGCTTCATCGAAATCAATTTTCTCACCGTGCTTGAGAACAAAGACAATCTGATCATTCTCCTCACTATCCTCATAACGGGAAAGATGAGCAGGATCATCAATATATATCTCGGTAAACGAAAAATCAAGCGGTAACGCTACGGGTGTTAATGATCGACTAGAAGGCACAGTCACCGTTGTCCGGACATTGGAACTAACGGTAACATCCCCCTGATCATAACTAACATATCCATCAACCTTAACTGGTTGAACAGCCAAGATGGTGTCCGGAAATGATGTTGTTAAGATCTTGTTTAAATCGAGGGTTGTCTGAATGTGTAGCGGTTCATCTGAGTAACGATGTAACTCTGCTATTGACCATTTCATCGTATTAACCTCCTAATGCAACAAGCCCAATTATACTAGTCACAAAATTGCTTGTCAATGCTTTATCCTTGACACTTTTATTTAATAATCGGTGCGTGTTTAACGTCTTGTTCAACCTGAGTAAACATCTGATACAGTTTCCCTGCTCGATAATCTAAATCAATTAAACTTTCCCGCTCATCTTGACCAATCTTAGTTAATAACGGATACTGCACTTTCTTCTTAATCTGGTGCAAATACTCCTGACCACGCTCAGTGAAGCCAAGGACGTGAAGATACGGCTGCTTCCACGCCAGCTCCATCTGGCCATTTGTAATTTCCATCACCGCATAAAGGCAGACACGAAGCAATCGCGAGTAAGTATAACGTTTTGTCTTTACGTGGTGAATAAATCCAGCGAACGTTAACTCTTGTTCAGCAGCTTCACGATAACGATATTCAAGCCCCTCCGCCATCTGATAAATCTGCTGAAGGCGGGATAATGGCGCTTGGATAAGAAAATTTCGCAGTAAAGGGTAAAGGAGCTCCCAATCAGGAATTCTTTCCACCCCCGTTAACGATTCTACCGTTCTTGACGGTGCAACCTTTCTTATATCCTCATGATTATTAACAGCTTGCCGAATAGCACTTGCACTCGCAATTGTCCCTGTAATTGACTGGTCATGGTATTGACTTCCTAACCGACCAATTGGGTGTAAGATTATTGGGTAGTGATTTTCAAGATTAGCCTTGTAATACGAAAACGCTAAAATATCATTTGGATCAACCAAACTATGTCCGGTAAGTTTAACTAGCTGCTGGTTAAACTGAGTTGCATAGGTGGCATTATATTTTTCAAATGTTGTTTCGTTAAATTGTTTTTCCGCCGTAACAAAATCAGAAAATTTCCACGATGGATGTTCAGCCCCAAAGACAACATCCTTAACCTTCAAATCATTTAATAATTGTAATGCTCCATCTGCAAAGCGGTGTGCTGGCTGGACGGCCATAAATACTGGCAACTCAACCACTAAGTCAACACCGTTCTCTAATGCTGCCTGTGCTCGCTGCCATTTATCTAAAATTGCTGGTTCACCACGTTGCGTAAAGTTGCCGCTCATTACTGCAACTACTGCATCAGCATGAGTAATACTTTTAGCACGTTTAATATGGTAAATATGACCATCATGAAATGGATTATATTCAGTCACCAAACCAACTGCATGTATTTTCTCTTCTATTTCTGACACTTAAAAAACCACCGATCATCAGTATCAGTTGCTACTTTTTGACCAAAATCACTACTAATTTCAACCTGCGCAAAACCAGCCCCGTTCAAGCTAGATTTCAATTCTGGCATTGAATATGCTCTTTCAAAATGGTTTTCGCTAACACGTTGATAATTTCCATCGGCTAATTGATTAAAAAATGTTAATTCATGGATTACACCATGTTCAATATCATCATCGCTAAAGCTTTGCCACATGAATGCATGTTGATGCTTTTCGTCCTCATAGTTATACATGTATCCAGGATATTCAATATCGGTCTTATGGGGAGTAATCATATCAAACAAGAAGATCCCACCATCATTTAAATGTTCATAAACCTGACTAAACGTTATCTGAACAGCTGCTAAATCATCCAAATAGTTTAATGAGTCAGCATAACAAGTAATTAGATCATAGTTTGGTAAATTGCTAAGATCACGCATGTCCGTTTCAATTAGATTAAGGTTAACATTTGCATCATCGGCATGCTGACGAGCAAGGCTTAACATTTCAGAAGAAAAGTCAGCTACGGTAACATCAAGGTGGTGTTGAGCAAGCATTATAGCAAGACGACCGGCTCCTCCCGCTAGATCTAAGCAGTTACCCTGAGTAACCGCTTGTCTATTTTCTAACGTAAAGTCAAGCCAACGCTTATATAATTCTTGGTCAAACAACCGATCATAGAGTTGGGCAAAGCTCTGGTAAATCATTAGTCATTAACCCATCCATTAATATTAACGATTGGTGCATCTGACCATAGTTTTTCAAGATTGTAGAAAGCCCGTGTTTCTTCACGAAAAACATGAACAATAACGTCACCAAGATCGATTAATACCCAATGAGCATGGTTCTTACCTTCCACACTACCAATATTAACCTTTTCTTCATGCGCCTTTTCAATAATGGCATTAGCAATCGCTTGTACCTGACGATCTGAACCACCAGTCATAATAACAAAGTAGTCAGCCATTGGGCTAATTTGATCAACTTTCAAGGCAACGATATCTTCAGCTCGACGACCATCACCGGCCTTAACAGCCATTTCTAATAATTGTTTACTATCCATCTAGTCTATCTTCCTTCCATATTTAGGCACCCAAGCATTATAAGTCTCTATCGTCTTTGGGTACACTGGCTTATTATTGGCAATTAGGTATTGAAGAGTGTGTTTAGTCTGGTAAGCAACTCCTGCACCAAGATCAGTAGCAGTAATCTCACGAGCCCTTTGAACACCATCAAAGTCACGAGCAGGCTCAATATAATCTGCCATATAAATAATTTGTTCCAACTTACTCATAATTGCCGCACCAGTGGTATGATGACGAACCGCATTTAAGATATCTTCATCCCAAATGCCAAGTTCATCCTTTAACAGTTCGGCGCCAACAACCCCATGCCAAATTGCATTTCCATAGTTCAATAATTCTGGTGACATTTTCTTTTCTTTAATCACCTGAATAAAGACATCATCCGGTCGCTGCTTAGCGTAATCATGACATAATCCTGCGATACTTGCTTTTTCTGGATCAACGTCATTTGCCTTAGCTAGCTTAATTGCGGTTTTCTCTACCCGTAAGACATGATTAAAACGCTTCGGCCGTAATGCTAACTGTAACCGTTCCACCAACTCGTCACGGTTAAGTGGAATATAGTGGTTCTTGTATACAATTGTCTCTTCATTCATGATAAAGTTGATGCTCCTTTATAAATTGTTCAACTTTTCCTGGAACCATATACTTAATTGACTGCCCCATCGAAATTCGCCGACGAATATCGGTTGAACTAAAGGCAACGGTAGGAACATCTACCCAAATTACAGGATAATTAGTTTCATTTTTAGCTCCTTGCCGCCGAACCCCAACAAAGTGAAAACGCGGTAACTTTACTAAATCATTAATCCGGTACCACTTTGGTAGGTAGTCCACCATATCACCACCGATAATAAAGTAGTACTCTGTCAAGGGGTTCTGATCGAGCAGTTGTTTCATTGTGTCATAAGTGTAGCTGACACCGCCACGCTCTAATTCAGCCATTTGAATTCCAAAATGAGCATTATCACTAATTGCTAATTTAATCATTTCAACCCGTTTTTTGGCATCAATCGCAGTCTTCTTATCAACGTGTGGTGGTATAAAATCAGGCATAAAATCAACCCGATTCAAACACAATAAAGATTGAACCTGATCCGCAACTAATAAATGAGCATTATGAATTGGATTAAATGTTCCACCGTATATACCGATCCGTTGTCGTTGCTGACCATGGAGAAGCTCTGTCTGAGGCTCAGTAACGGTTTCGGTATTCGTTAAGACTTCACATTGTTGCAAAGAACAACACCTCTATTAGATCTTCTTTACCTTTGATGATAATTCACGCGCATCCTTATTCTTGGATACTTTAAAAAGAACCAATACGCGACCAATGGTTTGAACAACCTGAATCTCAGTGCGACTTTCGATAAAGTGTTGAACTTCGTTAGTCGTTACATCAGCATTCTGTAAAATATTAACCTTAATTAATTCACGACGATCTAAAGCGCCATCAAGTTGATCTACCCAATTCTGGGTTAATCCTTCCTTACCAACAGCAAAAATAGGCTGGAGATGGTTAGCCTGAGCTCTCAAAAATCTTTTTTGTTTTCCTCTTAATTCCATTCTGTACCTCTTTTCAAATCATTGAACGGCGAACTAAACTCGAAATTCCTTTAGGAACCCATGCCGCAACCGTTGTTCCTGCTGGCACGGTAATCCAGCCCAATCCTTCAAAAACGACATCGCTCTTTTCAGTTAAATGAAATTCTTGACGTTCTAAAGGTGGAAATGTTGCCAATTCATCTTTTGTTGGCGGATTTAATAATTCACCATTATGCTTTTTGTAGAATTCATCCGCATTCTTCAACTTTGTTCTGTGAAGGGGAAGGTTGTTATCAAAGTAAGCAACCATTCCAGCTCGTGGACCTGAAACATAGTCAAACCGTGCTACTCCACCCATAAAAAGTGTTTGTTCTGGTTCTAATTGGTAAGTTCGCGGTTTAATCTCTTTTTGTGGTGAAACGTATTTCAGATCCTTAGCTGACAAAACGTGAGCCATCTGGTGTTGGTGAATAATTCCGGGAGTATCAATTAATTGATGACCGTCATCAAGCGGAATCTCTATTTTATCCAAGGTTGTTCCTGGAAAACGAGATGTTGTAATCAGTTCTTTAATTCCAGTCCGTTGCTTAATTATCTGGTTGATTAACGTTGACTTTCCAACATTAGTGACTCCGACAACGTAAACATCTCGTCCCTGACGTTCCTTATCAATTACTTCCAGTAAGTTATCAATCTGGTGATTTTTCTTAGCGGACACTAAAACCGTATTGATGGGACGTAAGCCAGAAAGATTAGCCTGTTGACGCAACCAATCACGTAGCTTCGAGCGTCTTAATGACCGTGGCAACAAATCTTCCTTATTTCCAACAAGCAAGACTGGGTTTGAACCGACAAAACGATGTAACCCTGGGATTATGCTGCCGTTAAAGTCAAAAATATCAACCACATAAACAATTAGTGCATCATCATTGCGAATCTGGCTAAGAAGCCGAAGAAAATCATCGTCACTCAAAGAAACTGGCGCAATTTCGTTATAGTGACGAAGCCGAAAGCAGCGCTGACAATATAGTTCATCATTTTCAAGTCCCTTATCAATTGCCGACTGAGGTGTATAACCCGGCTGTTTAGGATCAGATGTTTGAATTTTAGCTCCACAACCAATGCATCGCAGATCTTCAAGATTATTCTTTTCTTCAGTCATTCAAATCCTTCTTCCATTTCAAATCTGGATAATGCTCAAGTAGAGCGCGCCATACGTACTTTTCGACAAAACGATTCATCCTCGTCGTCCACTTATCAGTATTAATAATCGGTTTAACCAAAATACTACAGACACCGGCCTGATGGGCAGCAAGCATATCAGTCATTAATTGGTCGCCAACCATCACAACTTCTTGTTTACTTAAGCCCAACTTTTTCCGTGCTCGATTAATTCCGAAGTTTAGCGGTTTTAGTGAACGAGACATAAATGGCAAATCCAAAGAAGAAACAGCTTTGGCAACTCGCTCCTTACTGTTATTAGAAATGACGATTAACGGGATGCCGGCCTTTTCTAGCTCAGCCATCCATCGATGTAATTCTGGAGTCCCCTGTGGATTATTCCAAGCAATTAAGGTGTTATCCAAATCACTAAAGACAGCACGAATTCCCCGTTCCTTTAATTGTTCTGGAGAAACCGAATAAATACTCTCCACCATCCATGTTGGTTTAAAATTTTTTAACAAAGCCATACCTCTCAATTAATTACTATCATTTTAATTATAACGATTGTTTCTCTCCACTGCTACTTTTAACTTTTTAATTAAAATAAAAAGCAACGAACCACTGGCCGCTCACCAATGATCGTTGCTTCATTTTAAGGTCTCTTAGTTAAGAGCCTTTTTTGCTTCGTCAACGATAGCCTTGAAAGCATCAGCATCGTTAACAGCCAAATCAGCTAACATCTTCCGGTTAATGTCAATGTTAGCTAACTTCAAACCGTGCATTAACTTGCTGTAGCTAATATCGTTCATACGTGCAGCAGCGTTAATCCGGGCAATCCAAAGTTCACGGAACTTACGCTTATTAACCTTCCGGTCACGGAAAGCATAAGTGTAGCTCTTCATTACTTGATCCTTAGCAGTCTTAAAAAGACGGTGCTTTGAACCACGGTAACCCTTTGCTAATTTCATAATGCGCTTACGACGTGCGCGCGTAACAGTTCCACCTTTAACTCGCATGTTGAATTCCTCCTACGTGTTTTTCTTTATTTCGAACGAAGTTTACTTAAATGGTAATAACTTCTTGTAACGTTTTACGTTGGACTTGTCCATCATGCTCAAGCCACGTAATTGACGACGTTGCTTCTTGGTCTTACCGTGGAAACGGTGACTGGTGAATGAGTTACCACTCTTAAATCCACCATTAGCAGTACGCTTAAAACGCTTTGCAGCGGCACGGTTAGTCTTCATCTTTGGCATAAGAAAATTCCCTACTTTCTTAAATTAGTTTTTTGCTTTATCAGCAGCTGGGGCAAGAGTTAAGAAAATACTCCGTCCCTCCATCTTTGGTCGTTGTACAACTGTTGCAATGTCCTCAGTTTCTTTGGCCATTCTTTCAATCATGTCACGACCGATATCCTTATGTGTGATAGCACGACCACGGAATCTCAAGGAAACGCGAACCTTATCGCCCTTCTCAATAAACTTCCGAACACGCTTTAATTTAACATTAAAGTCATTCGTATCGATTGAAGGACTCAACCGAATCTCCTTAACCGTTACGGTCTTTTGCTTCTTTCGAGCTTCACGCTCTTTCTTTTGCATTTCGTAACGGTACTTTCCGTAATCCATGATCCGGGCAACAGCTGGCCGAGCCTTTGGAGCGACCAGAACCAAATCAAGGTTAGCATCCTCAGCTAATTGCAAAGCATCACGCTTTGACTTAATCCCTAATTGTTCGCCATCTTGACCAATTAGCCGTACTTCACGAGCACGAATACCGTTATTGACAATCATATCTTGAGCTATGGCAACGCACCTCCAATTTTATTAGCGAAAGATCAAGCAAAAAAGCGGAATGCAATCTGCACCCCGCTAATAATAAACAATTTTAAAATTGTTTTATTTAACTCGTCAGCCCGGCAATTTTAATCACCTAGGCGAGAAGCGGGTGCTCCTGCTTTTTCTTTCAACGTTTACTAGCATACTAAAGCACCTAGAGAATGTCAAGAGAAAGACCTGGATCTATTAAATTTCTATCCTTTATCACGAAGGTTAGCCCCATCCATTTCGTATTGCCGTGAGAGAAACTTAATTCGTTCCATGATCCGACTTGCCTTTACGGGCTCTTCTTCCCCTTTGACATTCACAGTCAAATGCTCTTGAAGTTCATTCATTGAGAAATTAGAACTAAAGAAAGTTGGTAATTCTTCTTGCATTCTATACTCCAAAATAACTCCGAGAATATCATCACGAGCCCAAGTAGTCATTGCATCCGCCCCAATATCATCGAGGACTAGTACCGGTGCTCTTTTTACTGCATCTAGTTTTTGACCTAAATTATTATTCTTAATTGAATTTCGCATTTCAACCACGAAACTTGGGAAATGCATCATGGTTGTCGCAACACCTTTTTGGCGTGCAAGTTCATTAGCAATTGCCCCTAAAAGATAGGTCTTACCGACACCAAATCGACCATAAAGGTACAGTCCAGGACGAAAATCATTTGCGGAATACTGTTCAACAAAATCAAGTGCTGAATTTAGGGCAGTATTCCGTTTCTCAGTTTGGTGAGCATCATCGATATAAAAATTATCGAATGACGAACTACGGATAAATTTCGGCATATTAATTGAGGAAACCAACTGCTTGATATGCGCTACACGTTGCTGCTCTATCAGCTTCTTAGTTGGAACGTAGGTAACGTCAATTTGTCCTGCATTAACGATTAACTGCGGTGAATAGCCAGGAGCTACCGTTGCTGTCCCCTTATTGAGCAATTGCTTCTCATGATAGTATTCATAAAGCTTGGCTTCTCCCCGATCAATTGCCTGCGGTGAAAGGACTTTGGCATTATTCTTTAAGAATGAAGAAACCTCTGGATCCTTTAATACTTGGCTCATCATCTGTTCATATGCAGAGCCAAAATTGCGTTTTTCCATAATTTCCTTCATTGTTTTGCTTAATGACTTCACTTGTTCTCATCCCTTTCGGAACTGTTTGTTTTCTTCCTTCTGGCTAATCGCTGACGAAGTTTCTTTAATTGTTCCGGTGTTGATTTTTCACCTTGTTTTTCGTCTTCTTTCGTCCATGCAGGCATTTTCTCCCTAACTGTTGTTACTCGCTGACGATAACGGTTTGACTGCCGACCAGACCGCTTCTGAGCTTTCTTGTTAGCAAAGGTTTGAATCTGTTCGAGTGCGCCCTTTGCAGTGGTAACTCCAGCACGTAACCAGTTATTGGCAATCGCGTTAACGTAATTTGCCTGAAGAGTTGGTCGCTCAAGAGATGCAACCACATACCAAGAAAGAACATTCACAACGCCCGGATTCAATTGCTGTTCCTGAATCAGGCTTCGAATGATCGCCCTTTCTCCAGAAGTAACAAAGCCCCCCATTTGTTGCTTCAACTGCTGAAGAAAGGTAATTGGAGCATAGTAATTACAAGCCTCAATCAATTGTTGTTCCTCTTGAGAAGGACTAACTTGCTGACTCGCCTTTTGCTTGTTTTTACTTGTTTCAATTTTCTTAGCGTCAACTCGATATTTACTTGCAATAATCTGTTTAAGTCTTTGCGGTTTGATCCTATTTGAGGATAGATCCGTCGCTTGTGTCAGCAAACGAGCCATTGATGGTTCATCAATACCATAAAGACGGTGTTCAACCTCAATTAATTCACGATTTAATGATAGGTCTTCTTCCGTAATTGGCTGCCCTTTCAATAACTGAACCAATGTCGGCCAATCAAAATCAGTTATGTTTTCTTGCTTTGCTAATCTTGGTTCATCACCGATTTTTTTCCGTGCGGCACCAATTTCAGCTGGTAAATGAGTAATCAGTTGTTCATTAACATGAAAAACATCAAAAAAGTTCCGGGTAATCTCCTTCAATGAGGAATGGACTTTTGGTAATGAAAAACGGCTGGCAAATTTTTGCAACTCATTAAAACGACTCTCGCCAACAGCCTCTAATAACAATACGCTCAAAAGATTATCATTAATAAATTCATCTGGGGTAATCGTCGGCTGTAACTCATAAACAAATAACTCCCCTAGCTGATCGGTTTGCCTAAACGTCCGTAACATTCCTGTCGCTTCTAACCGCTGAATAGCATCATCTGCCGCCTGACGACCAGCATTTAATTGAATAAGCAACTGTGATTGTGGTTGTCGCTCACTAATTACTGGTCTATCACTTAACTTTGTCCGTAATGCGTGAAACATTGCAAAAGAAACGGGACCGAGGATTGGTTGATAAAACAACTCAAAAACATGTTCATCAAAGTTTGACCATTGGTAACTGGCAGTAACAATATATCCAGCTCCTGGATCAAAAACTACTTTATCTTCAGTCATTATGGCCTCGTTCTCCCCTATTTCTTATCGCCGTTCTTCATCATTGATTCTAGTTCATTCATAAACGCATCGACATCCTTAAATTGACGATAGACACTTGCAAAACGAATATAGGCAATTTCATCCACATCTTTCAGTTCCTGCATTACGAACTTACCAATCACCTGACTAGATACTTCATTTTCTCCAAGACTCCGAACTTCTTTTTCAATCTTATCAGCAATCTTAGTTAAACGTTCCATGCTAACAGGACGTTTTTCGGCTGATCTGACGATTCCGTTCAAAACCTTTTGTCGACTAAATTCTTGCCTGGTTCCATCCTTTTTAATTACTAACAGTGGCGTCTCCTCGTAACGCTCAAAAGTAGTAAACCGAAAGCCACAATGAACGCATTCCCGACGACGACGAATAAAGGTTCCATCTTCACTCGGTCGACTATCAACAACCCGTGAACCATTTTTATGACAATGTGGACAACGCATTTGGCTTCCCTCCTTAATATCGTTTTAAATACTTATAATTTTATCATAGCTTACAACTATGCATTTGATCAATCAACGCGGCAACCTGTCGTTTTAATTCTTCCCGATTACCATTGTTATCAATCAAGATATCGGCTAGTTGCTTTTTCTTAGCCAACGGCATTTGGGCATTAATTCGTTGTTCCGCCTCATTTCTAGAATAGCCGTTTCGTTTCATTAGCCGCTGAATCTGTACTGCTCGATCAACTGCGACAACAATAACCAAGTCACAATCACGAGCATAGTCCGCTTCAAACAGCAACGGAACATCCAGAATAATATATGGAAACTGCCGATCCTTATAGAGATTTACTTGCTGCCAAATTTCATCACGAATAAGAGGTTGCATTGTCGAGTTTAGCTCATCTAACTTCTCTTGATCATTAAAGACAAGTGAACCTAAAGCCCGGCGATTTAATGATTGATCAGGATTAAGGATTGTCGTTCCGAACACTCTCGTTAATTGTGCTAATCCCTTTGAGTGAGCAGACTGCAGCTGACGAACAATTTGGTCAGCATCAATAACTGGATAGCCACTCAACCTCAACAAGTTACTAACCGTTGACTTGCCACTTGCGATTCCACCAGTTAAACCAATTAATTTAGTCATTAGTTTTCTCCATTAGCGGTTGGCAATGAGGGCAAAATGTTGTTCCCCGCTGGTTTACTTTAATCTTAACCATTTTTGTACCACAACGCGGACAGCGATCGCCACCATGCCCATACGCATTTAACCGGTCCTGAAAGGCACCCGCATCACCGAATGCATTCTTAAATGTATGAACTGTTGTCCCCTTATACTTAGTAGCAATCGATAATTCTTTAATAATATTATCATGCAATGTTTGAACCTGAGCTTGACTAAGGGAATTAGCCGGTTGCTCAGGATTAATTCGACTCATCCACAAAACCTCATCAGCATAAATATTCCCTAACCCAGCAACGTGGCGTTGATTAAGTAAAAATGGTTTAATCTTCCCCCGACTACGATGAAGGATCTTTTGAAAATACTCAACCTTAAAGTCAGCCGCTGTTGGTTCAGGACCAATTGTCTTGAGTCCTCCAACAGTCATCTCCTCGCCAGTCTTAACAAGGGTCATCCGGCCAAACTTACGGGTATCACGATAACAAAGTTCTGTCCCATCAGTGAATTTAAATACAACGTGAGTATGCTTATCAACCGGAGTATTAACTGGTTGGGAGTAATAGCTACCTTCCATTCGTAAATGTGAAACCATTGTGAGCTGATTACTAAAGCGAAAAAGAAGGTACTTACCACGTCGATCTACCGTCTCGATCGTCTGGCCAATTAAAGATTGCCTGAAATCTTCAACGTCATTAGTAATTGTCTTGCCGTAATAAACATCGATCCCGTTAATTTTTCGGCCAGTGGCAATTTTTAATAATCCCCGACGAACCGTCTCAACTTCTGGTAATTCCGGCATTTTAACTATCTCCTCACTTTATTTCTTCAAATCATACCACGTATCACCGTATTTACTGTCTACCTTAAGGGGAACGGATAATTTAACAGCTGAATCCATTACGGATGGAACTAATTTATTTAATACAGGAATCTCATCTTTTGGTGCTTCAAAAACCAATTCGTCATGAATTTGAAGAAGCATTTTTGCTTTTAATTGACGTTTTTCTAATTCGTCCTGCATTTTAATCATTGCAATTTTAATAATATCCGCGGCGCTTCCTTGAATTGGCGTGTTCATTGCTGTCCGTTCAGCAAACGAGCGGCGGTTAAAACTTTTGGCATTTATATCCGGCAAATAACGGCGACGATGAGTAATCGTTTCGACATAACCATGTTCACGAGCAAACTCAATGGTGTCATGGATATAATCTTGGACCTTAGGAAATTCCTTAAAATAACTTTGAATAAATTCATGTGCCTGACTTCGACTAACATGAATTCGTTGTGCCAAACCGTAGTCGCTAATTCCGTAAACAATTCCAAAGTTAACGGCCTTTGCTCGACGTCGCATATTTCGGTCTATTTCTTGATCAGGTTTTAAGTGGAAGATCCGGCGTGCAGTACTTGCGTGAATATCTTCACCGTTCTTAAAATCTTCCTGGAGATTATGATCACCCGTAATATGGGCCAATACCCGCAATTCCACTTGTGAATAGTCAGATGAGAAGATCTGCCAACCATCATGGCTTGGAACAAATGCACGACGGATCTGACGGCCTTCTGGCAACCGTACTGGGATGTTTTGCAGGTTTGGATCAACGGATGATAATCGACCGGTTTGGGTCAGCGTTTGTAAGTAACGGGTATGAATCTTTTGGTCACTTGAATGGATTACCTTTAGAAGACCCTTAATATATGTTGATTGGAGCTTTGAAATTTGACGGTATTGGAGGATGTTTTCAACAATTGGGGCCTGATCTGCCAATTTTTCAAGAACTTCGACAGCCGTTGAGTAACCCGTCTTCGTTTTTTTGATTACGGGTAATTTTAGCTTTTCAAACAAGATTTTACCCAGCTGCTTAGTGGAATTAATATTAAACTCTTCACCAGCCTCTTGGTAAATCTGATCTTGAATTTCCGCTAACCGTTCTGTCAGCTTGCTTCCCATATTCTTCAGTGTTTGAGCATCAACATGAACCCCTGTAATCTCCATCTTCGCCAACACCCGTGTTAACGGTAGCTCGATATCCGTGTAAAGTGGCAGCTGTTCATTTTCTTTCAATTGGTCAAACAGCTTCGTCCTTAAAGCTTCAATTGCGCGCGCTTTATTAGCAAGATGTTCAAAGAAGAGCTGATCATCATCGGGAATCGCTCGTTTAACCCCCTTGCCGTAAACCTCTTCATCCGTCTGAACATCATGATACTCGTGTTCATGAGCTAATTTACCAAGATCATTACTGTTATCATTCGTGTTTAATAAGTACGATGCTAGGAGAAGATCAAAATCAACCCCACTCAAACTAATACCAAGACGATTTAAACCAACTATTTGTGCTTTGGCATTAAAGACGTCTTTCTTAATTTCTGGTGACGTTAACCATTGCTTAATTTGCTTGGATTTTAATAATTCAGGATTACGGCTAACTAACCATTGCTTTTCGTTACCAATCGCAAATCCAGCAAATGGTGACGTATGATAGTTAGCATCTGGCATTTCTAAGTAAAAACTGCCCCGCTCGCCTAACTTAGTAACTAAGTCTAAGTTTTGAGCCGTTAATTCTGTATATTTAATTGGCGCTATTTGAGTATCCTCACCTTCAAAGGTTACATTCATGTTCTTAAGGAAAGAATTAAAGTCCATCTTTTGGTAGAAGTCCACTAAATTTTCAGTCTGTGGGCCAAAATATTTCAGGTCAGCTAACTTAATATCAAGTGGTGCATCCCTAAGAATCGTTGCAAGCGTCTTACATTGACGAGCAATTGCCTCTTCTTCCACAAGGTGTTCCTTCATCTTGCTCTTCTTTAATTGATCGATATTCTCGTAAATTCCTTCAACCGAGCCAAATTGCTTTACTAACTTAATTGCTGTCTTCTCACCAATCTTAGTGACCCCAGGATAATTATCAGAGGAATCACCCATTAACGCTTTCATATCAATAATCTGTGTCGGCGTAATCCCTAATTTTTCTTCAACATGTTCCGGCGTATAGTGCTCAGTATCAGTAACTCCCTTATGAGTAACGGCAACGGTTGTGTGTGCGCTTGCTAATTGTGTTAGGTCTCGGTCACCGGTAACGATTAGGGTTTCGTATCCTGCAGCATCTGCTTCTTTTGCAAGGGTCCCAATAATATCGTCTGCTTCGTACCCCTTTAATTCATAGCTATGGAGCCCACAATCTTGGACCAATTCACGAACATACGGAAACTGTTCACTTAATTCCTCAGGGGTTTTGTTCCTTCCACCCTTATAATCACTGTACATTTTTGTCCTGAAGGTTACCTTACCGGCATCAAACGCAACTAGTGCGGCATCCGGATGAAAGCTCTTCAATACATGATCAAGCATCAATTTAAAGCCATAAATCGCCGCGGTATGCAGACCATCCTTATTAGTAAACTTATCAATCTGATTGTGCATCGCAAAAAATGCTCGAAATACGATGCTATTACCGTCAATCAATAATAATTGCTTTGCCATTTAATTTCCGCCCCTTCTCTTATTCCTAATTATTGTACCAAAGATTGCGAACCTTCGTTAATTCCCTGTTTATGGAATTAAAAAATATTGATAAAACCATTTTACTCTCCATTAAGCCTAAAAAACGAGGTAGGAATCACTTCAGATCCCTATCTCGTTTTCAATATTGGCTTTTTAACTAATTTCTGTCACTCATTCCAAAAATTTGTAACAGTGAAATAAAGAGGTTAACAAAGTCTAAGTACAATTGTAACGCACCTAATACAGCCAACCCTGTTACGGAAACTTGGTCAACGTAGTTAACGTAAATTTGCTTCATCTTTTGGGCATCCCACCCGGTTAAAACAGTAAAGATAATTACCGCAATAAAGGAAAAGATGTAGGCAATGGCTGGACTCTGAAGAAACATATTAATAATATATGCAATAATCAGAGCGATTAAAGCTGCCATTGCGTGTGAACCGAATTTGGTTAAGTCACGCTTCGTTACCGTCCCATAAACTGCCATTACAGTAAAGATAACAGATGACGAAACAAAAGCTGACGCAATGCTTGCTCCAGTATAAACACCCGCAATTAACGCAAACTCAACTCCATAAATAATGGATATTAGCATTAACATCACAAAAGCACCAACTGGATTACGGGTAGCACTAAAGCTGACCCCCATAGAAAGTGCAATTGGCAACAGTAATACGAGCCAAATCATTGCTGGATGAGCACCAAAGTAACCGAAAACTGCTTGACGGAAAGTGTTCATTGTTAAATATGCAGAAATTGCAGAAACAAGGATTGCAACAACCATATTACCGTACATCCGGGTTAAAAACCGATTTAACCCTACGGAATCCGTTACAACCCGCCGCTGTGGCTGCTCAGAAAAGTTATTCATTTAATATCATTCCTTTTAATTTGACTATCTTTGACCTTTTCAAGAATAATAACAAATCTAGTAACGAGCTTCAACCCTCTTACTACTTATTCAACAATTCCTTATACTTATCTTCATACTTTTCAACATCCCCAGCACCCATGAAGACGATCACTGCATCATGGTAGTGAAGGAGTTTAGTCATTGTATCCATATCAATTCCTTCACTATTGGGAATCTTTGCCTCAAGATCTTCACTAGAAATGTGACCGGCTTGTTCACGAATTGAACCAAAAATTGGGGTAACGAATACCTTGTCTGCCCGGCTTAATGATTCAGCAAAGCCATCAATATAAGCTGCTAACCGTGAATAAGTATGTGGTTGGAAAACGGCGATTACTTGGCGATCTGGGTATTTTTGCCGTGCAGCATCAATGGTTGCTTTAATTTCACTCGGGTGGTGAGCGTAATCATCAATTACCTTCTCATCAGCAACATCAGTCTCGCTAAATCGTCGTTTGACTCCGGTAAAGTTTGCTAGTTCCCGCTTAATATCTGCCATATCAACGTGTTCCATGTATGCAACCGCGATTACAGCTAAGCTATTAAGAATACTATGTTCTCCATACAAATGAATGGTAAATGTTCCTAGCTTTTGATCCTTAAAGTAGGCGTCGTATGTTGAACCGGCTGGGGTCCGTTGAATATTCTCAGCCCGAAAATCATCATTTTCATTTGTTCCGTAGTAATATACCGGTACGTTAACATTAAGTTGACGAAGGTTCTTGTCATCACCCCAGGCAAAGATTGCCTTTTTTACTTGCTTACCGTATGTTTCAAAAGAATCACAGACATCATTAATATCCTTAAAGAAGTCCGGGTGATCGAAGTCAATGTTAGTCATAATAGCGTAATCTGGGTGGTAAGCCAAAAAGTGATCACGGTATTCATCTGCTTCAAAGACAAAGAAACGATCCTTGGCATTTCCCTTACCAACACCGTCACCAATTAAGTAGCTTGTTGGTTCAACACCGTCAAGAACGTGGGCAAGCAAAGCGGTCGTACTAGTTTTACCATGAGCACCTGCAATTCCGATACTAGTGTGGCTAGTTACTTCCCATTCAACAGCTTCAGGATAACTCATAACCGTTAGCCCAAGTTCGTGCGCTCTTTTGACTTCAGGATGATCATCGCCGAATGCGTTCCCTTGAATAACAATCATTCCTGGCTTTAAGTTAGCAGGATCAAACGGTAAAATTTTAATTCCATTCTTTAACAATGGACCCTGAGTAAAGGTCTCTTTTTCAATGTCTGATCCTAAAACTTGGTTTCCCTTATCATGAAGTATCCGAGCAAGTGATGCCATCCCAGTTCCTTTAATTCCAATAAAATAATAAGTTTGCTTATCCATTAATCCGGTTCCTTTCCCAAAAAGTTATTAAATAAGTGGTTAATCTTTGGCAGGGAAATACGTATTTGCTCGGTCAAAGTCAACTGCTTCGCCAGTCTCTTGCCAATCATCAGGGATAATCCATAGTCCCTTCTTATCTGGGGCGTTCTTTAAGCGAAGTTCACGGAAACCACAAAGCATTCCATCACTTGCAACTCCCATCAACTCACCAGGCCAAATAATTTTTCCATCCGGCATCATAGCTCCTGGACGAGCAGCGACAACCTTAATGTGTTCCTTAACGTTAGGTGAACCGCAAACAATTTGGACGGTTTTCCCATCTTCCACCTGTGTTTGGGTAATCTTAAGGTGATCTGACTTTGGATGATCTTCAATCTTTTCAACATATCCAACGACAAACTTTGGTGTATGATCAGCAACCAACTTATCTTTAAAGCCAACCTTTTCCAATAATTCATTTAATTTTTCAACTTGAGCATCACTTAAAAATACTTGCCCTTGTTGTTCTTTTAGTTCAGGTAATAGTTGACTTGCATTAAAGAAGTTATAGCCAAGAAGGTGGCCATCCTTCGCGTCAATAATTTGTGTAACGTTTTCTTTGGTTGTGACGGTTTGACTAGCTGTATCAGGACCTGTAATTACAACTAATACGTCTCCCATTTCTTGGGGATTATAACTAGAAATTAACATCAAATTTTCCTTTCTCCATCAAAATAACAATGAAGGGAATCGTGATCGTCCCTCACTGACCCCTTCATTCATTTTACCGATTACCATTTTACTTCAAATCACTCAAAAAATCTTCTACTTGTTGCTTTGTTTTTCGATCTTTATTAACAAACCGACCAATCTCTTTTCCGTCATTATAAACGACAAAACTTGGAATCCCAAAAACATTTAGTTCAGCAGCAAGATCAATGTTCTCATCACGATCGACTTCAATGAACTGATATTCTGAAAAGTCTTGCTCAATTTCAGGCATTGCTGGCTTAATAAAGTGGCAGTCTGGGCACCAACTAGCATCAAAAAATAGTACATACCGTCCGTTACTGATTTTGGCTAATAGTTGTTCTTCTTGCATTTGTGGCAACTTTTCCATTTCTTTTGACCTCCATAATAATTTTGAAACAATTATACCATCTCACTCCTTGACCAGTGTCTAATTCGCTTTTTCCACTTCTTAATGTTAGAATTAAAGTTATCAATTTTGATACTAACTAACAAAGGAAGCAATAAATTAAATGAATGATTCTAATAATTCACTTAACCCATGGTTACTGCCAGTTACTCTCGGTGCATCTGGAGTGGTTGGCTTCCTTGCTGGAAAGTTGTTTGGTCAACGACATATTTCAGGTGACCAGATCCTCAAAATGATTCGTGATGATTTTAAGAGTGAGGGCAAAGTCACAGGCAGTTGGATAAATCAACGCCGAATCCCTTACCAACGCTTTGCGGTTAAAACCGAAGCATACGAAGGCGGCATTACCCGTTTAGAAGATGATCAGCCTGTTGACTATCAATTTGTTGCTGACGCTAAAACAGGAAGCCTTCTTTCGTTAAAACGAGTTGAACGATCATTGAATAACTAAATAGAAAACTACCAGTTATATATAGAGACCAGGAAGAACAAAATGTCCTCCCTGGTCTCTTCTTTTATCTTAATAAAAATTACTCCCAGTAATCCTCAAACTTACTCGAAGCTCCTGTAGAAGCATCAACGTCTTCTGCAGAAAAAGTATTGATCGTAGTTGGTCTTGCAGTTTCCCTTTGAAAATTAAATAACGGCTGCTCATCATTAATTCGATAATCAATTAACGTTATTAATCCGGAAAAAAACCACGCATCCTCAAAATTAATGTGGTAATTAATCCCGTCTTTCTTTTCCACAATTGCTGCATTTATTAGTTTCTTTTCGGGAGTGAAGCCCTGCCAAGGTCCATGACGGACATCCCGTGGCTGGACTGTTTTACCATATAACTTTATTCCATCACCGGTTTGAAGAGCATATTTATTCTGAAACCACTTGCTGGCATTATCCGTAATAATCAATTTCATGAAATCATTTCCTTAATTACTGATTATTCATTAACGGCATCGTTGCGGTTAGCTTGTATATTGGCTGTCCTTTGGCAGCAAACTTATGCTCATACTCAGTCTCAACATTATGTTCATTTTCATCACTGTTATGCAAATCAAGCCAAATTCCATCAAATTTCATTCCGAAGTTGTTCATACTAACAACAGAAAATTCAAAGAATCCCATATTATCTGTTTTCAGCTCTACTTGCCCTTGCGACTGCAAAATCAACTGGTATTCACTTAAAAAGGTATGGTAGGTTAATCGACGCTTGGCATGACGCTTTTTTGGCCATGGATCGGAAAAATTGAGGTATAGTTTGTCAACCTCACCCGGTTCAAAATACTCCGTTAATTCTTCACCTTCACCACAAATCAACTGTAAATTAGGCAATTTTTCTGGTAAAGCCTTTTTTAAGGCGATCGCCGCAACGGTCCGTTGAATCTCTAAGCCAATGAAGTTAATCTCTGGATGAGTCTTTGCCATTCCAATGATAAACTGGCCTTTCCCCATTCCAACTTCAAGGTGTAATGGTTGCTCATTTGGAAATCGTGATTGCCATTTTCCCTTTAACTTTGTTGCATCATCAACCAAGAGTTCTGGGTGAGCAGCCATTAATGGATCAGCCCACTTTTTATGTTTTACACGCATACTATTCCTCACTTTGCTAATTTCTTAACGCGACTTTGAAAATAAAATTTGGTTAGCAGATAACTTTCTCCGATACCTAACACAAGGTTCACAACTAATCGTTGCCAGTTAAGATCACTACCAACACTAGCAATAACAATTAACAGCATCACAACTACTGTAATCTTATTCAGTAACTGTTGAAAATCCTTAACCTGTGATTCATGGGCAATTGGATAAATATGAGTAAATACATTTGCTCGGTACTGTTCATAAAATGGAATCATCTGACTTGCGACAAGGTAGATAAATAGCATAACAACCACACTATTTAACCAGTCTAACGGGATAAAAAACGCAAACAGCATTCCAACAATTGTTAGGCGAGCTACCAGACCACTGATTTCCGTATTCCGAATAAAGCCACGGACGTACAAGTAAGACCATGGGTGGCTTTTGTTTTCTAGTAAGGCTATTACACCGTTTGCCCATCTTCGCCGTTTAACGTTTCCCTGTACAGTTGGAACATCAGTGAACAGATTAAAGAACCGATAAATACTGTACATTCGGTCCTGCTCACTCCGAACCGCCAGCCGCCAATCGATTGCAACCTGTCTATAATAAGCAACCATTGCAATTAACAAAAGCAATGAAACTAATAATCCCCAAAATGGGTTACCAAGCCAGGTAACAAGCCAAACGATTGCTGGATTTACCCAGTACTCAGCTAGTGTTCGGTAATGCTGCGCACCCCACCGAATACTAATGGCCTTTCTTGCGGTCCAAAGCCAAGTTACTTTAGTAAGTAATGCCGTTACAAGGATTAGAACAACATCAATTTCAGTTAATCGTTCTGTAGTTAAGGCAAATGGCAACGCGATCGCTGAAAGTGCAGTCATCATAACCAAGCCCAAGGTTATACTATAAATGATAGCCTGTTTAAGGTAATGGTTAATTGCAGTCACCTGAGGCAAAAGAAAAATTGGATCAGGCCGCTTAAGCAGTGTCGCAAGTCGGCCCACTTGAGTAATCAAGATAAACCATAATACCAATAGCCAACGTGACCACCATAGATGGCTATTTAATTGGGGTAACCATTGCGAATAACCATAAGCTAGTGCGCCAAAGAGGAAGAATAACGCGATTACAAAATGATCATTAAACACTAGTCGCCAGTACTTTAACAACTCCATAAAGTGCTTTTGACGACGTTGACGAAATAAATTATTCATTTTGATCATTCCTTGCTAAGCTAAGATAGATATCGTCAAGTGATTCATCTGGTCGATCAGCCTTTTGACGCAGCTCATCCAATGTTCCGTGTGCTCGGACCTTACCATTAGCCAACAGAACAAAACGGTCACAATAGCGTTGAGCAGTATCAAGAACATGAGTTGACATTAAAACGGCCGTCCCCGCCTTCTTCTTCTCTTCAATTAATTCCAACAAATCGTGAACCGCTAGTGGATCAAGACCATAGAACGGTTCGTCAACGATTAATAACTTAGCATTAGTCATTAATGCACAGCAGATCATTACTTTCTGCTTCATCCCCTTTGAAAAGTTAGCTGGGAACCAATCAAGTTTATTATCAAGTCGGAATGTCTTCAATAAATGATTGGCATTCTTCCAAGCCTCCTCATGATCTAGGGAATACGCATTAATTGTTAATTCGATATGTTCCCGGAGAGTCAATTCATCATATAAGATTGGCGTTTCTGGGACATATGCGATTTGCTTTTTATATTCAACCGGATTTTTCTGGATATTAACACCATTTAAGGTAATTTCACCAGAAAATGGCCTTAATAACCCGATAACATGGTTGATTGTCGTTGATTTACCAGCACCGTTAAGGCCAATTAATCCAACTAATTCTCCAGGTTCTACCTGAAAACTTACATTTTTTAACACTGGAATTTGGGAATACCCGCCTACCAGTTTTTTTACTTCAAGTGCCATTATCTTTCCTCTTTTTATTGACTTATCTAGCGTTGATTATATCATAGGTTACTTATTGACAGCTGTTTTTTGGTATACTTATGGTAATAAGGAATAAAAAAGGAGCGATCACTAATGGATGACTGTATTTTTTGTAAAATTGTAAAAGGTGAAATTCCTAGTTATACGGTATATGAGGATGATGTGGTCAAGGCATTTCTTGATATTTCACAAGGAACTCCAGGTCACACCTTAGTAATCCCTAAAAAACACGTCCCTGATCTATTTGCCTACGATGAAGAGTTAGCAGCGGCTGTCTTCTCCCGTCTTCCAAAGATCGCGCGGGCAGTCAAGGCATCTAACCCAAAGATCAAGGGATTAAACGTCCTTAATAATAACGGTAAAGTTGCTTATCAATCAGTCTTTCACTCACACATTCACTTAATCCCTCGTTACTCTGATCAGGATGACTTTAAGATGATTTTCAAAGATAATTCGGGTGAATATAATGATGCTAAATATAAAGAAATTCAAGAATCAATCAAAAAGCAATTTAATAACACCAATAACTAACCACTTTCAAGCCAACTGGTCCAACATTAAAGAACTTTGTAACGCACTTCATCAGTTACAAACAAGTGTCCAAGACCTACGCAACTCTTCTAAAGAGGTCGAAGAATATATCACCAGTGTAAATAGGCTGGTAAACCAATGGCAGTTTAAGAATCAGCCTCGGCTTGAAAAGATCCAACAGATTCTTAATAAAATGAATTAAATCGATTTGTTAAAAGAAGTCCTTCACGCTCGACAATCGAACGTGAAGGACTTCTTTTAATTTTAATAATTAATTGTTACCTAATGTTGAACCACTATTTGACTTAGTAGTAGTTGCGTTACTGTTTAGGTATTCATCCATAATGTTCTTCAGATCGTTATCCTTAATTGAAACGTTCCCCTTCTTCAAAACATTAGAAACAACCTTATGCAAGAACTTGGAGTCATTCATCTTTTCTTGAACAATTTGTGTTCTTAAGTCATTAATGTGCTGACTCTTCTTCCCCTTAGCTGGGTGTTCAATCATGTAAATTACAACATAGCCATCATCGGTCTTAACTGGTTCAGTAGTGTAGTCACCAGTCTTCAACTTGAAGGCAGCCTTTTTATATGCAGAATCAACAGATGTGGAAGTGTTGTCAAATGCAGCAACTTTTCCTCCAGCATTCTTGGTTGAAGCGTCAGTTGACTTTGACTTAACTAACTTTTTAAAGGTCTTATATGGATGATCAGAGTTATTTAATTGATCAATAATCTCTTGGGCATCATCCTTACTTCCAACAAGAATTTCAGCGGTTTGAACTTTTGGCTCGTACTTCTTCCATTGCTTATTAATTTGAGCATTCGTAATGTGGGTGTAGCTTCGAACAGCAGCCTCTAGGCACAAGTTAGACCGAATCTGTTGTTTTAACTTCTTTTCGGTTAATCCCTGTTGTTGCAATACCGCACTGAATTGTGAACCATACTGGTTTTTGTACATGTTGTATTGGGCATTAACCTGCTTATCAGAAACCTGCTTACCATATTCTTTTTCCAAGACCTTATCCAAAATCATTTGTTGAAGGACTTGCTTACCATTAGTAGTAGTCTTCATCTCGTTGTAGTACTCTTCTTGAGTAATCTTACCGCCACTAGTAGTTGCAACGGCCTTGCTTCCACAAGCAGCTAAGGGAAGAACTAAAGTTGCACAGGCAATAATGGCAATTAATTTTTTAGACTTCAAAAAAACACTTCCTCGATTTAATTTAATTTTCTCAAAAATTACCAATCTAATATACCACACTCAAAAAGTGATGCGTCCATCGATCCAGAATGTTTAAATGATTTTCAAACTTTATTCTTATTTATTTTATCAAGATCAATAACGGTTGCCCCAAGGTCTTTAATCTGATCGTTAGCAGTAAAGTAAATCACTTGATTTTCACTAGCCAGTCGTTTTAGCAGTTCCAACATTCGACTACGCCGGACATTATCAAAATTAACAAAACCATCATCAACCATTACAGGTAACTTAATTTGATCACTAATCACTGAAACAAAGCCTAAGCGAAGAGAAATAAATAATTGTTCAGCAGTTCCAAGTGATAGTTCGGGCACTTGGAATATCTGCTGTTGCTGATTCAAGACACTTATTCCCTCATCATTGACCATTATTTTTTGGTAACGATCAGCGGTTAGTACCGCAAAGAAGCGTTCTGCTTGATGGAGGATCTTTGGGTAACGATCCTGAGAAGCAAGTTTTAGGGCTTCGTTGATCCACCGGATAGCAAACCGTTCACTTAACCATTGCTTAGTCTCATTCCAAATTATTGTCTGTAAATTAACTAATCGCTGGTTTAACTCACTAAATGAACCATCTTGAACCAAGGAATTAATTTGAACATTAAGCTGCGCTAAGGCAGTCTCAAGTTCAGTTTGTTCTCGTTCATTGACAGCTAGTTGCTGGTGAACTTGTGAAACTCCATCATCCAACGAATGTTTATCATACTGTGCTAACTGCTCCCGATCTTTTTCGGTTAGCTGTTGAGCATATGCTTCAGTAGTAACCTTTTTGGTTTGAGCTGTTACCCTTTGTGCTTGAAGTTGCTTAAAGTCATCATCAGTTTTAATTTCTAATTGCTGATATTCCCCTTCTTTATCTCCCTGGACAGTCGTTAATTGAGACTTTAATTGGTCGACCCGCTTTTCGGTCCTCGATAACTCTTGTTCTGCATTTGTCAGTTGTTGTGACTGATCCTGCATTTCAATTAGCCACCGGTTATAGCTATTAATTAGTTCATTAATCGAATTAACCGTCATTTTTATTGGCAACTGCTGCTCAATCTGGGCTAATTGTTGCTCAAAGTCATTTTTACTCTTAGTAGCTTGTGCTAATTGAATTTTCAAATCATGGTAACGGTGAAGATCAGCCTGCATTGTTAACCACTTGTTAGTTGGAAATGCCGTTAGACCGTACTTCTCTCCAAAATCACGCAAAGCTGAGCGATGGTCTTCCGCTTGCTGTTTTTCCTGTTGTTGCTGCTTAAACCACAATCCACCTGCACCACAAAGGGCAATAATTCCTAAAATCCAGATTAATGGCTGATGGATGATTAAACCAATTACAAAGAGAACAATTCCAATCCCAGGGATGAAAAGGTTCTGATTATTCTTCTCTTGCGAAGTTGTCTTTAAAAGTTCTTCTAGCTTACTCAATGCACGTTCAGAAAGCGGGTCTGGTAATTTAGTATTTCCGTAGCGTTCCGCTAATTGATCAAGTTCCGCTTGCCACGATCTTTGTTGACCCGTCGACTGACCATTTGCCTGGATCTGCAAAGCTAATAACTGGTCCTTTAACTGCTGGTAATAAGCCTTTTGCTTCCGATAATTATTTAATTCAGATCTCGAAAACCTTTTAATTATTGCTTGTTGTTCAAGTAGCTGTTGTTCAAGAGAAGTAATTTGTTTCTGAAGTTCTTGTTCCCGATTTTGGAGCTTTTGAACCTTAATAACTTTCTCGTCAGACAATTTTACTCCCGCTACCGTCTCTTTTTGGTGACTTTGCCACTGTTCATATACCGGCCACAATCGCTGAAGGCGTTCCATCTGTTCCACTTGATGTTTCAATTCCGGTTGATTCTGGCGTAGCTGCTTTAGCCTAGACTGCTTTTCAGCTTTTTCCTGAGCAAATCGATGATATTCACCACTCTGTAGTTGGGCTTGGTTAACTCGTTCACGAAGCTCATCATATTCTTTCAAATGACGGTTCAAACTCAGTTTTCGACCACGTGGCTTATATAGTGAATCAGCAGTTTTTTCTAGACGGGCAATTTGCTTTAGCCATTCCTGGCTTCCCACTGCCCCTAATCTTTGTAACTGTTGCTCTAGTTGTTCACGATCTAGTTCATCATTCAAAATGTTACTCTGGTTGAAACTATAAATTGCCTGATAAAGTTCACGATCCAGTGGCCCAAGCAAAGTGGACAGAAAAGCAGCCTTTTCTTTCTTCCCTTGCTCGTTAGTAATCGTAACTTTCCCACCATTTTTTCCTTTAACCCGTTTAATAACGTACTGGTGATTATCCGCAATCACGGTCAGCGAGCCACCGTAACTCGCCCCATCCTTAGGAATATATTGTTGATATTTATTTTTTCCTCGTCCATCCGCGAACCCAAAGAGGACACTCAGAACAAAAGATGCTAGGGTTGTTTTCCCGGCTTCGTTAGCTCCGTAGACTATTACAGGATTATTAGTAAAGTCAAAATCTTGGTCATGCCACTTACCAAAGCCATCAATATGGATCTTCTTAATTATCATGACGCTCCCCCTCCAATTCTCGACTTGCCTCCTGACGCAGTTCTTCAATTAGTGAAGGTTCAGCAAGCTGTTCAGCAATAAAGTCATACTTGGCTAATTTCCCTGCAAGATCAATAACAGCGGATTGGGTAAAGGTTTCTTGAGCCGCTTGCTTCCAGTAATCTTGATCTAAATCGGTCATCTTAGGTAGCCCGGTTGGTTCAATCAGGTTTATTTGGTACGGCCACCACTGCACAGACTTCTCCCCCGCTAGTTGATCTTGCAGTCTTTCCAAGATTGTTCCGTTACCAAGTAACTGCTTTATTAAGCTGCTAGAATTATCAGTCAAGATTACATTAAATGCGATCATTTTAAAATCATCTGTCACTTTAACCTGATCAATAAGTTCCTTTACCAGTGACTCCCCTGATTGGGAATTCTGGGGTTCAACATTAATTTTGCACCACTCAATTGGAGCAACTACCTTAAACTCTGGTACCAGCTTTCCGGAATTACTCTGAACAAGATAGTACCCATGTTGGCCCTCTTCATTTTTATGACGGCCTTGTGGATCACCAGGATAAACAATTGGCGGGTTATCATTAAGTTGCTGGTGCTTATGAATGTGTCCCAAAGCCCAATAATCATAATTCTTTTGAAGCAGTTCAGGAATCGTGAATGGAGCATAGTGATCTTGATCAGGATTATTTTGTGAAAGAGCACCGTGAAGCATTCCGATCTGCCAATCCGTGTTTTCACGTCCTGGGAAATTATTAATCACCTGTTGATCCAGCCACCGTTTTTCATAGCTAAACCCAGTAATTGCTACAGTCTGCTTATCAGCAAGAGTAAGTTTCTTTGTCTCAACACTATTTCCAAATACATGAACATTTTTAGGAAATGCATTTTCCTGATCTCTAACGACTTGATAATCATGATTTCCGTAGCTTAAATAAACCGGAATTTGATTTTGGTCAAGTCGTTGACACTGACGAACAAAGAAATCCTCAGCCTCAGCACTGTGGTGGTCTCGATCATAAATATCACCAACAATTAAGACGAAATCAACTTGCTGCGCAATTGCTGCATCAACAATTCGCTCAAATGCTGTAAAAGTAGACTGGTGAACCTGTTGCCAAATTCGTGTCGGCATATCCGATAAGCCACGAAATGGACTATCCAAATGTAAGTCTGCAGTATGAATAAACTTCATATTCTCCACCCTTCAAATACGAAAACGGGAAGAGCAATCAGACACGACTGTCATCATCCTTCTTCCCGTTATCATTTTTATAACTAAATTAACAGTTACTTGTCAGTTGGTTGTGGACCCTGTGGCATAACGTCCTTGTAAATATCTTGAATAGGACTTGTAATTGTCCGGTTAAGTTGTTGGAGCATGTTGTCAACAGCTCGTTCTTGGTTCATTAAAGTTTGAACTTCTGGCTTAGAACTCATTTCCTTAGCAACGGTTTGAATTGCATTAATTTCATCTTGACTTAGTTTTTGACCAGCCATTTGCTTTTGTTGAGCATTAGCTTGCATTTGTTGGAACTTCTTAAAGGTTTCAAAAGTATCCTTTTGGGCCTTCAAGTTGTCAAATGCCTTTTTAAGTCCTTGATATTCTTGTGTTTCTTTTAACTGATTACTAAGTTCGTTAGCGGTATCGTAAATATTAACCATTTGTGTAACCCCTTTTCATTTATTCAACAATTTGATTGTATCATAATATCGGTTAATCATCATTCTTTCAGAATAAAGAACGAACGTTATCCCATAATTGACCGGCACGATTACCAAAATTATCTACTGAGCGGTTAAAGCGATTCATTAAATCGCCACCATTTTTAAGTAGTGAACCCCAGCCCTTATTACTCTTTCCACTATTAGCGGTTGCCCGCGTCTGGGCATCTTGAACGTCGAACTTTGTATTTGGTGTGTTTCGGAGGATTCCGGTCATTTCCGCCTTATAAAGACTATTAACATTTCTCATCGAAATATCCTGTAAAGCGTGCGATGAGTTAGTATCATCGTACCCTTCCCAAGTAGCAACTACCACATCGGGAGTATAGCCGACAATCCATTTATCACGATCATCAGCACTATCACTCTTAACGGCAGATTCTGTTGTTCCGGTTTTCCCGGCTAAGGTATAACCAGATGGCCGAGCGGACTGACCAGTCCCATGCTCAAACACACCAATCAACATACTTGTCATGTTTTTAGCGGTATTCGTGGTCACAACCCGCTTTGGCTTAGCTACTTTTGCAGTAACAATGGTCTTCCCGGAAGCATCTTTAATCTTTGTAATATAGTGAGTATCAGGCATTTTCCCCTCATTGGCGAAGGTTGAATAAGCACGGGCAATTTGTTCAGGAGAAACTCCCTTCGTCATTCCCCCTAGAGCTAAGGCAAGATTCTTATCACTCTTTTCAACTGGCAAGTCAAACTTTTGTGCCATCTTGTAACCGGTATTAACACCAATCTTATTCAGCA
This sequence comes from Limosilactobacillus sp., assembly GCF_022651205.1. Lineage (GTDB taxonomy): Bacteria > Bacillota > Bacilli > Lactobacillales > Lactobacillaceae > Limosilactobacillus. Next base: position 28,777 of record NZ_JALCQI010000007.1, read on the forward strand.
ACCATACAGCAGGAGCGTTTAAGCTCTCGTAAACTGCCTTATACATTGGAACACTACCGGCATAAGTATCATCATAGTTCTTTGGCGTATAATCATTGGTCCCGTACGATTGCTTCTTATCCTGCAAAGTTGAATCGTAGAAGTAGCCATGTTCCAAAGCCGGAGCATAAACTACTAATGGTTTAATCGTTGACCCCGGCTGACGACGCATCTGCGTTCCACGGTTAAAGCCCCGAAAAACGTGTTTTCCACGCCCACCAACAATTGCAGTAACTCCACCTGTTTTCGGATTCATAGCAACCGAAGCCGATTGAACCTTTGTACCATCAATCGAGTTACTTGGGAAATTATCATCATCTTCATAAGTTTGCTGCATTGAACGCTGCTGATCCTGATCCAATGTCGTATAGATCTTGTAACCATTATTCATGATTTCCTTTTCCGAAAGGTGGTACTTGTTGATCGCTTCAGAGATCACAGCATCAAAGTAGTATGGGTAACGATAAGTGTCCGCCGCAACATAACCGTTTCTTACTTCTAACGGAGATTTTTTATATTGGTTAGCACTTGCCTGACTTAGCTGGTGATTTTCTACCATTAATTGTAAAACCAAGTTCCGTCGCTGCTTAGTTGCATCAGGATGAGAAACAGGATCATAGATTCCAGGTGAGGTTAACATCCCCGCTAACGTTGCCGCTTGTGGGACCGTTAATTCAGCCGCATCACAGTCAAAATACCGTTTAGCCGCATCTTGAACTCCCCATACCCCGTTACCAAAGTAGGCGTTGTTAAGATACATTGTAAGAATTTGCTTCTTGGTATATTGATTTTCAACCTCAATCGCAATAAAAATCTCTCGTGCCTTCCGGGAAAAAGTTTGCTGCTGAGTTAAAAAGGCATTCTTAACCAACTGCTGAGTCAAGGTACTCCCTCCACCCGAAATGTAGTTGCGATGCAGTAGCTTATTTTTAATTAATAATAAGCCAGCTCGTCCCAGCCCTTTAACCGAAAATCCATGTTCATGGTAAAAGTTTCGGTCCTCGGTAGAAATTACCGCTGCTGGAACGTTTGCAGAAATTTTGTCCAAAGATACATAAGTTCCTTTTTGTGAATATAAACTTCCTGCCGATTCCCCATCGCGATCATAAATCATCGTTGGTCGTTGTAAACGATGCTCTAGATTCTTAACATCAGCTGTTTTTGCGACAAATGTTAAATACGTGCTAGTTACTAAAAATAATCCTAAAAAGATTACAATTAGCCACCGGGTCAATTGATACCGATGCCAAAACTGTTTCAGCCAACGAACAAATCGTTGCCAAAGTTCAATTGCTGCCATCCTTATTCGTTGCCAAAGTTGCTTTAACCAGACAAGCAATCGTTCACGGAAAGGTGGCTTTCCTTCTGGTTCTCTTCTCATTTATTAATCCCCATATTTAATAACGTTAAATCTAAATCATTTTAACACACGAGTAAATTTAACGTGATTGCTTTTCGACTAGCATAATGAAAATTTAAAACAATAAGGGAGCGCGAAAACGAAGTCACTTATGGCTTCGTTTTTGCGCCCCGCAAGGATGGCTAGGGTAATTCCCAGCCTTTTATATATTACATTTCGTCTGGAGCCTTAACATCAAGTAGGGCTAAGGCTGACTTTAAGACATGACTAACAGCCTGAGTCAATGCCAAACGTGCAGGTTGTTGTGGATCATCATTTAAGATCCGGTTATGAGCGTAGTATTGGTTAAACTTCTTGGCAAGTTCCAATGCATACTTGGCAACTACAGATGGATCATAGTTAAGAGCTGCTCGCTTTACAGCTTCACCGTACTGGCTTAAGAAACTAATTAATTCCCATGCGCCATCACCAACTTGAGTTAAGTCAACATTACTGAAGTCACGGATACCGCCCTTCCGTAAAATACTCTCTGCCCGTGCCCGAGCATATTGAACGTAAGGACCGGTTTCCCCTTCAAACTTAACAACATCTTCTAGCTTAAAGTTAACCGCATTCCGCCGGTAATTCTTCAAATCATGGAAAATTACGGCACCAATACCAACCTGTTTAGCAACTTCATCGGCATTCTTTAAGTCAGGGTTCTTTTCCGCAATTTGCTTCCGTGCCAAGTCAACGGAATCATTAAGCACATCTTCAAGAGAAACAACATTTCCCTTCCGTGTTGACATCTTTTGACCATTCAGGTTCATCAAACCGAATGAAATATGTTTAATTTGGTTCCACCAGTTAAAGCCAAGTTCCTTCAAAGCCATCCGTAATTGCTTGAAGTAAACTTCTTGTTCAGCACCAACGACATAAAGTGACTTTGCGTGACCATACATCCGCTTCCGGAATAGTGCAGTAGCTAAATCACGAGTAATGTAAGTGGTTGTCCCGTTACTCTTGATAATCAGCAATGGTGGCAAGTTAAATTTATCAAGGTCAACAATTTCGGCTCCCCGACTCTTCTTTAATAATCCCTTATCACGGAGGAGTTGGATTGGTTCTTCCATCTTTTGTGCTGAGAATGCTTCACCATTAAATGAATCAAACTTAACATCCAACATGTCGTAAACCCGTTGGAACCGTTCAAGAGAAATTGCCCGGAACCAGTGCCAAAGACGCCAAGCTTCCTCATCTCCGTGTTCTAGCTTAGCAAACCATTCACGACCAGCATCAGTATATTCTGGGTGTTCATCCGCTTCAGTATTAATCCGTACGTAAAGTTGTAATAAGGTGTTAATTGGGTCACTCTTTAATCCGTCTTGAACTTCTTGACTGTCACCCCACATCTTGTAGGCAGCCATCATTTTTCCAAATTGAGTTCCCCAGTCACCAAGGTAATCAACCCGGATTAAGTTATAGTTAACCTTCTCAAGAATCCGCGCAATTGCTTCACCAATCATTGTTGAACGAAGGTGTCCCATCCCCATTGGCTTAGCAATATTAGGTGAAGAATAGTCAATTGTAACGTTTGCCTTATGGCCAAGGTCACTTTCACCGTAGTGTTCTGGATCATTTAAGATCGTTTGTAAAACACCGGCACCAACATTTGCTTTATCAAGGAAGAAGTTAATGTATGGACCAACAACAACAACCTTATCAAAGCCATCTTGACTGATCTTTTCCACTAATTCACTGGCGATCATTTGTGGAGCCTTGTGTAAGCTCTTAGCCAAGAAGAATGTTGGAAAGGCATAGTCACCATTGTTTGAATCCTTTGGTCGTTCAATTTTTTCTTCGATTTCGTTAACCGTTAAATCTGGTAATGCTGCTGATAGGGCATTGGCTACTTGTAACTTTTCATCCATAAAATAATTCCTCCTATACAAAAAGTCTCCAGTAAACAACAAACATTTACTAGAGACGAGAATTTCCCGCGGTACCACTCTAATTGAATTAGAATTCCACTCATTTTATTAAGCTTTACCTATGAAGCACGCCTTCATAAGAAACGGATTCCTGACTTCCACCATCACAGGATCGCTGATAAGCCATTTCTTATTACTACTCTTCAATCATTGGTTTCTTGTCTAGTTTATCATATTCCATTTGTTTGTAAACAATATTTTTTATGCTTTAGATAAAATTTCTTTGATATTAAATACACTATGTTTTACATCGTGTAAGCCCTTTATTAAGCCATTACTCACCTTTTTATGTTACAATTTTTTCAAACATATTCAAAGAAAGGTAGTTGATAGACATGGTTAATCAACAGATACAAGCAGTAACGATTGCTGGTCACGACTCAGATGGCAGTGCAGGAATGCCGGCCGACCTTCACGCTTTCTTTGCGGATGGTGTTTATGGTCACGGCCTCCTTACAGCAGCTGTTGCCGGAAATTCTTACGGGATTGATGCTGCACAGGTAATGCCAAAAGATTTCATTACTCAACAGTTCAAAACTTTATCAAGTGATTTTAAGATTTCTGCTGCCAAAACTGGGATGCTTGCGAATGATGATGTGATTAATGTTGTTGCGGACCAGTATGCTAAGGTAGATTTTGGCCCGCTAGTAGTTGATCCGGTCATCATTACTAAGCATGGGGCAATGCTCTTGGAACAATCAGCCTACGAACTATTCCGTGAACGAATTATCCCCTTGGCTACCGTAATCACCCCTAACTTTTACGAAGCCCAGAAGCTAACAGGGCTTGAATTAAATGACTCTCAAGAAATGTTTGCCGCGGCAAAAAAGCTTCAGGAAATGGGAGCAAAAAACGTTGTTATTAAGGGAAAGCACAGTAATCGTAACCAAAAGGAAGTTGTTGATGTCGTTCTATTGGAAGATGGTTCTCAATTTGAATTAAGCAGACCGTTCTTTGATACAACTCATGTTAACGGCACTGGTGATACTTTCTCAGCCATTATTGCTGCCGAACTGGCTAAGGGAGCTAACGTTAAAAATGCTGTTCTCTATGCTAAAGATGCAGTCTATGCTGCAATTTCAAACCCGATCGAAGTCGGTCATAAATTTGGTCCAATTAATCACTGGGCTGCAGAACGTGAACTAAAAAAGAAGGAATTATAATGATTAATCACTATCGACATAAAGTAGTCCTCGTCGGTGATGGGGCTGTAGGTTCAGCGTTTGCCTTTTCGCTCCTCCAATCAAACCGTGAAGTTGACGAATTAGTTATCGTTACCCGTCAGCAAGATAAGGCAATTGGTGATGCTCTTGACCTTGCCGACATCACTCCATTAACAGGTCCTACAGATGTTTTAGCAGGTAATTATGAAGACGCTCATGATGCAGACGTTGTTGTTATTACCGCTGGTGTTCCCCGAAAACCTGGTGAGAGTCGTTTAGACTTGATACATAAGAATATTAAGATCCTTAAAGACATTATTAAACCAATCGTTGCCAGTGGTTTCAACGGTGTTTTCGTTATTTCAAGTAATCCAGTTGATCTTCTAACCACCCTAACCCAACAGATTTCTGGTTTTCCAAAAGAGCGGGTTATTGGTACAGGAACCTCACTTGATACAATGCGGCTACGATTGATTCTTAGTCAGCGGTTAAATATTTCTGTTAATGCAGTTGATTCACAAGTTCTTGGTGAACACGGTGATTCCTCATTCGTGACATTTGATGAGACCATGATTAATGGTCAGCCATTAAGTGAAGTTATTAAATTAACGGCAGAAGAAAGAAATGAAATTGAAGAACAAGTCCGTCGAGCTGGCGCAAAAATCATTCAGCATAAAGGTGCAACTTTCTACGGGGTCGCTAAGTGTTTATCTTCAATTGTCTGTGCAATTATTGAAAACCAAAATACGGTAATTCCTGTTTCTGCCCCAATGACCGGACAGTACGGGATCAACGATATTTACCTTGGCTCCCCTGCCATTATCAACCGGCAAGGAATCGGCCAAGTTGTTGAATACCAGTTATCAGCGGCGGAATTAGCTAAGATGCACGCATCCGCTGAACAACTCACAAAGGTTTTGAAAGAAGTTAAATAAGATTGAAAAAGGAGCTGAAAAGAATTAATCTTTCCAGCTCCTTTATTTACTAAGCGGGTAACGAGAATCGAACTCGCGACGCAACCTTGGGAAGGTTAAGTTTTACCACTAAACTATACCCGCAAAAACTAAGCAATAACAATTACTTAGTAAGTATACCGCTAATCAAATTATTTGTCAGCTTTTTTTGATGACTTTTTCGTTGCCTTTTTATCGGCAGTATTCTTGGAAGACTTCTTATCCGCGCCTTCACTAGCATCTTCGTCTTCATCATCATCTTTTTCGGTTCGTGGAACAGCCTTGATCATCTTAGCCTCACTTTGCCGAATAACAGCACGACTATTCAATTCATTGACCCCGTTCTTATCACTAGGATCGAAATCTTGAATCGAAATCATCACGGAATTGTTATAAACTTTCTCGACGATTCCGGTAAAATCATGATCCATTGGGCCAAACTTCTTTGCTTTAACAAGATCACCAATTTCAAAATCAGCCACAGGCTATCACCTCTTCATAAGTATAGTAAACACAGTAATGTACAATACACTTTTTTTGACTTTTTTTCAAGCAAAGTTGGCCCGTCTCGTCCCATAAATTCCTATCAGTGATAAAATCATATCCTGAAAGGAGCATTATAATGCTAAACTTGTTTATCCTCTTCACGATCATTATCCTATTGATCTCTTCCACTGCCGGTCTTCACGCAAAGATGGAAAAGCACGTTAATGATTGGTTAATCATTACCCGCTGTTTCTTTTTCATTCTTTTAACATGCCAAATTGTTCAACTATTTCTTACCTGGAAGACCCGTTTACTTGTTAATTTCATTTGGCTAACCGTTTCAATTATTTTGTTTGCACTGACCGCAAATGCCTTTCGAGAAAAGATAGTAACATTTGGCAATCCTCGCCATTCACGAATTATCTTTGCGGGGATGATTATCGAACTTTGTTTAGTATTGATTGTTATTCTCTTTTAGCCATTGAATAAGTCCTTCAGCCGCTCGTGCTCGGGTTAAATAAGGATAACGTTCTGCGAATGTCATTTGGGCTAAAGTTTTAGTGGAATTCTCGGGAATCAAAATCTGACTAAACCCTTCCCCAGCAGTCCCCCGTTCTGTTATTGCAATCTGACCTTCCAAGGTTCCGTTAGTTACTTTGAGAATTCTCCCATGGTATGCACATGCAATACTAGTTTGCATCTTAAATGCCCGATTTCTACCATGCACTAATTGGATAATATATTCCGCATATTCATGTGGAGTCGGAAAGTTAACAAGATCTCGTGCTGTCCTTACTCCAAGAATATTTGGATGAGCAGTAAGAAATAAACCTGAATCGTCAGCGATTACTAAATAACGATTCAGGTATTTACTAATGAAAAGTGCTTTTTGACTGGCATTTTCCATATATGAAGTATCCCCTTCAGCTGGAAATACCTTTTTAGAAAGTAACTCTGTGTATGGAACCGCATCATGATGGCAGGTACGAAAAATCCTTTGAAGCTCATTAATCTTATCTTGATTATGGCTGGCAATGACGAATTGCAATTATTTTCCCTCCTAGTATCGAAGCGGGTCGATCATCTGATTGATCCAGGCTATTGCTTCTTGACTGTGAATATTAGTGAACGGCGCCTTTTTTATTAACTTATCATCCACATTGAACAAACGTAATTGTCCTTTAACCTTAATTGGTTCAATCCAGTACGAACCGCCATCCGTAAAAGGAGCAATCTTCCAAGCATAGTATTTTCCATCCTTATCATTACGTTGCTCGACTCCCGTGATTTTGGCAACACAAAGGGCATAGCCAGGGACAAAGCCATGAATTTTCTTTGCAGTATTACAAATTAAAAGATCGCCCCGATAATTAGTCGACCAGGAACGGTACTCCTCTGTTTTGGTGCCATTTATAATATCAGCTGCATAGTCTGAACGAATGGATAATGCTTTCATTGAGAGTAACTCCTTGCTTATTTTATTTAAATATCTTAGAGATGAATCCAAGCTATATAATAACAAATTTAATGTGTGCTTTTCTGTGTTCTTTGATATAAAGAAAAAGAGCTCGGTAAACGTTGATGTAATAGCGTTTACCGAGCTTTTGTGCTTTGTTAATTTTCTTCAAGAATGCCCCAAACAGGATTCGAACCTGTACATGGAAACCCATACAACGACCTGAACGTTGCGCGTCTGCCAATTCCGCCACTGGGGCATCGTTATTAATAAATAACAACAGTTTAATTATACCGGAATTTTATTGAATTACAAGATCTATTTATTTTCAATGAATTGAATCATTGTCCCATAACCGGTCAATACTAAAAACTTCGGTGCAACTTGGACATTTGCAACATTTGTATTGAAACGAACACCAACAATGCCGTCCGCATTCTTTTCTGCTGCTCGTTCACGTAATTTTTGCTGTACCTCAGCAAATAGTTGATCCAATGACTCGAATGAATCGATTGCATCACTTGGTAGCATTAAATGCGCTGTTGCATTTGCAACTCCCAGTACCTTGTGTGCCTGTGGATAATCCTCTGTTGAAAGGAACATCTGACCACCTCCCGAATTTATTATATCAGATTTGACTTTTATTCAACGAAGATTAAAAAAGTTCCAATACCTGATCGTCACCAAGTATTGGAACTCGTTTTGTACTTATGAGGGGTTCGACCTATTAGTTCTGTCGTCCGCTTCCTCATAACATCTACGGAAGGAATCTTGCCACTTTGCACTGGAACTTAATTACTAAATACAAACTTTTGATTCTCATCTTCCGCAAAGTCGCTTTTTAATCTGATACCGCTCTAGTAGTGCACCCTGGTAACCCCAATTTAAAATCAAGATCTTTCTGGTTACTCTTACGTTGCTTCTAGCCTACTCCTTAACTTCCTTCGGCTCTACTGAGACGGGAGGTTCAGTGCTTTAACACTGCCTCGCTTTCCTTCCTCACCAATAATATACCACCTCTAGTAAGCGTTTTCAAGACTTAATTAAAAACTTGCGAAAGCATCAATAACATCGCAATTAGATTGTTTAATCCATGCAATAAAATTGAGTTCCGGATATCGCCACTCTTCCGATAAACATACGCCAAAGTCATCCCTAAAACGCAGTATAGAAGGAAACTAATAATATTCGTGCTTATATGGCCAGCAGAGAATACAACTCCCGATAATACAACCTTGGGCCAAAAAGTATTGGGCTTAAAAAAGAGATTCATTAATACCCCACGAAAGATTAATTCTTCCGCTATTGGAGTTAAGACTACCGCCGAAGTAGCAAAAACGATTGTTACTAACGGATTATGACCTAATATTGTCATGAGGCTCCGATTATTAGCTGTTTCCGTTTGGTGATAAAAAAGGACATTCAGGATCCCTAAAATATATTCACCAACTAAAATAACTAGGTAACCCTTAATAACCAGCTTAAGATTAATCTTTTTCCTAATTGGTATCTGATTATAATGCTCGTATGTTTGTCGTGCCCAAACGATAATAAAACCAAACAATAGAAGGAAGATCACAATTAAAATTACCGTTTTAACTGTAACCTGCCGGCTTCGATTGGCAATCTGGACGGCAATTGGTGGTAATTCAATACACAAGAAAAAAGCGGCCATTAGACAGATCCGCTTAATCAAGGAAAAAATTTTACTCATTTTCATTATCCTTTTTTGTCTCCTGAAGTCGCTTTTGCTTGCGTTGTTGATAACTCCACTTTGCCGTTACCTTTGTAACTAATAGGTTAGCAACCACAAACCCCAGGATCCATAAAATGTACATTGACCAACCAGAAATTACTTTACCAATCGTTAAAGCCACAAGAATTGCAAAAATGACTAACGGTGGTATGACTACTTTTAAGATTAATTCAGCTTTCACTTCTCATATCCTCCATTTATTTAAAGAAAGTTTACTAAAAGCACTCCCTGCTTGCAAGTTCATTTAATCCTGATGAAAAATATCTTTCAATATTTGCCTTGTGGTTGCTGTTTGTGTCCCGCGGGAACGGACATAATCAATTTGAGAAATGGGAATATCGTAACTCCACATTGAAGATAAATCCTTCTCATTAAAATAGTGAAGGTTCAAGGTAATTTCATTCAGATTGTGAATCATTCCAGAGAAATCATCAATTCCCTGGTATTTTTTCGTCCCAATAACCACCGGCAATGCATTTCTAGCTGCATCCCTTAAAACATTCATTAAAATATTTCCGTTCGTAATTTCAGGGTGCTCATCTAAAAATCGCTGTACTTGCCAGATATCAAAATAATTATTTTCGTGGGCTACCTTAGTTTTTTCCGAAACGGTGGTTAAATAATCTGTTTGGTCATTAACTTCATTAATGCTCTCAATTCTAATCGCAATTAGTCCGTTAATTTTGCCATCCCAGTCAATACTAATCATTAGACAAAAGTAATTATCAATACTAACGACAAAGCCAACATTAAAGTAATCATCACCCTTAATATTATGGACTTCAACTAACTTTCCCTGCTGCTTAGCAATTGTCAATTTAATCTTAATATCCTGGTTATTTGATTGTTCCAAACTTTTGCCCCCTAACTGTCATTTGATTAATCAAATAAGAATTCGTAAAAAATAGTTTACCAGGAATCATCCAGTAAATTCAATTTACAAGCCCTACTGCTTGATAAATGATTATTCTATAATACAAAATATATCAAAAATTCAATAGGAATCCACAATATTTTGTAGTAAGATAATGCTTGTGTTTAAAATTAAAGTAAAGAGGGGCCACTATGGTGATAATTACTGCAGGAATGATTGGGGTCGGTAAAACCACCTTGACCGGTAAAATTGCTGAGCATTTGAATACAAAAGCTTACTATGAACCAGTCGGTGAGAATCCAGTATTACCACTTTATTATGCAAATCCAAAACAGTATGGATTTCTACTACAAATTTATTTTCTTAATAAACGCTTTTCAATGATTAAGCAAGCATTGTCTGATGATAACAATGTTTTGGATCGTTCAATCTACGAGGATGCGTTGTTTACCCGTGAAAATAACGCTGAAGGAAACATTAGTGATACTGAGTTAGAGGTTTACTTGAAATTATTGGATAACATGATGGCTGACCTCAACCGCCTACCAAAGAAGTCACCCGACTTAATGGTATATTCTGAAACTGATTTTGAAACGATCCTTTACCGAATTAAAAAGCGTGGACGAGATTATGAACAAATCGATCAAAATCCTGAATTAAAAGATTACTACTATAAGATGTGGAATGCTTATAAAGACTGGTATCGTGATTATGACGCGAGTCCAAAGATGAAAATTGATCTGGAGAAGTATGATCTAGAAGAGCCGCAAAACGTCAAGGCTGTCCTTAGCATGATTGACGATCGTCTAAAGGATATTCGGCATTAATAGTGATTAATTAAATAGCTTAGTTAAAGTTACACCATTAACCTAGTTGGTACCTTTAACTAAGTTATTTTTTTGATCACTAATGCTTTCTACTTTTGGAATAATTGATAACTTCTTGCAAATAGTTATGGTCATGATTAATTTGAGCCAAGAATGGTTGATCATGGATAAAATTCCGCCCATTTTCCAAATGCCGTAAGTACATCTCTTTGTATGGCAATTCTTCATTCAGTGCCCGATCACGTTCTTCTTGTACATTCCAAGTTACTCTCCGGTAGTCAAGGTCAGCAATTCCCTCGTCATCAATAGTAAGTAATAGGTATCTAGCACGTAAATTAGTCTGGTGAATATTCCAGCCATCATATGGTTCACCAACTGACCCAGGATTAAGAATTAATCGCTCCTTACTGGTATAACGGTATAACTGATGGTGAACATGAGCATAAATTCCAACATCACAACATTGTGTTGGTCCCATAATCTGGTCCATTTGCTGCTGTTCATTTGTCGGAAAGAGACCTTGTCCAGAATTATTTTGTGGAAGATTATGATTCAAGATAAGGTGTAGAACACCAACTTGAATGCTAGTCGTAATCGGCCATTTTGCCATCTCTTGGATAGAATCGACGCCAACTTTATTTCCGATAAATTCACCAATTCGGGAAATCATAATTTTTGTTTCGTCATCATATGAATGAGAGCCATCAAAGGCTTGGATTAGATCATCATCCCAATTACCCCGAAGACAAATCGTTGGTAAGACCAGCTGGAATGCCGGCTTCGGAATTGTGGCTGTTTCTTCAATCGTATGTATAATCTTCTTCATCTTCTTACTAAAGAAGTACCACAACACACTATAGAATTTTACCTTTGTAAGCTAGAAAAGCATTTTGCTATTTTCTAGCTTTTTTTCATAACTAACTAATCATCATTTTCTTCAATCCCGCTAACATCCCGGCTGATGCAGCACCACCAATGACAGAAATAACTGGTGAAATTTTCTTTTGCTTTGCCTTTTCTTGTTGTTGGTTTTTCTTAATGCCGGATCTTGTTGGTCCACCTAATTGTTGGTAGTTTCTAACCCTTTCATGCTCATTACCTTCTTCCTTCAGATTGTCATACCTAGTTAACTGATAACTATCAATAATCTGATTTAGCTTTTTATCGTAATCAGGATCCGTTGCGTAACACCCAACAAGGGCCCGCGTTGCTTCACGATAATCTTTAGCAAGCGAACGGTGGACATGCTTATATAACGGCTGTTGAAGCGTCTCAGCATAATCTTGTAATGACTGACCATCATCGGCATATGAACGAAAAACATCTTGTACTTGTCGTGGCTGTTCATTGATAAATTCAGTTGTTGGTTTTAAAACCCTATGACCCGCATATTGTCCTTTAACACCAAATAAATTATGGTGAGGTGCTAAACTTAACCCACTCGATCCCCAGTTACTTTCTAAGGCCGCCTGAGCAATAATTACGGAAGGATATAAGTCATAAGTCCTGCCAATTCGTTGTGCATGCCTAGCAATTCGGTTAATAAATCGTGCCTGGTCAGGTAATGGTTGTTTCACCGAGTATTTTGTTTGGTCGGTTGATTGCTCACCAGGGGTAACCATTTTCCCTTTTTCTTGTACTTGACCATTCTCATTATTACTGAATGCTTTTCCGTGTTCTTTTCCTCGCTGGTAAGCTGCATTTTCCACTCGACCAGCAAATGAATGAGATTGACCATTTTCCTGATCAGTTACTCCTTGTTGAAAAGCTTGCCGATATCTCTGGGTTGCAGTGTGAAATTGAATTAAAAATTCCCTTGTATATTCATCACCATGGCTACGTAATGATTTTGCGTCAACCGCTTCCTGATTAATAACCGCTACCTCAGCATCATTTTGTGCCTCCTGTACTTGGTTAGCCATTACCGGCAACGCTGAATTAAGTGAAACCAACATTACAACAGTTCCTAAAATTACTTTATCATTCATCGTATTCACTCCCAATTTAATCCTCTAAATAGTTAATACGTAATTAATGGGAGTTTGCATTTTTAAATTAAAATAATCTTACCAATAAAAACTATACCCATACAAAAAGGCCTGAAGTTCAGCACTTACCAAACTTTAGACCCTTTTATTTATTAAATTCAAGTATGCTCTTAATAGACAATAACTGGCTCATTAACTTCCAGACTATTATATGCTCCGGCAGCGTCACTCGGGTGCATGTTAGCACATCCATTCGAGCCATCATTTAAGTAGGCCGTCTTAGACCAGTTATGGCGCCATGAAGCATCGTGGAATCCACAACCACTATCGGTAAACTGTGCCCAGTAGCTAACCTTACTACTGTACTTAGAACCATTATCGCTGGTTCCTTTCAAGACTGATGGGGATTGTTTGTACATGATATACCAGACTCCCTTAGGCGTTTGGTCAGCCTTGTTACTCATCTTACCAGTGACAACATCGACATCATCCACACACTTCCCATTCTTATAGAACCAAGCATGTTGATCAGCGATTGAAATGACCGCATAAGTGTTACCAATTCCGTTATTTTCGGTTACTCCATATCCGGTCCCACTGCGGTTATAGCCGATTCCATAGATATCTGCTTTAGCATCAACAGAAGTTTTACCATCCGCAATTGCGTTCGCCAGAGTCTTTCCAGCACGTTCCGGACTAATCTTCCAACCATAGCTTCCATCCTTAGTAGTAGTTATATCTTTACCATCAGGAGTCTTAAATTTAAACGCCTTACCTAAAGTTGACTGCTTTTGGTTAATTTGCTTGATTTTCTTGTTTATTGCAGACGTATTAAAGTGATACTGACCATCTTTGTAAGTAGCACTAGTGATTACGTCATCGGTTGTTAACCGGTAAGTTTTCTTTTCAACTTTGTAGTTGACCTTTTTCCCGGTTAGTTTTTGTAATTTTTTCTTTTCATTCAGAACCGTATTACTGTTCGGCAAAAGTGGCTGTTGCTGTTTAGCTGTAAGGTAAATCTTACTATCAGTTGCTCGAGAGCTTAGTTGCTTTAGGATTCGTTGCTCATCAATCTTCGTCCCTTTTTGGCCCTTATGAATTGTCACTTTACCATTTTTCAATTCAGCATAAGCATCTACAGGTGCTTGCCGCCCACGATTTTCTCGTTGAAGAGTCGTTTGGACAATTGCTTTTTTGGCTTCATATTGACTAAGATCACGCTTAGTAGGCTTAACCTGCAAAGAATAAGACTTCCGAGAAGGGAAAAACGAAAACTGCTTATGCAATGCATCCTTTACCTTTGCCTCGTCAGCTGTTGTAAATGTTGAATTAGTATCTGGACCGTTATAGATTAGATCACCATTCAAATAAACTAAGTTGCTATTCTTAGCATTTTTAAGTTTTTGGGAAGCCTGCTTAGCCGTTAACCCGCCAACATTAATTCCATTAATAGTAACATTGCGGTTAAAATGGCGTGCTTGATGCCACCAATTTATCCCAATCACAATCACTAATAATGCAATAATCACCAATAATCCGTGCTTTAATTGAAAACGCATTGATAAATACTCCTAACGTCGAACTAGAAATAACAAAGTATCGACTGTCATATTTTACCACGTTCTGTTGCAATTATCATCGTCTAATCGAACATACGTTGTCAAAAATAACCCCCGTTGATTGATAATCTCAATCAGCAGAGGCTGTTAAATAAATCCTAAATCTCAGGATAACTACTCTCTTTAATCTCTAATTTTTTGTTTTCCAAATCGGTTTTTACGACTGTCACATCACATGGTGCAATCCGAACGGTATAAGCTGCGGTTGAACCAACGATTAACCGACCAATAGCATTGAGACCAGTAGCGCCGATAACAATTAGGTCAATGTGGTTATCCTTCGGGTACTTCTCAGCTAATTCAACCTTTGCATTCCCGATTTCAACGTCAGTATGAACTTCTTTCACTCCGGCTTTCTCTGCCTTCTGTTTACTTTCAGCTAACCGCTTATTCATTTCCTGAATTGCAGAGTCATAGATGCTCTTATCAACAAAGCCAAAGCCACTTGGGCTAGTTGTTGGATAGCGTTCACCATTAATTACACTCAACAAGTACAATGCTGCATCATTTTTCTTTGCAATATCAACAGCCTTCTCCAAAGCCATATCTGATTGCTTGGAACCATCAATTCCGACGAGAATTCTTTGATAACTCATAACCGACACCTCCAGAAATACATACCCTAACGGATTTCACCTTTATTTTACCATATTGACACTAAGCGGGTTAATCGGTTACTAAATTATTGATTGCTTGCATGTAGATCGCCATCGATGCAATCAAATCATCAACCGGTTGAAATTCGTTTGCCTGGTGCATCGTATTTGGTGTGTTAGGCATCAGTGCCCCAAATGCAACCCCACGCTTCATCAATCGGCCATAAGTTCCTCCACCAACGACCTCAGGCTGTGCATTTTGATCCCCACTAATATCAATGTAGGCTTGCATTAAAGTCTTCACAATTGGATCTTCTGGATCGACATAGTGTGGTTCCTGACCGTCACCCTGCTTTACCACAATGTTTAGTGGCCCGGTTATCTTTTCAACATTTGCTTGAATTTCATCGGGCGTAATTCCCTTTGGATAACGGAAATTCATATTAATTTTACCGCCAGATTTTTCATCATAATTCAAGATTCCAGCATTCATCGTCAATTCGCCCATCACATCATCAGTAAATGCACCATTAAATTTCTTCATCCGGGTATCAAGATGAAGATACTCTGCAAGAAACCTAATGAAACTAGCAGCTCCACCACCAAAGTTATACTGGTTTAAGAACAGAGCAAGGTATGTTCCGGCATTAATTCCCTTTTCGGGTTCCATTCCATGAGCAGCTTTTCCGATCACGGTTATTTTAAGATAATCGGCATTCTTCTCAACATTACCGGTTACTGGATTTTCAGTTATAAAATTTTCAAAGTCGCTAATCACTTTATCCTGATCCGGCGTTGTGATTTCAGCAACGGCTTCCCGCGGAACCATATTAAACCGCAATCCAGATTGAAAGCTCTTGAGTTGGACTTCACCGTTATTACCAGCTGGAACATCAAGAAGTAACGAGAATTGTCCCTTTTCACCATTAATCACTGGGAATTCCGCGTCTGGGGAAAAGCCAAGGGTTGGTGCCGGTTCAACTTCAAAGTAACGGTGCATCCCCGTCCAATTGCTTTCTTCATCCGTCCCAACGATAAAGCGCACTTTCTTGTTAAATTTAACTCCCTGATCCTTCAGGTACTTCAAGGCATAATAGCAAGCCATTCCAGGTCCCTTATCATCAGAAGCACCTCGGGCATACAAGTTACCATTCTTAATAACTGGATCAAATGGATCGGTGTCCCAACCTTTTCCGGCAGGCATAACGTCTAAGTGAGCCAATATTGCAAGGGTTTCATCCCCTTCACCCCATTCGGCATAACCGACCAGGTTGTCAATATTTTTGGTACGAAAGCCATCTTGTTTAGCCATCTTCAAAAATTCTTGTAGGGCCTTTGCTGGCATGGGGCCAAGCGGGTATTCAGCAGTAGCCGCATCGTCATCACGAACGCTTGGAATCTTCAATAATTTAGTTAAGTCGTTTAAGTATTCTTCCTGCTGGCTTTGGGCTGCCTTCATCCAATCTGTCATTCTATCAACCTCCATTAATCTTTTCCTTAAAATAATGATACCATGAAAGTAGTAGTTTTCAGTTCGAAAGCATTCAATGTAAGGGAGTCTTAAACATGCAAAAATTAACTGATCAAATTCTCTTCGATGTTATTAAGCCACGGCCCAGTGACAGTTTCAAGGGAACATACGGTAAAGTAACCCTTGTTGGCGGTAACCGTAATTTCGGCGGTGCCATCATCATGGCTTCTACCGCTGCCGTTTGTTCCGGAGCAGGATTAGTTACAACTGCTACCGATCCAAGCAATTCTGGTGCCCTTCATTCACAATTGCCAGAAGCAATGTTTGCTGACTTCAACGATGCCCAACAAGTTGCTTCACTTGTTGAACCTGCTACAACAGTGGTCGTTGGTCCTGGGCTTGGAGATGACGAAACTAGTCTTGCAATTCTTAAAAATGTTTTTGCCCATACCAGCGAAAACCAAAATGTGGTTATTGATGGTTCAGCAATCACCCTAATGGCTCGAGAGGAATTAGCTCAACCTAAGGGAAATATCATTTATACACCACACCAAATGGAATGGCAACGGCTTGCAGGAATTAAAATTGCCGAGCAAAGCGAAGACCAAAATAAGGCCGCCCAAGCAAAACTAGGAGCAACCGTCGTTCTTAAGAAGCACCATACAGAAATCTACACCAATGATGAAGTATATCAACTAACAATTGGAACCCCTGCTCAAGCTGTTGGTGGAATGGGCGATACACTAGCCGGAATGGTTGGTGGTTTTACCGCAGAATTTTCAAGCAACCCATTGAAGGCAACCTTGGCAGCTGTCTACGCTCATAGTGCGGTTGCTGAACAAATCGCAAAGAACCAATACATTGTCCTTCCTCACCAAATTAGTCGTGCACTTCCATCATTTATGAAGAAAATGGAGAGCGGCAATATAGAGCACCACATTGGCTTCTTGAATTAATTTTCATTTTTAAAAATAAGGCGACAACGTTAGTAAATTCTAACGTTGCCGTTTTTTAGTTAATCAGCTAATGTGTAATATTTGTCTTAACCTTTCTGCTCGACCACCAAGAAGGAGATCCGCAAGGCGGAAGTGAAGCGCTAAGTAACCATAAACACCAGCACCAACAAGGACACCAATTATTAATGTGAAGAAGGCAGTATAACGACCGTATGGATTGATAAACAATCCAAGTAAAAGCATTAATCCCTTAGTCACTACTAGCATTACTAGTGAATATGCCAAAATCTGATTAGTTGGTAATGCCATCTGTTCAAAGTTCAATCGGAATTCTTGATTGAATGAACGAATAATAAGCAAATTAATGATCATCATTGCGATTCCAGTTGCTAAAAGTGGCCCCAAGCCTTGTGCAATCCAAATGCACGGGAACTGGATTAATAGTTTGATTACTAATCCAATCCCAAGATATTTCATCATCCGACGGTTTTCCGAAATTCCCTGCATCATCGCGGCCGCTACCGTATAGAGGCCAAGCGGAATTGCCATAAATGCCGCAAATTCAAGAACAATTACCCCAGCATGATTGTAACGATAAAAGACGGTATATATTTGCTGAGCAACTGCGTATAAGCCAAGGACTGCCGGAATCATCACGAAATAAAAGAGCATCAAGACGTTTTCAATCTGATTTCTCATCCCCGCTTGATCATTTCTTGCTCGAGCCATCGCTAGTAACGGAATTGCAGTAACCGCTAATGCATTGGCTAAGGCGATGATAATCATGTAAAGCTTATTCGCATTAAATGCAAACAAGGCGTACAAAACATCAATTTGGTATTTACTAAAGTGACCGACTAACGGCATCATCCGCTTAAAACTATATTGATCAACTAACTGGAAAATATTAATTCCTGACTCAATAATAATGAACGGAATCGATTGGTAAACAATTTTTAAGATTAATTCAGTCGTTGAAACCTCTTCGGCTGGTTGCTCAATCATACCATCTCCTCGCATAAAGCCACGGTATTTTAACCATGCCAAGAAGAGAACAACACAGGCACCGATAGCACCAATAAATGCCGCAAATGTTGACTGACTGACGGCACTAACCCAGCTCCCCTTTTGAATCTTCATAATCAGGTAAGTTGCTACCAGCATGTAAACTATTCGAAAGAGCTGCTCCACAAACTGGGAAATTGCCGAGGGCGCCATCATGCTATAGCCTTGAAAGATCCCTCGACTAATCGCCATTAATGGGATAATAAAGATTGCCCATGCTAACGAACGAAGCACCGGAATTAAGTTTGTATCACCGTTATAAACAATCGGCCATGAAGCAATGTACATCATGACGGTCCCACAAATAACACCCGAAGCAAGTGCCATGTACATTGCTGAACGGTTTAGCTTTTGACTAACCCCGTATTCGTTTAACCCGTTATAGTGCGCAACGAGTTTTGAAATTGCCGACGGTATTCCTGCAGTTGAAATGGTAATGAAGAGGCTATAAATGTTGTAACCCTGTGCGTATAGGGCATTGGCTTCGTCACTGTATGCTCCTAGCCAAGTAACCCAGGGAATGATATAAATTGCTCCAAGGATGCGCGAGGTGATATTCCCCGCTGTCATCCATGCTGAACCATTCAGCATTTTTGAACGAGCAGTATCCTTTGGCTGTCCTTCACTCATAATTTTTGAATCCTACCTTTTACTTTCTAAAATCAATACTAATCATTCTATCCTTAATAGAGCATCGTCGCAAATTATTTTAGAAATCTTTGCTAATACTGTTCTAAATCAACCGTTACCATTTTTACCACTGCCTTTGGGTGCGCTGATTGTACCTCAGCTAAATCACTAACTTGCGGCGCTTTTTCAAAATGCCCCAACTTATCATTTAGCGTAATAGCTAACCCTAATTTGGCGAATTCCATTGCCGTCTCCATATCTTTCCCCTGAGTAAATGCTTCGGGAAGATCCGGAAAGTCGACTTCAATCTGATTGTTTTTGTGTTGAAAGATTGCCGGGTAACTAACAATTTCCATTTCGATTCCTCTCTTTTCTTTACTGAAACAACCAATATTTTACCACGATCAGAAAAATGAGGCTGGAAAGTTAAATTTCCAACCTCATATCTCTTATTAGTTTACTTAGCAACGATGTTTACAATCTTGTTAGGAACAACAATAACTTTCTTAATGTCCTTCCCATCAGTAAACTTTTGGACGTGTTCATCAGCAAGGGCCAGTTTTTGTGCTTCTTCACAATCAATGTCCTTTGCCATTTTGATCTTGGAACGAAGCTTACCATTAACTTGGATGATCATTTCAACTTCATCTTCCTCTAAAGCCTTAGGATCATAAGTTGGCCATGGTTGGTAAGCAATCGTATCACTAACATTAAAGTGACTCCATAATTCTTCAGCAACGTGAGGAATTACTGGTGAAATCATCTTAACAAAGCCTTCCATGTATTCAACAGGAAGATCATCGGCCTTAAATGCTTCGTTAACAAAGACCATCAGTTGTGAAATGGCAGTATTAAAGTGCATCCGCTCGTAATCTTCGGTAACCTTCTTCACCGTTTGGTTATAAACCTTGGTTAACTTTCCATCATTAAAGGTTGAAACCCGATCACGAAGGTGGTTATTTTCGTCCATTAGCAAACGCCATACACGTTGAATCCACTTGTAGGAACCGTGAAGCCCTTCTTCATCCCACGGAACAGATTCAGTCAGTGGTCCCATGAACATTTCGTAAAGGCGAAGCGTATCAGCACCATACTTTTCAACAATGTCATCTGGATTAACAACGTTTCCTTTAGACTTAGACATCTTTTCGTGGTTAGCACCAAGGATCATTCCTTGGTTAACCAACTTCATAAATGGTTCCTTAGTAGGTACAAGTCCTAGGTCATAGAGAACCTTGTGCCAGAAACGAGCATATAGAAGGTGAAGAACCGCGTGTTCAGCGCCACCAACATAGAGATCAACTGGTGACCAGTAGTCCAAGGCTTCCTTTGATGCGAATTCCTTATCGTTATGTGGATCGGTATACCGGAGCCAGTACCATGAAGAACCAGCCCATTGTGGCATCGTATTAGTTTCCCGAAGACCATGTCGGCCCTGATCGTCATAAACGTTAACCCAGTCCTTAACGTTAGCTAGTGGGCTTTCACCAGTACCTGATGGTTCAATGTTATCAGTATCAGGTAATTTCAAAGGTAATTCATCTTCAGGCACAAGGGTAGTTCGACCATCATCCCAGTGGATAACCGGAATTGGTTCACCCCAGTAACGTTGCCGGCTGAAGATCCAGTCACGAAGACGGTAATTAACCTTCTTGTGTCCGGCATTATGTTCGTCAAGCCATTCGATCATCTTTTTCTTGGCATCTGCAATGTTCAGGCCATCCAAGAATCCGGAGTTAATGTGCTTACCATCGCCATCAAAGGCACCTTCCGAAATATCTGCGCCTTCAATAATTGGCTTGATTGGTAAATCAAACTTCTTAGCAAAATCATAGTCACGTTGATCGCCTGATGGAACCGCCATTACGGCACCAGTACCGTAAGATGCAAGGACATAATCACTGATCCAAATTGGGAGCTTTTCGCCATTTACTGGGTTAATAACGTATGAGCCGGTAAATACCCCAGTCTTATCCTTGTTCAGATCAGTTCGTTCAAGGTCTGAACGCCGGGAAGCTTCTTCTTGGTACTTCTTAACTGCTTCCTTATTTTCTGGAGTAGTTAATTGATCAACTAATTCTTGTTCAGGAGCAAGGACAACATAAGATGCACCAAAAAGAGTATCTGCTCGAGTAGTGAAGACTTCGATCTTTGTATCTTCATCCCCTGCCACTGGGAAGTAAACGGAGGCACCCTCTGAACGGCCAATCCAGTTACGTTGCATTTCCTTAACGCTTTCTGGCCAATCAACGAGGTCGAGATCATCGATCAACCGATCTGCATAGGCTGTGATCTTTAAAACCCATTGCTTCATTGGCTTCCGGTAAACTGGATAACCACCACGCTTGGTTTTACCATCTTCAACCTCTTCGTTAGCAACAACGGTACCGCCCATGAAATCTGGTGCCCAATTAACCATGATTTCACTTTCGTAAGCAAGACCCTTTTTGTAAAGTTGTTCAAAGATCCATTGAGTCCACTTGTAGTATTCTGGATCGGTTGTGTTAACTTCACGGTCCCAATCGTATGAGAAACCAAGTGATTGAATCTGGTTACGGAAGTGATCGATATTTTGGTTAGTAAAGCTCTTTGGGTTATGACCTGTCTTCAATGCATATTGTTCTGCTGGTAAGCCAAAAGCATCCCAACCCATTGGGTGCAAAACGTTATATCGCTGCATCCGCTTCATCCGTGACATCACATCGGTAGCGGTATAACCTTCTGGGTGACCAACGTGTAATCCCTGACCAGATGGATATGGGAACATGTCCAAAGCGTAGTACTTCTTTTGGTCCTTATTTAAGGTAGCCTTAAAGGTTTCATTCTTTTTCCAAAATCGTTGCCACTTATTTTCGATGGCAGTGTGATCGTAAGCCATATTTTCTCTCCTTTATTTATTCACAACTTTTCTACTGTTTGATCGTAATAAAAAAGTCCCGTAGAATCCTTTCTACGAGACGAATTTACTCCGCGGTACCACCCGAATTTCCATGAGTTAACTCATGACACTTCACGCCATAACGCGGCATACGTTATTACCTACTCGAAGTTCAGTAATAATTTTGATGGATGAGTTCGTTGTCAATAATTCTCGTGTTCACAGCACCACACGATCTCTGAAGAATTAAGTAACAATTACTACTTCCAATTCGATCAAATATTTAATGAATATTCTAACAACCCGCATTCGTAAATGCAAGCACTAAACTAGCCAAGAACCTTCTTTAGTTCTTCAACTTTATCTAGTTGTTCCCATGGTAGTTCAACATCAGTTCGGCCAAAATGACCATAAGCTGCTGTTGGCTCGTAAATTGGCCGCTTCAAATTAAGCATCTTAATGATTCCCGCAGGACGAAGATCAAATATCTTCCGAACCGCAGCAATCAGTTCTGCTTCACTCCGCGTACCAGTACCAAAAGTATCAATTGAAATTGACACCGGTTCGGCAACACCAATTGCATAAGCAACCTGGATTTCAAGTTTCTTTGCGTATCCAGCAGCAACCAGGTTCTTTGCAATGTACCTAGCAGCATAACTTGCTGAACGATCAACCTTAGTAGCATCCTTACCTGAAAATGCACCACCACCATGATGAGCTGCCCCACCATATGTATCAACGATGATCTTCCGCCCAGTTAAACCAGCATCCCCTTGAGGGCCACCGATAACAAAGCGTCCAGTTGG
>NZ_JALCQI010000008.1 GCF_022651205.1 Limosilactobacillus sp.
ACCGCCGGCGTTCATCCTGAGCCAGGATCAAACTCTCATATAAAATATAAGAACTTGAATAGCTCTAATTCAAATTAATTAAGCGAATTGACTTCGCAAATGTTTTGCTTCAAATCATAATGATTGAAGACCCTACACATTTGATTCGTCGAAACTTTGTTCAGTTTTCAAAGTTCTACCTTGTTCAGCAACAAGAGCTGAACAACATTTAATATATTATCACATGTCTGTTTCACTGTCAACAACTAATTTCAATCAATTAGTTAACTCAGCAGCTCAATCAAACAGCTTTTATAATATATCATCTTGCCAAGAAGCAGTCAACACTTTATTTGAAACAAAAAGAATCAATTTTAGGACAAACAAAATATCCCGCTCTCAACAGAAATTTACTATACCTTCTTTTAGTGAGATCGTCAACATCAAAATCAGAGCGCTTCTCACCACCCAAACTCTAATCATGAACATTCACTACAAATTGTCCTGACATAGTTAATTAAACCTACTCCAAACTAAAAGGCACCCGCCATTCATAGTGACTAGGTGCCTATAATCTGAACATTTTAATTTTAAAATTATTTCACACGTACTAGGAAGTAGCGTTTCTTTCCCCGACGAACGATGACGAACTTACCATTAAAGTGGCTGTTTGGATCGATTTCAGCATCAACATCGGTAACTTTTTCTCCATTAATATGAATGGCTCCATTTTCAACATCTTGCCGTGCTTGCCGACGGGATGGTTCAATTTTGGTGTCATCAACTAACCACAAGATGATGTTCTTCTTCTCGTTAGTAACTTCAGCTGAAGGAACATTCTTAAAACCTTGTTCGATTTCTTCGGTAGTTAGGTCAGCAACATCTCCAGAGAATAATGCTTTCGTAATTCGTTGGGCTTCTGCTAATCCTTCTTCGCCATGAACGAACTTAGTTACTTCTTCAGCTAAGCGGCGTTGAGCTTCACGCTTCCATGGTTCGTTCTTTACCTTTTCGGCTAAGTCTTCAATTTCATCTTTAGACAAGAAGGTAAAGTACTTAAGGTATTTAACAACGTCGCGATCATCCTGGTTAATCCAGAATTGGTAGAACTCGTATGGTGATGTCTTCTTTGGATCAAGCCAAATTGCCCCACCGGCAGTCTTACCAAATTTTGTTCCGTCAGCCTTGAGCATCAATGGAATTGTTAAACCATAAACTTTAGTATCTGGGCCTTCTACCTTATGAATCAGGTCAATTCCAGCGGTAATGTTCCCCCATTGATCAGACCCACCAATTTCAAGTTGAACATCATTGTTTTGGTAAAGGTGAAGAAAGTCAACCGCTTGAAGAATTTGATAAGTAAATTCAGTAAATGAAATTCCTGAGCTAAGTCGACTAGCAACAACTTCCTTATTCAGCATTGTATTAACGTTAAAGAGCTTCCCAAAGTCACGTAGGAAGTCGATCATGGTGAAGTCCTTTAACCAAGAATAATTATCAACGATCGTAAAATTCTCTGTTCCAAAGAGCTTCTCCATTTGTTCGGTCAATGCTTTTTTATTGTGTTCTAGCTGTGATTCAGTTTGTAGAGTCCGTTCTGTCTTCCGTCCAGATGGATCACCAATTGCACCAGTACCACCACCAATAATAATTACCGGATGGTGCCCCGCAAGTTGAAACCGTTTCAGGATCATGAATGGAATCAAGTGGCCAATATGAAGGCTGTCACCAGTTGGATCGGTTCCGCAGTACAAGCCAATATTCTTCTTTGTCGTTAACTCTTTTAATGCTTCCTTGTCAGTGGTTTGGTTAATCGCACCACGCCATTCAAGTTCATCGATAATGTTCATCGTGTATCCCTCCTATAATGTCTGGATCAAAAAATCCCCGGCTTCATATCGAAGTCAGGGACGATTTACCGCGTTACCACCTTGAATTGCAACCGCCAAACAGCAGCTACCTCTCTAGTCGATAACGAGACGATCCGTTCATAGTTAAAAAGCTCCGTAAGTGTAATTCGTTCGCTAACCTTGTCGCGCTCACAACAACCGCCCGATCTCTAAGTGTCCAGTCAGTAAACTACTTAAATTACCTCAACGCCTTTAGATATTGCCGTCATTGTACCGGGGTTGAGGGGGAATGTCAAGAGTAAGAGTGTGAAGCCGTTAAAACCTTCCGGTGGCTAACGATTTCTCCACCGAACGGCGCCTTGCCGTCGGAGGTGGAGGTCGTTAGCTCGAGGAAGGTTAGACTGAACAGATCTTAGCTATGTTGCCTAGAACAATTTCTCCTGACAAAGGCGTCTTGCGCCTAGGAAGGAGGTTACTAGTTCTAGCGAGTCCCTGGCGAGCAGATCTCGACTATGTTGTCTAATCCACTGCTCAAGGAAGGTTAGGCTGAGCACATTCAGTCTATGCCACAGCAGTACGATAGAACGTTCTAACTCACATCACCTTTAAAACAACAAAGAGACCAGGTTCATCCCCAGTCTCCTCAAGCTAATTATTTATTTTCTTCGTCCTTTTTGGCTTTCTTATCTTTCTTTGCCTTTTTTGGTGTGTAAACTTCGTGGACGTATGCTTCACCGGTTAATTCAGCAACTGGTTTAAACGTTCCGGCAAAGTCTTCATCAAGGTTAGCCGTTTCCTTTGCTTTTTCGTAGTAAAGGGCACCGCTGGCAAAGATTACTGGTAAGTAAGCAGCAAAGCCAAGAATCATCAACAGTAATCCGATGTATACCAATGGATAAGTAGCTGTGTAAATACCCCAGTATGTTAATGCACCAAAGATAACTTCCCAAACAACCATTGGAACAAAGATGACAACAAGCATGATTAGTAAGTAGTTCCATTTCCGGCCGCCCATAAGCCGACGACTCGCTGTTAAGGCGTGACGCATTGATTGGCCAAGAAATTGTGGTTGCCGATCACGGTAAAGGAAGTTTGCTTGTGAATATTCAATTCCCTTCCAAGCCATCACAATGTCATTCAAGATCCGGCAAATGATTACTAATACTTGATTCTTTGCGACCAGGCCACCAATGATGTCTAGTGGTAGGCTCCAGAGGAAAACGAATAGTCCGGTATAAAGGATAATCCGCCATAATTGATTCTTCCGTAAGTGTTTGTAGTGCATCCAGACGGAACCAGCACTGACAATTTGTTCAGGGTGACGCACCTTATCTTGATAAGTAAACTGTGCGGCAGTAGTAAAGAATGAATAGAAGAATGACAGTGCTATTAAAATAACGACTGCGACTAATAATTCAAGTAATGCTAAACCGATTGCAGCAGGTGATGCCATCCCATACATAATCATCATCATGGCCATTCCCATTGAACTCAAGATTCCTTGAGCAAAATAACCAACAATAAATGATAAGGCAAGGAAAATAATCATCACTCCACCAAGGGGCCACATTGAAGCTTGATAATGTGGCTTTACCAGTCCCTTCAAGTCATGAATGAACTGTTTCAAAGATAGATGATAACGTTTCTTCATTTAAAACTCTCTCCAATTATTTCAGAATATATTTTTCATCTTAACACAAATCAAATAAAGCTCAATTTTCGAGCCGTTATTTTCATAAAAATTTCAAAAAGTGATTACCAACCCAACATTTAGATTTGTGTGTTAATGGTAATCACTTTATTTAATGTTTATTTAGTTTAACAGTAACTGAGTAAAAACGCGCTCAACCTAATCTTCCTAATGTCACATAGTTGAAACCTGCTTGTCAGGAACTTGCTAAAGCTAGCGACCTCCTTCCTAGGCGCTTAGTCGCCTTCGTCAGGAGAAATCGCTAGCTTTCCGCAAGTTCTCTGCTGACAAGTACTCTATTCATTTACCCTCAAATTAATCTTGCTTAGTCGCTGAAGGATAAGGAAAACGATGATTCCTTCGAGAGGCCAGGTGATGACTTCTTTGGGTAAGCGGATGAATAATAGTGCCCAGAATGTTTTTCCGGTACTGCCGGTATTCAGGCTCATAATGTAAATCCATAAGGTCGTAAAGATAACATTAGTAATTAAGATCTGGAAGAACTCATAGATTAGTGCCCGTTGCCAGGTAACCTTTTGATTATATAGGAACATCCCCGCAAGAACCCCAGAAACAAAGGCGGAAAAGGTAAAGCCAGGGAAAAAGGCCGTTCCCGAATTAAGAATAGTATTGCTAATAATGTCGGTGACAACCATCGCCCAACCACCGATCCATGGTCCGAGGTAATAGCCAATCAATGACGTCGCAATAAAGCCAAAGCCAAATTTAAGGATTGTGGGATCCCCAATCGACAATTTCCCCAGAACACCCTCAAGGGCAATCAGCATTCCAGCTAGCGTTAGCCTCTTCGTCGTGAAACGCGGGCCAGTAAAAGATAAAATTGATGTCATCTCAATCAACTCCCTACTTAAAAATATTTTGTTAGGGAGCACATTGACAGGTGTCTCTGTGGTGAATGCGGAATTATCAAGCAGCTCAGTGCTTCCTTCCGACGTTCACATTCCGTTCCGTCGGACAATAACTCGGTAATTCCTACCCCAACAACACATAATATACTATAACCACGGATATTATTCAATATTTTCTTTGAAATATATGTAATTTATGTTGTTAAGGATTGAACAATCGATATATAGTTCGTTTTTTACTTCAAACTCCCAACAATCCTCCAAAATAAAACAGCTTCCAAGATCCAGTAAAACTGAATTCTAGAAGCTGCTCCAATTTATAAAAACATGAAAATGAAATTATGTTTAATATTTCTAGTCTAACTTACCGGCGCTCCGTAAGATTTCTTGGGCTTTTTCGAGGTAGTGGTGCTCTGCACGGAATGCCTTAATCTTTCCACCCTTACTCTCATCCATTTCATCCAATTGCTTTTCGAGTTCTTCGAAGCCCTTCTTAAGGTCCTTAATAACGGGCTCTTCATCTTCCATGTAAATGTAGTGGTTTTCAGCATCCGCAATCTTCTTTGCGATCCGGTCCAATGCTTTTAATTGACGTTTTGCATAATCAGCCATAATAATAACCTCCTGATAAATATTTATTTATACTATTATTATATTTTTAATAATAAAGATATACAAGTAATAGCACTTGTCCTTGAAATTGTGGATGGATGTAAATCGATATTTTAATAATCAGTTATTATATAATGGCTCAAATACGTAATTTAATTATCTGTCAATTATTTTTGCGATAAACAAAAGAAGACTGGGATTTAACCTAGTCTCCTAAATCTTAATATCTTATTTTAGTATTTTTCCTTGCTTAATACGTTAAGTTTTTCATCGAAGTCATAAACAACTGGTTGACCAGTAGCCATTTCAAGGTTCATGATATCGTCATCAGAAATGTTTTCGATGTACTTGCTCAAAGCACGGAGAGAGTTACCGTGGGCAGCGATGATAATGTTCTTGCCATCAAGAAGCTTTGGAGCAATTTCATCTTGCCACAAAGGAATAACCCGTTCCAAGGTAACCTTTAAGTTTTCACCACCAGGAACAGTCCGTGGGTCCAAGTTAGCGTAACGACGGTCGTGCAATGCTGAACCTTCATCAGTAGCCTTTAGCAATGGAGGTAAAACATCGTATGAACGACGCCAAATGTGAACTTGTTCGTCACCGTACTTTTCAGCAGTAGCCTTCTTGTTAAGGCCTTGCAAAGCACCATAGTGACGTTCGTTCAAACGCCAAGTCTTGGTTTCAGGAATCCAAAGTTGGTCACATTCTTCAAGAGCGTAGTGCAAAGTCTTGATCGCACGCTTCAATACTGAAGTGTATGCGTAGTCAAATTGGATACCGTGTTCCTTAAGGGCCTTACCAGCGTTCTTAGCTTGCTCAACACCCTTTTCACTCAAATCAACATCGATCCAACCAGTGAACTTGTTAGCAAGGTTCCATTCACTTTGGCCGTGACGAATTAAAACTAGTTTTGCCATGTTTTAATGACCTCTTTCTTCTTAAAATCGCTATACTAAACAGCATTACTTAATCATTTTAATCCAAACGCCCAAAAATTCCAATAGGGGAAGCTCGGTTCTTGTGAAAAATGATTCAATTTTAGAGACCCGCTTTTGCACCAATATCATGTCGGTAAAAGCATTCAGGCTGATCGAGCTTTTCTAAATACCTGTAAACACGATCATGGGCTTCTTGGAGGGTGTCTGCCTGTGCAAGGACCATCAGCAAGCGACCACCGCCTCCCTTAAGATCCGTTAACGTCCCCGTTACATTAGCATAGTCGATCGCAACGTTTTCACTTTCAGGGAAACTCCCTAGCTTTTGCCCGTGAACCGGTTTTTGCGGATACCCCTTTGACGCTAAAACAACGCCAAAGCTGGCCTTAGAACTTTCCTTAATTTCCGGTAATGGTCGGTCATCAATTGCCGCATCGACTAACTGATAAAGATCCGTTTCTAACTGTGGAAGAACTACCTGGGTTTCTGGATCACCAAGCCGAACATTGTATTCAATCACCTTTGGACCTTCCGCGGTTAACATTAGGCCGATATAAAGGACACCATGATAATGATATTCTCCCTTTACCAACCCGTTAACTGTTGGCTCAACCACTTCATCAATCATCCGCTGGCGATCACTAGCCGCGAGTTGCGGAAGCGGGCTATATGAACCCATCCCCCCAGTATTCGGTCCCCGATCATTATCATAGGCCCGCTTATGATCCTGAGCCATTGGCAAGATCCGGTAGTGGCCGTTACTGATCACCACAAACATTGAATATTCTGGACCGACCAAACACTCTTCCAAAACAATCCTCGCCTGACCAGACGCAAACATTTCTTTAATCGTTTGGACAGCTTCATCGTGATTTTGGGCGATCACAACCCCCTTACCACCAGCCAGGCCATTTTCCTTGATCACTACCGGATAGCCAAACTGATCAACATGGTCCAGGATTGCCGTTTGGTCACGATAAGAAGCGTGCTTGGCAGTTGGAACACCGTAATTATTCATAAAATTAAGCGCGTATTCCTTTGACCCTTCCAACTGTGCCGCTCGTGCATCAGGGCCAAAAATCTTCAATCCAGCAGCATGAAATTCATCTACGATCCCGTCAACAAGGCAGTCTTCAGGGCCAACGAAAGTCCACTTTACATTCCGTTCCTTAGCGAATTTGATTAATCCAGCAAAGTCATCTTCAGCAATATCGACCGGTTCAACCCCAACAGTCGGCATCCCGACATTACCAGGAGCACAGTAAACATGGTCGACATGATCACTTTCCTTTAATTTCTTGGCAATCGCGAATTCGCGACCCCCTTCGCCAATTACTAGTAAGTTAACTTTATCTGTCATGAGATCCTCCTGAATGTGGTTGAGCTGGAGTGAACCAGAAATTGATTCATCAATTTCGTCTGTGAACCCACGCAAGGATGAGTAGGCTTTTGACTATCAACTTGTTGATGGTAAAAGCCACTCAGCTACTGCGCTTTGCACGAGTTTTCGTTCTACTGTTACATAGTCAAGATCTGCTCGCCGTGACCGCAACTTCCGCCTAGCTATCCCGTCCTTGATTGCAAGCCAATCATCGTCCGGGATTTTCTAGTGCTCAGTTGCTAATCCGTCACGGCTCACACTCTCTTTTAAACGTGCTTCGCCCAAGTTTCCTTGAGCTAGCAACCTCCTTCCTAGGCGCAAGCCGCCTTCGTCAGGAGAAATTACTAGCTTTCCGGAAACTCTTTGGAGCGAAGGCACTCTATTTTTTAATGTCTGAAATGCCTTACCCCCGTTGTAACCATGGCGATGCCGTATTTGTTGGCCATGTCGATGGATTCTTGGTCGCGGATGGAGCCGCCGGGTTGGACAACGGCTTTGATGCCGTGTTTGCCAGCGTATTCAACACAGTCGCCAAACGGGAAGAAGGCGTCGGAAGCCATGACGGTGCGGTCGTCGATATCGTCCCCGGCATGCTTGACGGCAATCTTTAAGGAGTCAATCCGGTTAGGTTGTCCTTCACCGACACCAAGAGTTCGTTCATCATTTGCCAGTACAATTGCGTTTGACTTGGCGTGCTTAACAGCCTTCCAGGCGAACATTAACGTCTTCAATTGTTCTTCGGTTGGTTGGACATCGGTGACGCACTTCCAGTCATGATAATCCTCTTTCAAGGTATCCTGCTCCTGCATTAGCATTCCACCCATTACTGAGACTACTTCATGCTTAGTTGGTTCATCTTTCTTACTAAAGTCAAGGCTTAGTAAGCGGATATTTTTCTTCTTTGCCAAAACTTCGTAGGCATCATCATCAAATCCAGGAGCGATCACGATTTCCAAGAAAATCTTGTGCATCTTTTGTGCAGTTGCAAGATCAACTTTCCGGTTAAGGGCAATCACACCACCGAAGATTGAAACGGTATCTGCTGCGTATGCCCGATCCCAAGCTTGTTCCAGGTTATCGCCCCGGCCAATACCACAAGGATTCATGTGCTTCATTGCAACTACGGCTGGTTCATCAAATTCGCGGATACAACGGAGTGCTTCATCAGCATCCTTAATATTATTGTAGGAAAGTTTCTTACCATGGAGTTGCTTAGCAGATAAGACGGAGAACGCTTTTGGCATTGCATCTTGGTATAACCAAGCCTTCTGGTGACTGTTTTCCCCGTAACGCATCGTTTCCTTCAAATCCCATGTCAAAGTTAACTTTTCTGGATCTTCTAGGCCATTTTTCTTAGTGAGGTATTGTGAAATTAAAGCATCGTAAGCCGCAGTGTGACGGAATGCCTTAGCAGCAAGTTGAGACCGGGTTTCTAAAGTAGTTGAACCATTCTCCTTAATCTCGCTTAATACCTGGTCATAATCATTTTGATCGACAACGATCGTGACGTCACGATAATTCTTAGCAGCTGAGCGGACCATGCTTGGGCCACCAATATCAATGTTTTCGATTGCGTCTGCTAGTTTTACATCCGGTTTTTCAATTGTTTGTTTAAATGGATAGAGATTAACACAAACCAAATCAATTGGCGTAATGTTAAGTTTCTTCAGAGTTGCCATGTGTTCTGGTAATTCACGTCGAGCTAATAACCCACCGTGAACATAGGGATTCAGCGTCTTTACTCGACCATCGAGGATTTCGGGGAAGTGGGTGACGTCTTCAATGCTGATCGTCTTTACCCCGGCATCATCCAGGACCTTCTTTGTTCCACCAGTTGAAACAATTTCAAAGCCGTTTTCCTCTAGGCCCTTAACAAAGGGAACCAAGTTTGTTTTATCAGATACGCTTACTAATGCTCGTTTCATGGGTTAATTCTCCTTTTCTAACTTTGTTAAAACCTGCTTAACTGCTTCTGGATAAAGCTGATGCTCAGTCTCGTGAACCCGGCTTTCCAACGTCTCAACCGTATCGTCCGCCAAAATCGGAACATGCCGTTGAGCGATAATCGGCCCGGAATCAAGGCCAGCATCAATATAGTGAACTGTGACCCCAGTTTGTTTGCGGTGATCATTAAATGCCCGTTCGATCGAGTGCAATCCTGGATATTCTGGCAACCAGGCAGGATGAAGGTTAACGATCCGTCGTTCATAGTGATTCAGGATTGTCGGTCCCACCACCCGGAGGTAACCCGCTAACGCAATAAAATCGATTTTGTAGCGACGAAGCAACTGTAATAGTTGTTTTTCGTACTCATCCTTTCCACCACACGACTTTACCGTGAAGCTTTCAGCCGAAACTCCTAATCGCTTCGCCCGTTTCATCACCGGTGCATCTGGGTGATTACAAAAGAGTAATGACAATTCTCCAGGAATATCACCGGCTTGAAAGTGTTTGGCTAACACTTCAAAATTCGTCCCGTTCCCGGACGCGAAAATAGCAACTTTCATTTTCAACCCTCACTTAATCTCAATCTTTGCGGCATTCTCAGGACGGTGACGGAGCTGACCAATCCGGTAGCTCTTCTCGCCTGCTCCCGTTAGCTTCTCTTGGACCAGATCAACCTTTGCTGGATCAACCGCTAACACTAAGCCAATCCCCATGTTGAAAGTCTGGAAGCAGTCAGCTAACGGTAATTGCCCTAATTGCTGCAAGTAGTCAAAAACTGGCAAAGACGGCCATGAGCGATGAACAATCACGGCTTGTAACTGATCGCCAATCATCCGGGGAACATTCTCGATTAATCCCCCACCGGTAATATGACTGACGCCCTTAATCAGCTTTTGCCGAATCAGCGGCAAAACTTGCCGGACATAGATCCGGGTTGGCTTTAAGATTGCCTCACCGACTGTCATCCCTTGAAGAACACTTGGTTGATTGTTAAGTCGGATGTCATGATCCTTAAATAAAATCTGTCGAACAAGTGAAAAGCCATTTGAGTGGATCCCGCTTGAAGGCAGTCCCAAGAGAACATCCCCCGCTTGCGGTAATTCCGTTGTTAACAATTGGTCCTTTTCTGCAACACCAGTAACCGTTCCCGCCAAGTCATATTCTTCTTGGGAATACATATCCGGCATTTCAGCTGTTTCGCCACCGATTAAGGCTACTCCTGCATCACGGCAACCAGCTGCCACACCACTCACAATTTCCGCCATCTTTTGTGGATCATTATGGCCGGTCGCAATGTAATCAAGGAAGAATAATGGTTCAGCCCCCTGAGCTAAAACGTCATTCACACACATGGCAACGACATCAATTCCAATCGTGTCGTGTTTTCCCAGCCGTTGAGCAATCAACAGTTTCGTCCCAACTCCATCGGTTCCGGAAACCAGGACGGGATGTTTCATGTGTAACTCGCCGAGATCGAACATCCCGCCAAAGCTACCAATGCCGCCAACAACTCCCGGTCGGTCAGTCGAGCTAACCGCCGCCTTAATTCGGTCAACCAATTCGTATCCGGCATTGACGTCAACGCCTGCTTCTTGATAGCGATTCATGATTCTCGTTCCTTTCGTGCCAGCTTTTCCTGTTCATTTAATGACTTCAAGTAACCTTCTTCATAATCATAAAGTGGTGTCGGGTAATCTCCATTAAAGTAGGCGACCGTTAAGCCACCATATGGAGCATCCCCTGCATCTGGAATGTTAATCGCCTTAATTAGGTTTTCGACACTCAAGAAATGAAGTGAATCGGCGCCAATCAACTCGCGCATCGTTGAGACTGAATAATGAGCCGCCATTAATTCTGAGCGGGTCGAAATATCAATCCCGTAGAAGCACGGAAACTTAAATGGTGGTGAAGCAATCAACATATGAACTTCCTTAGCTCCCGCATGACGAAGCATCTTAATAATCTGCTTGGAAGTCGTTCCCCGAACCAGAGAATCATCAACCACGATTACCCGTTTTCCAGCAACGACCCCACGAACGGCGGATAGTTTGAGGTGGACTCCCCGTTCGCGAAGGGCCTGCGTTGGCTGGATAAACGTCCGGGCAACATATTGGCTCTTGATTAACCCCATTTCGTATGGCAAGCCAGATTCTTCAGCATATCCCGAAGCTGCGGATAGTGAGGAATTAGGAACACCAATCACCATATCGGCTTCAATCGGGTATTGCTTTGCGAGCAACCGCCCCATCTGCTTTCGTGCATTATGAACAGTTACTCCATGAATGATTGAATCAGGGCGAGCAAAGTAAATATATTCCATTGAGCAAATTGCTAGTTGAGTATCCGTCGTGTAGTGGTCAATATGTAAGCCATCACGGTCAATGACAATCAATTCCCCCGGCTGAACATCACGAACAAACTTCGCATCAACAATATCCAATGCGCAGGTTTCACTAGCAACAACATAGGCACCATTCTCCAGCTGACCAATGCAAAGGGGTCGAATTCCGTTAGGGTCAAGTGCTGCAATCAACCGATCCTTTTGCAAAAGGAGGAACGCGAAGCCCCCGTGGACAATATTCAAGCTCTTTTTCAAAGCTGGAATAAAGCCTTCCTTGATGTACTTTCGGACAAGGTGAATAAGGATTTCGGTATCAGAATCGGACTGAAAAACCGCTCCCTCATCTTCGAGTTCTCGGCGCAGGGTAACGGCATTAGTCAAGTTACCGTTATGGGCCAACGCAACGGCGCCATCATGAAAATGGAACAAGAATGGTTGAACATTTGCAATCGAATTATGACCACTCGTTCCATAGCGAACATGGCCAATTGCAGAATCACCAACCAGCCGCTTCAGTTCATCCGGATTAGCAAAGACTTGAGCTAAAAGTCCCCGATCCCGGTGCTGGTACAACTCCTTGCCATCACTTGAAACGATACCCGCACCTTCTTGGCCCCGGTGCTGGAGAGTATGCAGTCCGTAATAGGTTAACTGACTAGCATCTGGAGCACCAAAAACGCCAAAAACGCCACATTCTTCATTTAATCCTTTGATTTCAGCTGGCAAGGGATCGCCTCCTCCCATAATTTTTGTAGTTCAGTAACGTTTTGATTAACTTCCGCATCCTTCAGGTGGGCCTCAAGCCAGTGGGTATTCGTAACCTCGCCGACTAACTGGGCATCTTCACCCAACGTCTTTTCAAATTTGGCCGCTTTCTCAACCGGAACAGTCACGATCAACCGTCCTGGCGTTTCGCTAAACAACTGGGCAGCTGATAAATGGCGAAGATTGAGGTTCATCCCTAAATCAGTCTTAAAGAGCGTTTCGGCCAGGGCAACACCAAGGCCACCCTCACTAAGGTCATGTGCACTAGCAACGTTCCCAGCTTGCATTTCACCAAGAAGCCGCTTCATATAATCATGAACGTGTTCCATCTCAAATGGCTTAACAATTCCACTAATATCGCCAGTCATCATCTTTTGGATCTCTGCCCCAGCAAAGTCATCATCTGTCTTACCAATCAGGTAGACTTGGTCTCCAGCATTTTGAGCAAATGAAGGAATAACGTGATCAATGTTCTTAACAAGGCCGACCATTCCAACCATTGGCGTCGGGTGGATTGCCTTACCGTTGTTTTCGTTATAGAGGGAAACATTCCCGGAAATAACCGGGGTGTCAAATACCCGGCAAGCATCTGCCATTCCCTTGACTGATTGGTGGAGTTCCCAGAAAATCTCGGGATCATTTGGGTCACCATAGTTTAAGCAATCGGTTATTGCAAGGGGTTCGGCGCCGCTAGCAATAATATTAGCCGCCGCTTCAACGAGGGCCATCTGACCACCAACTTCTGGATTAAGGTAAACAAACCGCCCATTCCCATCGGTAGTCATCGAAAGGCCCTTATGAGTTCCCCGAACCCGAAGAACACCGGCATCACTTCCGGGACCAACTACAGTACTGGTCCGTACTTGGGAATCATATTGTTGATAAAAGACCTTCTTATCGGCAATGGTTGATTGTTGTAAAAGGTCACGTAATGTTTGTTCGGCATCGGTAATTTCTGGAACCCAGGCAGGTTGTGTTTCAGCCTTAGTAATTCGTTCCGGCTTCTTTTCTTCACTCGCCTCTTCCAAAACATCGTCAGTCAAGCTGGAAACCGGAATGTTGCAAACTTCCTGACCATCGTGGTAGAGGACATAATCATGACCACTAGTGATCCGACCAATCGTCACCGCTTCAAGGTCATAGAAATCAAAGACCTTTTTGAGATCCCCTTCGTGTCCCTTATTTACACACAGGAGCATCCGTTCCTGAGATTCACTCAGCATGATTTCGTACGCTGACATGTTTGGTTCACGTTGGGGAACTAAATCAAGGTTTAATTCCATGCCGCTTTTTCCTTCAGATGCCATTTCGGCACTTGAAGAAACGATTCCGGCGGCACCCATGTCTTGAATACCGACTAACCAGTCTGGGTGCTTAGTAATTACTTCCAGGCAGGCTTCCAAGAGAAGCTTTTCCATGAACGGGTCACCAACCTGAACCGCTGAACGTTGGGTGGCATTCTCATCGCTAAAGTCCGCCGAAGCGAAAGTAGCACCATGAATACCGTCACGACCGGTCTTAGCACCGACGTACATCACAGCGTTGCCAACCCCAGCAGCCCTTCCTTTTTGGAGGTCCTTCTGATCCATCAGGCCAACACTCATTGCATTACACAGAATGTTGCCCTGGTAGCACGGGTCAAAAGTAGTTTCACCAGCAATCGTTGGGATCCCCATGCAATTACCATAGTCACCAATTCCGCGAACAGTCCCGGCAACTTTCATCCGCATTTTTGGATCAGTTAGCTCGCCAAAATGAAGCGAATCAAGTGAGGCAACTGGTCGAGCACCCATGCTAAAAATATCACGCAGGATTCCACCGACACCGGTAGCAGCACCCTGGTATGGTTCAACCGTTGTTGGGTGGTTATGACTTTCTGCCTTGAAGACAACGGCTTGACCATCATCAATGTCAACAACCCCGGCACCTTCTCCGGGTCCTTGAAGAACTCGCGAATTTTTATTCGGGAAGAGTCGTAATACCGGTTTCGACTTCTTGTAGGAACAGTGTTCACTCCACATTGCAGAAAACAAACCCGTCTCGGTATAGTTTGGTAAGCGGCCAAGGAGCTTGTCACTAATGTAGTTGTATTCGGCTTCACTTAAGCTCCAGTCTAAGTACGGCTTTTGTTCCTTAATTTCTTCAGGTGTCATTGCCTGCTTCATAGTCTATTCCTCCACCTTTGCGCTGCCAGTTTCTAGTAACGACTTAAATAACCGTAATCCTGCTGTACTGCCAAGGAGTGCCTCAACCGCCCGTTCTGGATGGGGCATCATTCCGAGAACATTTCCTCGTTCGTTAGTAATTCCCGCGATGTTTCGCAGGCTGCCATTCGGATTTTCTTCGGCATAACGAAAGACAACTTGGTGATTTTCTTCAAGTCGATCCAATGTTTGTTCATCTGCGAAGTAACTGCCATCCGCGTGGGCAATCGGCAAGGCAATTCGTTCGTGATCCTTGTATTGGCGGGTAAAAATCGTTTGGTTATTAACCACTTCTAGGGGAACCGTTTTGCAAACGAACTTTTGACTATCATTTCGTTTCAGTGCTCCCGGAAGCAAACCAACCTCGGTCAATATCTGGAATCCATTACAGGTCCCAAAGACTGGTTTTCCTTCTTTTGCCATCCTAATCACTGCCGGCATAATATTGGTGAACCGGGCAATCGCTCCAGCTCGCAGGTAATCACCATATGAAAAGCCACCGGGCAACATTACGGCATCAAAACCATCCAGGCTCTTTTCCTTATGTGAAACATACTCAACATCCGCATGACAAACGGAATGCAATGCTTCATAAAGATCAACATCACAGTTTGAACCTGGAAAAACAATCACCGCGATCTTCATTTAATCTTCCTCCATCACTTGGTACGTGTAAGTTTCCATGTTGAAGTTTACTAATAGCTGATCAGCAATTTCCTTCACGGTCTTCTCAACCGCATCCTTTGAACCATCAACGGTAACATCAAAGAACTTCCCAACTTGAACGTCCTTCACGTCATCGTGACCCAAGGTGTGAATTGCATCCTTAATGGTTTCACCTTGGGGATCAAAAACTGATTGCTTGTAGGTAACGAAAATCCGTACTTTTGTCATTTACTTATCCTCCGCAAGAACGTTTTGCAACCGTGCAAGAACCTGGTCATAAGTTTGGGTTAAGTCAGCGAGCTTCCGCCGGTAAACATCCTTATCCATGTGTTGGTCAGTCTTAATGTCCCATAAACGACAGTTATCTGGTGAAAATTCATCAGCCAAGACAATTTCACCGTTGCTCAACCGACCAAATTCAAGTTTGAAGTCAACCAGTTGCATCCCTGCCTTTTCAAACAGCGGTGTTAAAAGGCCATTAACTTCACGACAAAGCCCCCACATCTTTTCAAGTTCGGCATGTGTTGCGATCCCTAAGGCAATGCTTGCTGATTCATTAATGAATGGGTCATCAAGTTCATCACTCTTAAAGAAGGTTTCTTCAACTGGTTCAGGGAGCTTTTTCCCTTCATCAAGACCGTAACGGCTGGCAAAGTGACCGGCAATCACATTCCGCGTAACAAATTCGAGGGGGAACATATCACACTTCTTAACTAAATCTTCGTTAGCAGACAGCTTCTTAATAAAGTGGGTTTTGATTCCATTCTTAATTAAGTATTGGAAAACTAAATTTGAAATTGCGTTTGCTGCTTCACCTTTTCCAGCAAAGTGCTCCTTCTTCTTACCATTTAGTGCGGTTGCTTGGTCCATATATACGACCCGCAAAACATCAGGGTCATCAGTTTGCCACATTTGCTTTGCTTTTCCGGTATAAAGTAACTTTTCCATCTTAATTACGACTCCTTTGAGTAAAACACGAACTTTAAACGACGCATACAAGATTTTATTCGTTAAAGTCTGCCATTAATATACCCCCACCCACTTATCATTGTCAATATAATTTGTTAACTTTATTTAAATTATTCTTATTAATGTTCGTGTTTTACTATAAGATGAATTACTAAAGAGAATTTATTTAAGAAAATTAATCAAATTCCCGTTTTATGTTCTTCTAGTTTTCCTTTCAAATTATCTTTATTAATAATTTACAATTAAGATTGACTTCTCAAAAATTAAGATTAAACTAGTAAACAATTAAATTATGATTAGACTTTGAAGAGAAGAGTAGTGCCTAACCGTTTCAGCAGAGAGTCCTTGGTGATGAAAGAGGATATTCGGCAACAGCATGAAGATGAGCTCTGAGTCATCTAGCTTTGGTCATTGCGGCTAAGCTAGACGGATAGCAACCGTTACATTGCGGAGTATTCATTCAATTGAGTACTTAACGAGGTTGTTATTGCAAAATAACAATAAACTCAGGGTGGCACCACGAAATCCTTCGTCCCGTTGTTCTTAACAGAGCAATGGGACTTTTTTATTTTAGAGTGCAAGCCAGCAAAGGACTTGCGGTTGCCTAGTATCGGCGAATCTACCTCCCCATCAAGCTTAATCATATTCAGAAAGGAGAATCAGTAATGACAGCAAACGCTAAAAACGGGTTTTTACTCAGTAGCGGGCACTGGCAAAATCACTATCTTAATAATCCAGTATCAATCGCGGTGGTTAATCTAATGCCCACTAAGGAAGTGACCGAGCGACAATTTCTCGAAAGTTTTAATAAGTTTGAACAAGACGTTGAAATTACATTTCTCTACCCAGCAACCCACCATTTCAAAGGCGTTTCTTACTTAACGGTTGCTAAAACGTATGCCAGTCTTGTCGATGTTGAAAATTATTCATTTGACGGCTTAATCATTACTGGTGCCCCCGTTGAACAGCTTGATTTTCAACAAGTCGACTACTGGGAAGAATTCCGAACAATCTGCGACTGGGCTGAACGTCACACGAAGCAAACCCTTCTCGAATGTTGGGCGGCCCTCGGTGGACTTTATAACGACTACCAAATAAGCAAACGCCAATTACCGCAAAAGATTTTTGGCATCTATCAAGCAACAAAGGTTAATCATCACAGTAACCTAACTAATAATTTTCAAAACATTCAAATCCCACAGTCACGACATTCGACCCCGGTGGTTAATCCCGCGGCTCTCCCGAATGACTTGCAAATTATCGCAAGCAACCGGCAAATTGGGCCATTGATTTATTACTCTCCTTCTAAGCACCGGACATACATTACCGGTCATCCAGAATACGAGATCGACACGCTTGCGAAAGAGTATTACCGGGATCTAAAAAAGCGGCTCCCCATTCAAGAACCGCACAATTACTTTACTAACCTTCAAACCGGTAAAGTTAACTATTCGTGGCAACATTCAAGTCACCAAATCTATCAAAACTGGTTAAACACATTCACACAACAGAAAGTAGGTACATTAATATGAGTAATCAAGAACAAACACCAAAATACCATTTCGAAACCCTCCAAGTTCATGCTGGTCAAACAGTTGATGAAACTGGCTCACGAGCTGTGCCAATTTACCAAACCACTTCTTACGTTTTCAAGGATGCCAAACAAGCAGCCGACCGTTTTTCACTAAAGGAACCTGGCAACATCTATACCCGGTTAACTAACCCCACTACTGAAGTCGTTGATAAGCGGGTCGCTGCTCTGGAAAACGGCACTGCCGGAATTACCCTTGCGACTGGTTCAGCTGCCATCACCGCAGCAATTCTAAACATCGCTCAAGAAGGTGATGAAATTGTTTCTGCAAGTACGATTTACGGTGGAACCTATGACCTCTTTTCCGTCACTTTACCTAAACTAGGCATTAAAACCCACTTTGTTGACCCGGACGATCCCGAAAACTTCGCCAAGGAAATTAATGAACATACCAAGGCCCTTTATGTTGAAAGTATCGGGAACCCCGGAATCAACCTTGTCGACTTTAAGAAGATTGCTAAAATTGCCCACGATCATGGGATCCTCTTCATTGTTGATAACACCTTTGGAACCCCCTACCTTGTTAAGCCACTCGATCTTGGTGCTGATGTTGTTGTTCACTCGGCAACGAAATTCATTGGCGGTCACGGAACAACAATGGGCGGGGTCATTGTTGAAAACGGTAAGTTTGATTACAAGGCTAGTGGTCGCTACCCTGGCTTCACCACTCCTAATAGCCAATACGATGGCCTTGTCTTTGCGGATCTAGCACCGGCTGCATTTACAACTAAGGTTCGAGCAGAGACCGCACGTGACCTCGGTGCCACCATCAGTCCATTTAACTCATTCTTACTTCTTCAAGGTCTCGAATCATTATCACTTCGGGTTGAGCGGCACGTTGCTAATACCCGCAAAGTGGTTAAATTCTTGAATGATCACCCAAAGGTTGCTTGGATTAACTACCCCGAATTACCAGACAGCCCATACAAACCCTTGGCAGATAAGTACTTCCCAAAGGGCGTTGGTTCAATCTTCACTCTCGGTCTTACGGGAGGAGAAGAAGCAGGCAAGAAACTCATTAGTAACCTGAAGCTCTTCTCCCTGTTAGCAAACGTTGCGGATGCCAAGTCATTAATTATCCACCCAGCATCGACAACCCACGCTCAACTGAGTCCAGAAGAATTAAAGGCAGCCGGTGTTACCCCTGACCTCATTCGAGTATCGATTGGGGTTGAAAACGCTGAAGACTTGATTGCGGATCTGGATCAAGCGCTAGCCAAGATTTAATTAACCAAAGGAGGCGGAAAATATGCAGACGATTACGATTGGCCTTCTTGGCTTAGGAACCGTTGGCAGTGGCGTTGCCAAACTATTGCAGGAACATGCCGCAAAAATTGAACAAACGACTAACGTCCACTTCGTTCTTAAGCGCGTGGCAGTGGCCCACTTAAACAAGCCCCGGAAAGTTAGTCTCCCTGCCGAAACATCCCTCACGGACCAAATTGATGAAGTAATCAACGATCCCAAAATTCAAATAGTTATCGAAACAATGGGAACGATTAACCTTGCCCGCCACGCGATCATCCAGGCAATCTATAATCACAAGTCTGTCATTACCGCTAACAAAGACCTCCTTGCAATTGACGGACCACAGCTTGCACGGCTCGCCCAAAGTCGGCATGTTGATTTCCTGTATGAAGCTAGCGTTGCCGGGGGAATTCCAATTCTGCGGGTTTTGAGCAGTAGTCTGGTTACCGACCAGGTAAGTCAGGTTACTGGGATCATTAACGGTACCGCAAACTATATTCTTTCAGCAATGACCAAAGATAGTGTTAGCTACGAAAAGGCCTTAATGGCTGCCCAAGCAAAGGGATATGCCGAAGCGAACCCAACAAATGATGTTAAGGGAATTGATACCGCTAATAAACTTAGCATTCTGAGTCAATTTGCATTTGGCAAAGCCCTTAATCCAAAAAAGCTCGGCGTTCACGGCATCGATCAACTCACTGCGGAACAGTTGACCAGCGCGAAGCAATTCGGCTACACAATTAAGCTACTTGCGATTGCCAAACGATTGGACAATCAGCTCTACACCTTTGTTGGCCCGACCTTAATCAAACAAAATGATCAGTTAGCTAAAATTGACGGGGTTCAAAATGCAGTTGCCATTAAGAGTAACGCGCTAGGCTCAAGCGTCTATACTGGACCAGGTGCTGGCGCCAAACCCACAGCAAATAGCATCTTAAGTGATCTTGTTGCGGCAGCTAACGATATTTTAGATTACGATTGTGGGAGTGCCGCGTTTAACAATTATCATGAAGTACTCAAGCCGCATAAATTAAGTGAACTTCCCCAATCCTACCTAATTATAGCTTACGGTCAGTCAGCGAAGCCATCTAAGCAGATTAATTGGCAGAACGAAACCAGCGGGCAAAATTACTGGAGCGGTCTCACTCCCGTTATTACTCACGAAGAATTGGTCGCGTTGGTTAAAAACAACCATAAAATTAACTATTTACCAGTCTATAACACTTACCAAATCTAAAAATCAGGGAGAGTGGGACAGAACTAGCTTGTCTAGTTCGTTGTCCCACCTCCGCAAGGATGGCTAGGTTGGTCAAATGCTGATTTATCAGCGTTTGAACTGCCAGCCAGCTACTGCGCTGTTGTATTATCATATTTAAAATAGTCAAGAGACTGGGTTAATTTCCAGTCTCCTGATTTACTTTACTTATTAACAAATTCCGTCACAAGTTGCAGAATCTCATTTTCACGCTTCCCGACAAGCATGTGGTCCTCACCTTCAACCAGGTGTAGTTCACTCTTTGGTAAGATAACGTTATACTTCTTGGAAGCCTCGGGAGAAACAATCGCATCTGTAAGGCCATGAACCAGTAATGCCGGGCCCATAAAATGCTGAGCCGTTTCATAGATTGGGAGTAACTGGGCGGTCCGGAAGTATTCGCCGCTTACCGCTTCACCATGAACATCTACCGTTAACGGAATGTGGTTAGGATCATACTTTGTTCCCTGACATTCACCAAGCAACGCATCATCCTTTAGGGTTGCGGCAGGAGCCAACAGGACTTCCTTGCTAATAACATCCCGATAATAGGCTGCCAACATCGAAGCAACAACTCCACCTTGAGAATGACCAACTAAGTATATCTGTTGCGCCTTCATTTCCGTTCGGGCAAAGTCAATCATTTTCATACCATCCATAATTTCACTTAGGACGGTCATGTCAGTAAAAGCCCCATCACTCTGACCACAGCCAGCAAAGTCAAATCGCAGTGTGGGAATTCCGGCTTGATTTAGTGTCCGGGACAAGTCATATAGGAGGTTTCCTGCTTGATAACCTCGATCTCCCTGAAAGCCATGCATCAAAATTGCTACTCGTTCATTTTGTAAGTTATCCGTCCCCTCCAAAACTCCGCGGAGAGTAATTCCATCACGCTTGATCGTTACATCCATATCTAACGGCTCCTTTAGTTTTGTTCTTTCTTGTAATATTTTACTATACTTAAGGTTAGGAGGTGCTTCATTATGATTCACAACTTTACAACGGACCACCAGGTTAATCACCGTTCAATCCGTCAATTCAAGGATCAACCACTAACAACTGAACAGCTAACAACGATTTACGAAGCGGCAAGGCATACGTCATCTAGTATGTTCCTTCAGCAGTTCAGCATTCTTCGTCTCACTGACCCGAAAAAGCGCGCTGCTGTTCGAGAAATTTCCAAACAGCCATATGTCGG
Source organism: Limosilactobacillus sp. (assembly GCF_022651205.1). GTDB lineage: Bacteria > Bacillota > Bacilli > Lactobacillales > Lactobacillaceae > Limosilactobacillus. The sequence goes on from NZ_JALCQI010000008.1 coordinate 21,504, forward strand.
TGCTGAAGGCGAGCTCCTAATCTTTATTGCTGATCTTTACCGTAACCAGCAAATTCGTCACCAACTTGGGAATGACGGTGGTCGCCTGCACACGACAGATATCTTCATGCAAGCTGCAGAAGATACCATCTTAGCCTTACAAAATGCCCTTACTGCTGCGGAAAGTATGGGACTTGGTGGCGTTGTCCTTGGCTCCATCAAAAACGATCCGGAAAAGCTAATCCAAGTATTAGACTTACCGAAAATGACCTTCCCAATTCTCGGCTTACAGGTTGGGGTGCCTAATCAGGAGCCACAACTAAAGCCACGACTACCGCTTAATCAAATTACCTTTAATGATAATTATCCACGTGACTTCAAGCTAAGTTCGCTGAAAGAGTACGACCAAACCGTAACAACCTACTATGATTTACGGGATGCCAATAAACGAATCGACTCCTTTACTAAGCAAATCAATGGGGATAAGTTGAACAATCATCAGACTAGCCGCGACAAGTTGCTCCAGGCCCTTCATGACCAAGGGCTTGCCTTAAATTAACGGTTTAAACCACTAAAACAACCTAGGATTATTTCAAAGTGATAATCCTAGGTTGCTTTTTTTAATTCAAATCAACACCCTTTGACGTCCGTTGCTCCTTAGTCAGAGTAACTAACATAATTCCAACAATAATTACAGTAATGGTAAAGCCAAGTCCGTAGTGAAATCCGGTAACGAACTTAACAGGAGCACTCCCACTAACTGAGCGTTGCCCCATTCCTAGAAGACTAGTGGCAATTGCTGTACAAACAGCACCAAAGATCTGTTGAACCGTATTTAAGATGGTCGAACCATCCCCAGAATCTGCTGCTGAAAGGGAATTAAGGGCACCACTTTGCACTGGTGACATTGCTAGTGGTCCACCAATCATCAAAATAACATTAGCTGTAATAATGTACGCAATCGAAGTATGGACGGTACTAAATGCCAACATAACCGCCCCTATCAAAGCAATGATAAAGCCAAATACCGCTGGCTTCTTAAATCCCGCATAATCATAAATTCTCCCGGCAATGGCAGATGTTATTGCATTAACAACGCCCCCTGGCAACATGACAATCCCGGTCAAAGCAACGGGAAGGAGTAAACTATTTTGAATGTACATTGGTAGTAAGTACATTGCTGAGAGCATCATCCCAAAATCAAGCATGACAATCAAAACACAAATTGCAAAGTTCTTATCCTTAAGAGTTTGTAGTTTCAGAATTGGTACTGGCAATTTAATTTGCCGAACAGCGTAGGCTGCTAAAATAATGATCCCGACTATCAAGAAGGCTAATACCTGCCATGAGAGCCAGCCAAAGGTACTAGCAAAGCTGACACCAACAACAATACACGAACAACCTACTGCAGATTCAAAAATTGAAAGCTTGTCTACTCGTGGTCGGGTAACCTTTTCAATATTAACTAAGAACCTTAACGTAAATAACAAAGCAATGGCAAGAAACGGCACAAACAACCAGAAAATCCAATTCCAGGAAAGTTTGCCTAAGATAAAACCAGTTAGCGTTGGTCCAATAGCTGGTGCAAACATAATTACCAGCCCGTTAACACCAATTGCCGTCCCAATCTTCTGTGGGGGAAAGACCTGCATCGTAACGGCAAACATTAACGGCAAAATAAGGCCGGTACCGATCCCCTGAATCATTCGGCCAGCTAGTAAAGCCGGAAAGTTAGGCGCTAGTGCCGAAATAATTGCCCCCACCATAAAGTCAATTAATGCAAAACTAATAATTTGGCGGGTTGTAAACCATTTCGAAATAATACTAGATAACGGTAAGATAATTCCAATCACCAGCATATAACCGGTCACTAACCATTGAACTGTTGAAGTCGTGGTTGAAAAACTTTTTACCAGTGTCGGTAAGGCGATGTTTAGTGAGGTTTCACTAAACATTCCCACAAAGGCCCCTAACAGCATTCCTGAAATAACTAGATATGGGTGCTTAATTTTTTGATCCATCTATTTATAACCTCTTTTCAATTATATTTAAACGCAAAAAAGGAGTACCTATCTGGCTATAGATAGGTACCCCCTACTCCCCGTGTTAATATTGAGCAAATCAATACTAGACGTCTTTAAATAATTACGTATTAATAGTACTTTACAATATTCTGCTTTTTAAAGCTAGTGTTAAATTGCTCAAAAACAGAATTTAATTAGCTTAATCTAAACCAACCCGCTTAAAAATGTCATCAACGTGACGAAGGTGCCAGTGGTAGTCAAAGGCATCGTCAAGGTCTTCCTTAGAGAGTTGCTTTTGAATCGTTGGGTCAGCTTCAAGCAATGGCCGGAACGGAATCTGTTCTGCCCAGCACTTAGCAGTGTATGGTTGGATCAAATCATAAGCCGCTTCACGAGTCATCCCGCTATTAACCAGCTTCAAGAGAACCCGGCCACTGTAAATCAAGCCAAGAGTTTTATCCATGTTCTTCTTCATCGTTTCTGGGAAGACATCGAGGTTATCCAAGATCCGGCCAAAGCGACGGAGCATGTAATCAATTAAGGAAGTGGAATCTGGTAAAATCATCCGTTCAGCACTGGAGTGGGAAATGTCCCGTTCGTGCCAAAGGGTGACATCTTCCATCGCCGTAACAACATTTCCCCGAAGAACCCGGGCACAACCGGTAATGTTTTCTGAGCCAATCGGGTTCCGCTTATGGGGCATTGCGGATGAACCCTTTTGTCCCTTAGCAAAGTGTTCTTCAACTTCATGAATTTCGGTCCGTTGTAATGACCGAATTTCGGTTGCCATGTTTTCCAAACTAGTCCCCATTAAGGCAATTGCGGAAATGTATTCTGCGTGAAGATCACGGGGAAGGACTTGAGTTGAAATTTCTTGAGCCCGTAACCCAAGTCGTTCACAAACATACTTTTCCACGAACGGATCGATTTCAGCGAACGTTCCAACAGCACCGGAAATCTTCCCTGCTTCAACACCACGAGCAGCGTGTTCGAACCGTTCCTTATTCCGCTTCATTTCTGAATACCAACGGGCAGCCTTTAAGCCAAAGGTCGTTGGTTCCGCATGAACACCATGGGTCCGGCCCATGCAGACGGTGTACTTGTACTTCTCGGCCATCTTCTTCAGAACTGCCATGAAGTCGTCGATATCCTTGCGAATGATGTCATTAGCTTTCTTCAGACGAAGTCCCTGGGCAGTATCAACAACATCGGTACTGGTCATCCCGTAGTGAACCCACTTCCGTTCTGGACCAAGTGACTTTGAGACATCCCGGGTAAAGGCAATCACATCATGGTGGGTAACAGCTTCAATTTTAGCGATTCCGTCAACGGAAAATTTCGCATTCTTACGGATCTTTTCAACGTCTTCAGCCGGAATATGACCAAGCTTACTCCAGGCTTCGTCCGCCGCAATCTCAACTTCTAACCAACATTGGTATTGGGTTTCCAAGCTCCAAATTTTCGCCATTTCTGGACTAGTATAACGATCAATCATTAGTTAAAAATCCTCTCTAATTATTTCTCTCAATAACAATATACCATGTTCTGGGAATTATTTATCCCAAATATGAGTATCATCAATTTCTTCCAATGTCTTAGCGAAATCATCAGTCAAAATTGTCACGTGACCCATCTTCCGGTTATGACGAACTTCAGCCTTCCCGTAGTCATGGAAATGCCAATTAGGCTTCTTGGCAATCTCATTACGAACTCCCGCAACGTGTTGACCGAGGACGTTGACCATGACGACATGGTGGAGTAATTCAATCTTTGGTAATGGCCAGTTGCAGATTGCGCGGTTGTGGATCGCAAATTGGGAGAAGTTGCAAGCTTCAATCGAATAGTGACCCGAATTATGCGGCCGGGGTGCCAATTCATTAATGTATATTTCACCATCATTGCCGACAAACATCTCAACACCAAGGATCCCCCGTAAGTCAATCGAATGGGCAATCTTGACCGCCATTTGCTTAGCTTTTTCCTGCAGTTCAGGACTAATCCGTGCCGGGACGATACTAAGGTGCAATATCTCGTTATGGTGAATATTTTCGGAAACCGGAAAAACCGTTACTTCCCCGTTCTCATTCCGACCAACCATCACTGAGCACTCTAACTTAAAGGGAACCCAGCCTTCAAGGATTGCATCGCCAGTAGAAAGGATTCCCGAGCACTTTGCCAAATCGGCATCATCATGAAGGACTTCCTGACCATGACCATCATAGCCACCCTCACAGGTCTTCAAGACTGATGGATAGCCGATTTTCCTAACTGCTTTTTTCAAATCCGCCGCGTTTTTAACCGCCATAAACGGTGCCGTCTTCAAACCGGCATTACGAAGAAAGGTCTTTTCACGGATTCGGTTCTTAGTGGTGTATAACAGGTTAGTCCCTTGAGGAATATAAACCTTGTCAGCAACGTCCCGTAAGGCATTCAAGTCAACGTTCTCAAATTCATAGGTTAAAACATCCGACCGGCGAGCCAACTCTTCGATCGCCTTCACGTCTGCATACTCGGCCACGATCTGGTCGTCCGCCACCTGACCAGCAGGACAAGCGGGCGTTGGATCCAAAACGATGACCTTCATCCCCGTATACTTGGCATCCAATGCCATCATCTGACCAAGCTGGCCGCCACCAATAATTCCAATTGTCTGACCTTGTTGAATCATTTTAGTCAAGGTGTGCACCGCTTTCTACTGATTGATCGTGCATTGCTTTTCGGTAATCAAGAATCTGTTGTTGAATTTGTAGATCGCTAATTCCTAAAATCTGGAGTGCCAATAAGGCAGCATTTTTTGCACCAGCAACGCCAATTGCCTGAGTAGCAACCGGAATTCCTGCAGGCATTTGAACGATCGAGAGAAGTGAATCCATTCCTCCTAGCGCTTTCGTTTGACCGGGAATTCCAATAACCGGCAGTGGTGTGTTCGCAGCAACCATCCCCGGCAAGTGTGCCGCACCACCAGCACATGCGATAATTACCTTTGTCCCATTTTTTACCGCATTTTGCGCAAAAGCGAACATTTCATTTGGCATCCGGTGAGCAGAAATAACGTTCTTATCATAGTCAACGCCAAACTGATCAAGGATCTTGCATCCCTCTTTAACCGTTGGCCAATCTGACTTACTACCCATTACAATACTGATTGCACTCATAATTGGACCTCCTTAAAAACTGCTTTAAGGATAACAAATTATTTTTATGAATACAATATTTTTACGAACTAAATTTAATTTTAAAGATATATAGTTCGTGTATGCTAAAGATAAAAAATAATCTGGCAATGAATGTTGGTATTCGTTGCCAGATTGTTTGTGTTCTACTACAAAATAGTCTAGATCTGTTCGCCAGGAACTCGCTAGAGCTAGCAATTCTACTGCAGCATAGCCGAAATATGTTCGCCCTACTTTTCCTCGTAGATGTAATCCCTCGTCATTGGCAGGTTTTTGCCGGAAGCGCCTTTGGTAATAAGGTATTGGATAACGTCGATATTACCAGATTCGAAGGAAGCGGCGCAGGCTTGGAGGTAAAGGTCCCACATCCGGGTGAAGCGTTCACCCATCATGTCTTCGATTTGAGAACGGTGGGCATTGAAGTTCATGTCCCAGATCTCAAGAGTCCGTTGGTAGTGCCGCCGAAGCATTTCAATATCGGCAATCTGCATATCGTTTTCAATGATGTGACCGACCATTTCACCAAGACCTGGAATATAACCACCAGGGAAGATGTACTTGTTGATCCAACCGTTGTAAGCCCCACCCTGTTGACGGGTGATCCCGTGGATCAAGGCTACACCATCGCTAGCAAGATACTTATAGATATCTTTGAAGTACAGACCAAGGTTCTCCTTACCAACGTGTTCAAACATTCCCACTGAAGTAATGTAGTCCCATTTCCGGTCGCCAAGTTCACGGTAGTCAACCAGCAGAACTTCCGCAACGTCTTCCAGACCATCATCCTTGATCCGCTTTTGAACGAGGTTGAATTGTTCTTCGCTCAAGGTCACCCCGGTAACTCGCAAGCCGTATTCCTTAGCCGCAGTAAGCATTAGGGTTCCCCAACCACAACCAATGTCTAGCAAAGTCTTACCTGGCTTAGGATCAAGTTTCTTCAAAATATGGTGAACCTTGTCAACTTGTGCCTTAGTCAAGTCGTCACGGTTACCATGATCAAAGTACGCACAAGAGTAAGTTAAGGTGTCATCAAGCCATAACTTGTAAAAGTCGTTCCCAACATCGTAGTGACTTTGAACATCATTTTCACTTTCCTTTTCGGAGTGTCCCTGCTTTGGCAAAAACTTCCGGAACTTAGAATTGCGCATGAAACTACCGGCACTTTCGTACGCTGCTGTGATCAGCTTCTGAATGCTGCCGTCAATTTCAATCTTGCCATCCATATATGCTTCCCCAAGGGCAATGGAGGCGTTCTTCGTAACATCACGAATCGGAATCTTTTCCTTAAAGGTAATAGTTACTTCTGGTTCCCCGTCACCATAAACAACACTCTTACCATCCCAGAAAACAACCTTAACTGGAATATTAAATGAGTGACTTAACAGTGACTTATAGAACGTCTTTTCTAACATTTCGACGAATCCCTCTTTCAAAAAAGTATGAGATCATTATAACACTTCAATGCAAAATACTGCGATCTATTGTTTAGCCCGTTAATTGTTTGCTAAGATTAGGGTGATTAGTTTTTAAATTAGAGGAGGGGATACAATGACTGATGCTTGGCACCGGTTTATTGCTAATGTTAGATTACGTCGTTTCGTGGTCCTAGCCATAGTTATTTTTGCCCTGTGGCTGCTTAGACCAATGATGAACTTAATCCTGTTTACTTTTATCTTAACCTTTATCGTTGTCAGTTGGGTTCGCTGGGTTCAAAGGCATCTTCCACGAGTCTCAACGACCGTCACGGTAATCGTCACTTACATTGCATTAATCGCAGCAATCTATGTCGGGGTGACTCGCTACCTGCCAGTTTTGGTTAACCAGGTTATTAAAATGGCTAATTCCGTGGTGAAATTTTACAGTTCACAACAAGCAACTGAGATCATGCGCTACGTCAATCACTACATCAGCTGGGGCACAATTATGTCACAACTCAAACATGGGGTCACCATCGCCGTCAGCACGTTGACCAGCATCGGTACAATGACGATTACCTTCCTGCTATCATTTATCCTTAGCTTCTTCTATACCCTCGAACTAGATCAAATGAACGAGTTTTCGCGAACCTTCCGCGATAGCGACTATGGCTGGTTCTTTAGTGACATTGACTACTTTGGTAAAAAGTTCGTCAATACCTTTGGGGTAGTCCTAGAAGCCCAGGTCTTCATTGCAATTTGTAATACAGTAATCACAACGATTTGCCTCTTCTTCATGCACATGCCGCAAATCTTCGCCCTGGCCTTGATGGTCTTTATCTTTAGTCTAGTTCCCGTTGCCGGGGTGATCATCTCACTGATCCCCCTTTCAATGGTTGCCTACTCAGTCGGTGGGATCCGCGATGTGATCTACATTCTGATCATGATCTGTGTTATCCATGCCCTTGAGGCTTACGTTTTGAACCCGAAATTCATGTCGAGCAAAACAGAATTACCGATTTTTTACACGTTTATTGTCCTGCTAGTCGCTGAACACTTCTTTGGTACTTGGGGATTAATCGTTGGTGTCCCGATCTTTACCTTCCTGTTGGATATTCTTGGCGTTAAATCAATCAAGAAGAAGCACCACTCTCTTAAAATCCAGCATCACGAAAAAAATAAAGAATAATTTAGCCTTGACATTTTTCAACCTACAGGCTACTATATTCAGCAATGAAATACCTTTAACTTAGTCCAGAGAGGCTAGGAAGGATTTAATTGAACGTAATAAGTATCGATCTACCTTTCTAGTCCATTACTAGAGAGGTTTTCTTTTTATGTAATGGATGGGCAGTCAGAACCTGCGTCAATTATTTCAACTAGGTATTTTGAAGATACACTTTTGGATTCACCTAGGAGGAAATACTTATGACATACTCACAACGTGTTGCTAAGGCGCTATTATACATTAATGCAGTTACTTTAAGCCCCGAAAAACCATTCACTTGGGCTAGTGGAATGAAGGCCCCAATCTACACCGATAATCGCTTAACCATCTCATACCCAGATGTTCGTCAAGCAATCGTTAACGGAATGGAAGAACAAATCAAGCTCCACTTTGGCGACGTTGACGCAATCGCCGGAACCGCCACTGCAGGAATCCCTCACGCTACCGGAGTCGCTCAAGAAATGGGCCTCCCAATGGTTTACGTTCGCACTAAGCCAAAGGACCACGGTGAAGGTAAGCAAGTAGAAGGTGTCCTTCACGAAGGCGAAAAGGTTGTCGTTGTTGATGACCTCATCTCAACCGGTGGCAGTGTTCTCAATGCCGTTCACGCCGTTGAAAATGAAGGTGCCGAAGTTATCGGTGTCGTTTCAATCTTCACCTACCAACTTCAAGCCGCTGAACAAAACTTCATGGCCAACGACCTTCAATACTTCTCAGTAACCAACTACACCACCCTCATCAACCTCGCTAAAGAAACCGGCCTCATCAGCGCCGAACACCTCGAATCCCTCCAACAATGGCGCCAAAACCCAATGCAATGGAGCAACGATAGAGAATTGAAGATTGCAAAATAGAGAGCGTGAAGCCGTTAAAACCTTCCGGTGGCTAACGATTTCTCCTGACGAAGGCGTCTTGCGCCTAGGAAGGAGGTCGTTAGCTCGAGGAAGGTTAGGCTGAACGCGTTTCGACTCGGTTGCAGTAGAACATAACTCTAGCAAGTTCCTGGCGAACAGATCTCTACTCAGTCGCAGTCGAACTCCAAATCTAATTAACACCCCCAAAAAAACGAAGTACTCCAAATAACTTTAAAAAAGGGCAGACATGACAATCGTCATATCCGCCTTTTTCTAATTTTATAGAACCATGTTTAACAACCAAACACCAACCAATCCCGCAATTACTGAAATTGACATTGACCGGGTAAAGTAGGCAATGATCATTACAATCACCGCTGCGATGATCTGGTCCGGGTGATCATAGGGAACAAAATGATAACCCTTCGTAGTAATAAAGATGTTTTTAATTACCAACGCAGTAAACAAACTGATTGGCACGTACTTCATCCATTCATTAAACCATTCAGGAATCTTTCTTGATGAGAAAAAATGAATTGGAAAATACCGTGGAATAAATGCCGCAAATGCCGCAAAAATAATCACGACAATATGGTAAACGATTTGATTACTAGCGATTCGAGATACTAAAAAATCCATACTATTAGTCTCCAATTAATCATGCTGCTTTGATTCGGGTAAGTGAGAATCAGTTGACTGTTCCTTTTGTTGTTCTTCTTTTTCTTCCAGAACTTCTTCTTCCTCGGCCCTTTGGTCTTCAACCGTAATCCGGGTAGCCCGTGGTCGGAAGAGCTTGGTGAGGAACCAGTTATCATCAGGCTTCTTTGAATGGTTCCGGACTGTATTTTCAATCAAGAAACCAACAAACGAAGCAATTAGCGTGGCAATAACAACACCGATAATACTGTGCGTAATCACCATGAAGAAGATGGCTAAGACTGCTGAAAGCAAACAAATAATCAGCGTTAAATGACTGCGCATTTGCATCACAATCATGTAAATAAAGAGCGCCGTCAAAGCAAAGTCAACCACTTCAAGGTTAATCGAAATCGTGCTCCCGATTAACCCTCCAACCATGTTCGAAACTGACCAAGAAAGCAATGAATAGTGCTCAACTAACAATGCATCTTTTGGTTTCCACTTCTTATCAGTGGCAAATTTCAAATAGTTAACTGCATAGTTTTCGTCGTTCATCGACACGGCAAACAGCCAGATAAAGTGCTGTGATTCGGATTTGATATATTTTGAAAGACTTGAGCCGAGCAAAGCATACCGCAATTCAAGAAAGAAAAGGGTCACGAAGATCGAACTTAACGGTGCGTGAATCGTTAGGAGCGATGCCAGAATAAACTGGGCACCACCAGAGAAGACCACGATCGAGACGATCAACGTCATGATAAAGTTAAAACCCGCCGCATGCAATAAAATACCACAAGCTACCCCAATTGGAACATAACTTAAGCAAAGTGGCATTGCAATGCCTAAAACTTCTAGCCAGCGTGCTTTTTCGGGATTAATTTGTTGCGCTTTAGCCACAGAATTTCCTCCAATAAAATGTGTTTGAGGCTGGGAATTAACTCAGTCTCTTTACTATTTTAAAGATGATAATGCAATAACGCAGTAGCTGGCTGGCAGTTCAAACGCTGATAAATCAGCATTTGACCAACCTAGCCATCCTTGCGGAGGTGGGACAACGAACTAGGTAAGCTAGTTCTGTCCCACTCTCATAACCATCCTTCAGTTTAACACATTCAAAAACGGCTGAATATAAAAACATCAGGATTAATTGCGAAGTCCTGATGTTTTAGCTACTAATTCTTTTTAGCTTGTGCTTGTTTCAAGGGTAAGGTAACGATAAAGCTGGTTTCATCTTCATCAGACGTTACCTGGACGCTACCATGGTGGAGGTCAACAATACTCTTAACAATTGCTAGGCCTAAACCAGTCCCACCGGTTGCTCGTGAACGTGATCCTTCTGCCCGATAAAACCGTTCAAATAGGTGATCAATTGATTTTGCCGGGATTGGGGTTCCGTCATTGCTGACCTTAACTCTCACCTGCTCTTGCTCCTGACGAGCGGTAATCTTGATGTAACTGGCGCCATTGCCATACTTTAAGGCGTTCGCAACCAAATTACTGAATACCCGTCCAAGCTTCTCCGGATCGGCTTCGATCATCAACGGGTTCGGTTTTACCGATGACTTAATTTCGATTCCCTTATGCTGGGCCTCAAGCTCGAAGCTAGCAGTTAACTGTTCCAATAACTGGTTAAGATCAATTTTCATAATATTAACCGGACTGCCGTGCTGCTGAACCTTAGTATATTCAAAAAGGTCCTCAACCAGGTTCTTCATCTGTTTGGCCTTCTCGTAAGCAATATGAGTGTATTTAAGGATATCCTCTTCATTTCGATATTGCTTATCCTCAACCAAGCCCAAATATCCAATGATACTGGTTAATGGTGTCCGCAAGTCGTGACTGACGTTAGTAATCAGCTCATCCTTTGACTTTTCAATCTTTCGTTCGTCATCCATTGACTGCACAGCACTATCAACCAGGGCATTCACGCTTGTAATCACGTGCTGTTCGCTTCCCTTGAGGCGGAACGGAATCCGGTGATCCAAATGTCCCTGGGCAATATAATGTAATTCACGGATAATGTGGTTCATCTGATAGAGATGATAACGCCGACGCAATCGCCACCAAACAACCCAGATATTAATCACAACAAGGATCGCGATTAATATCCGCTGGTAACTCCAGATCTGTGCTTGCATCGGGCCAATCCGCATTGATTGTTTAATCATAAAGATCCCGCTAGTGATGCCCGGATTACTCTGGATAATATCCTGGGCAATCGTGATAATTGCCATATCCAATAAAACCAGCAGGATTACCGTGACGACCCCTTCCAGGATTAACGAACTTTTTTCCCGTCCCGTTAGTTTCAAATTGTCTCCTCCATCATTTCACTACAGACTAATGATTTTCAACCTTGTAACCAACACCCCAAACGGTTTGGATAACCTTTTCACCATTAGTTGCTTCTTCGATCTTATCCCGCAAGTGGCTAACGTGAACCATTACGGTCTTAGCAGAAACAACGCTTTCCTGTTGCCAAACCCGTTCAAAAATGTCATCAGCAGAGAAGACCCGGTTCGGGTGACTAGCTAGTAAGTAAAGGATGCCAAATTCTAACGCGGTCAATTGGATGGTATCCCCCTTGATCGTTTTAACCTCGTGGGAATCCTTGTTAATTGTCAACGGACCAACATTTAAGATATCTGGAGTGTCGTTCGTTACTTCTCCTTGACTCCGACGTAATAATGACTTTACTCGCGCCATTACTTCAAGTGGGTTAAATGGCTTGGTGACATAATCATCAGCACCACTAATTAACCCTTGGATCTTATCCATATCGGCAGTCTTAGCTGAAAGGACAAGAATTGGAATATCTGAGTCTTTCCGTACTTGCTTAATCACTTGCATCCCGTCCATTTCTGGCATCATTAGATCAAGGATGATCAAGGCAATATCAGGATTTGTATTTAACTTTGTCAGTGCTTCCTTGCCGTCATAAGCAGTGACTGGCTCGTAGCCTTCATTGCGAATATATATTTCCAACAATTGAACGATTTCTTTATCATCATCGACTACTAAAATCTTCATTCTTTATCCACCCCTTGAATACAATTCTTCCTAATTAACCATTATAAGCGTTTATTGATCCCAGCGGTGGCATTTCAGGGAATAGTTTAAAGAAAATTTAGGAGAAAGAGTGGGAAAAGGGATGAGAAAATTAGCATTCTCATCCCTTTATTTTTATTAGTCTTTAAGTCTACATAGTCTAATCGCGGGAAACAACCGGAGCCTTCGAGGCTAACGCAGCGAAGCAAGCCTATTTGGCTACGAACGACTCTGATGATTGCATCATCATTCATCGTTCTAGGTTAGCCCACCAGGCTCCCGAGAAGGTTGTTTCCCAGCTTCTATTCATCAATATCCACCGGCTCCAAGCCAAGGCTCTTCCGCAAAGTATTCGATACTCGTTGGCGTTCGTTATAGGAAACATCTTGGAATGATTGGCCATCGGAATCGTCATCGGTTCCTTGGACGTGGCCCTGCTGGATATTCTTCGTTGCCTGACGGTAGGACTTGGCAAGAGTCATCATGTTATCAAAAGTCAAGTCGGTATGAGCATTCTTTGAAACCGTCTTTAAGAACTTCTGGTTAAGAACGGTCTTATAAGATGCAGACTTTTTCAATAACGCCATGATCACCATCTTCTGCCGCTGTTGACGACCGTAGTCACCCTTTGGATCATCATATCGCATCCGACAGAACTTCAAGGCTTTCGTTCCGTTCATATGCTCAGAAACGCCCTTTGTAAAGGAATAGCCTTCATACGTAAAGGTAAGCGGTGAAGTAACGGTAACCCCACCAACCTGGTTAATTGCTTGCTTCATCCCTGCCATGTTAACCAAAGCATAGTAGTCGATTGGAATATTGAAATACTTCTGAACGGTATTGATTGTTTCCTTTGTACCGCCATATGCGTAGGCCGCGTTGATCTTTGCTGGTGATTCATCTTCGTATCCTGGCAAGTTAACCTTCATATCCCGCGGAATACTCATTAACGTGGTCTTCTTGGTTTGCGGGTTAACGGTCATCACCATAATGGTATCCGTCCGTCCCTTATAGGTTCGCCCTAAGTCACCCGTATCAGTTCCCAGTAAAAGGATTGACACTGGTCGTTTCTGTTCAAGGACCTTTTGCGCGTTTCGCCGCTTAGTAGCCCCCGCTGACGTAAACATTTGGTCACTCGTCTGCTTGGCGTTATACCAAGCCAGGCCACCAAAGATCGCAACAAGGATTAATAAAATTAAAATGATAATTCCAAAAATCTTTCTTCCACGATGATTTCGTGGCCCGTTGCCATTGCCTTGATTATTACCACAGCGAATCCGCCGCTGATATTCAGCCCGGGTCAACGGAAATTCATTTTCCGATTGGTTATTCATATCGTCTCTCCAAATTAATTATTAATTCATAATCACAGATAGATTCTATCACGTTCTCGAAAATGAATCACATTTCATCCGGATATTATTAACTATCTTTCACATGACGTAGGTAATAATTGATATATCAATTTCATTATTCCTCTATTCCACGTTTAAATGTATCAAAAATCAATTGGTCCTTAATCACTTCTCGATCTGGAGTTAGATACCATGGTGAACCTGGCCGATGAGTTTGCTTGCTTAGTCGAGCAGCGTTGTAGTTAATGTAATCTTCGTTCACTTTACTTAGAAGATCCACAATCTCGCTATCTTGTGAAACTAGGTTATAGTCATCCATCGCTTCTTTATCTGGTTTATCAATATCCAGAACAGTCTGACCATTAAATTTATCATGTACTTCCGTTATTAATGGACCATATTGAAAGTGAACGATTGCTGAAGAAAATAATTTATTTCTGGTTGCGGCTAAAAATCTCCCATACGCAATATAGAGCAGTTTAATGACCTTCATTTGCGTTAACGGATCAATATTTAAATTGCTATCCCGTGCAAAGTAGTTTTCAACTCGTAACCAATTGGCTAATTGTACGGCCGTAAACTTAGGCTGTTCCTTTTGTGATTCAACAACACCATCATTATTACTTAGATAAGAATTAACCTTTGAAATCAACTCATCAGAGTAATCATTCTTTTCATCAGCAATATAGTGTTGGAGCACATCATCGCTAGCAATGAGTGATTTTAGCAGTCTATTATTGGCTTTAGTAGGAAACGCACCAGCTTCGTAAAGAGCGATGGTGTTTGGACTTAATCCAGTTAGTTCAGCTAAATTACGTTGAGATAGTCCTACCTTAGCACGGTACTGCTTTATCTCTTGTGGTGACAACAAGCCCATCTCATCACGATATTGTTGACGAGCTATTTCGGCAGCTTGATCATCCAGCTCCTTATCTGGAATCAGTTCATTGGTGTTACTATCAAAAAGAGCCGGTGCCGTTACTGTGTACTCATGTCCGTTAATGGTATAAGTAGTTGTGAAGTTCTTTTGGTAAGTCATATAAACCTCCTCCTTTAATAATCAAGATGAAAACTGATAAATACCACTATCGGTATACGGACTCGAGGTCCCTTGTGAAGAACTAATTACTCCACTCTTCCAATATATCACGATTGTTTTTAAATTATCTTTTTAATCAGGTTAGTTTAGTATACACTCATTTTTGATAATTTATCCTTGACTAATCGTAGGAATCGACTTAATAGCTTCGATTGTTGAAATTCCATTTTGTTTTCTCTCTTCTCATCAACTGGAAGTTCTCTAAACACTGGGCAATAAGTACTCATCTACTAGATTCACTATCATTTAATGTCAAGGATTTTAATAATGTAAATTAAATAAACTAACAATTAGGTAAGTCATCCCACTAGCAATCACTGGTCCTGCAGCAACTCCCTTAAAGAGGACCACTCCAATAATCGTTCCTAATACTAGCATTACCGTGATCTGGGGAACATCTGCTAACTGATCAATCCCGTATTTTGAAAGGATCGCAACTGCAATTCCGGCAATGATTGCAACCCAACCAGGGATCGATCTAAAAGCGGCTGTCAGATCAGAAAAGCCAATTTGCCCTAACGCAATCGGTACTAAGATGGCAACCGAAATAATCGTGACTCCCCCATTGATTCCCTTTGAACCAACGAATGATAACCACTTGGTAGTTACCGGTGTCAATTTCATAACCATCACAACAACAGTCGCAATTATTAGTGACATATTCCGTCCCCAATATGCGATCGCTAAAATCAAGAGTAAGAATAACCAACTTTCCATCCACTTTTCCTTCTTTCATCTAGACACAAAGAATCTCCAAATATTCGTTAATAACGAACATTTGGAGATTTTATTACTTAATTAACGCAGAAAACGTGTTCGTCAGGATGCTGACTCACACTCTATTTGTAGTTCGGTGCTGCCTTAGTAATTTGAACATCGTGAGGGTGAGATTCACGAAGACCGGCATTGGTAATTTGAACAAATTGGGCATTTTCAATCATCGTTGGGATGTCAGGAGCACCAACATAACCCATCCCTGAACGAAGGCCACCATCAATTTGGAAGAGGACATCGGCAACGTCACCCTTGTAAGGGACACGTGCTTCAATTCCTTCTGGAACCAACTTGTTAGCTTCGTTAACGCCACCTTGGAAGTAACGGTCTGAAGAACCATGAGCTTGTGCCATAGCACCAACAGAACCCATTCCACGATATGCCTTGTACTTCTTACCGTTATCTTCGTAGACGTCACCAGGTGCTTCAGTAGTACCGGAGAGCATTCCACCGAGCATTACGGCGTTTCCACCAGCAGCCAAGGCCTTAACAACATCACCAGAGTACTTAATACCACCATCGGCAATGATTGGCTTACCGTATTCACGAGCAACTTGTGCGGCATCGTAAATTGCAGTGATTTGTGGGACACCGACACCGGCAACAACCCGAGTAGTACAAATTGAACCAGGGCCGATACCAACCTTAACTACATCAACACCAGCATCATAAAGAGCCTTTGTAGCTGAGCCAGTAGCGACATTTCCGGCAATCAAAGTAACGTCTGGGAAGTGATCACGGATTTCCTTGATCTTCCGGAGAACACCAGCAGAGTGACCATGGGCGGTATCAATTACGATTGCGTCCGCACCAGCATCCAATAATGCTTGTGCCCGTTCAAATGTATCACTAGTCACACCAACCGCAGCGGCACAAAGCAAGCGGTTCTTGTCATCAACCGCTGCCTTAGTTGCACTAGACGGAACCACAACACTCTTAACGTTAGCGACTTCACCAGCTTGAGCTTGGATGGACATGTTCTTGTGAACAACCCCAAGTCCACCTTGTAACGCCATTGCAATGGCCATTGCTCCTTCAGTAACGGTATCCATTCCGGCACTGATGATCGGAATGTTTAACTTAATGTTATCTGCTAACTTCGTACTAAGGTCAACCTCGTTTGGTAAAACGTGGCTTTCTGCAGGAATCAAAAGGACGTCATCAAACGTTAACCCTTTCTTGACAAACTTAGTATCCCAATTTGACATGTGACTAGACACTCCTTTTTTGATTTTGATTAGCTATACTTTACTAGCAATTTTGCCAAAAATCAACAAAAACAGTAAATTAATTGTCATTCACTCACATAATGTTCGGCATTTAGTGGAAATTACCGAATATTTAGTTAAAAATAGCCACAATTTACAAGAAAAGTTCGCTAGTTAAGTGGTTACATTTTAACCTCTAATCTAAAAATCCGTTTTTCAATCATTCCTTACTTCATGATAGAAGCTCGTTCCCTTTTCGGCCTTGACGTTAAAGTTATCCAAAACTGTTGCTCCAAGATCCGCAAACGTTGCACGAACACCAAGTGACTGGTTACTTTCCTTCATCGTTGGCGAGTAGACAAGCAGGGGAACATTCTCCCGAGTATGGTCAGTCCCCCGGAAGCCAGGATCGTTCCCGTGATCAGCCGTAATAAGTAGTAAGTCATCAGGACGCATTTCATCAAGAACATGACCCAAGCGTTGATCAAATTCCATCAGGGCCTCGCCAAAGCCCTTTGGATTCCGCCGATGACCGTACTTAGCATCAAAATCAACCAGGTTGGTAAAGCAAAAGCCAGTGAAATCTTCCCGCATTACACTATCAAGATGATCCATCCCATCAGCGTTACTTTCATTATGAAAGCCACGGCTAATTCCCCTACCAGAGAAAATGTCGTTAATCTTGCCAATCCCAATTACGTCATAACCGGCATCTTGTAGCCGCTCTAGATCGGTTCTTCCCGTTGGTGCCAAGCTGAAGTCATGGCGATTGGCCGTGCGGACGAAATGATTCTGATCAGGACCAATATAAGGACGCGCAATCACACGACCAACCGTATACTCTGGCCCATTTAGCAATGTTCGTGCATACTTACAAATCTTGTACAATTCATCAACCGGAATTACTTCCTCGTGAGCAGCAATTTGCATTACTGAATCGCCCGAGGTATAGATAATTAATTCTCCAGTCTTCATTTGACGTTCGCCATAGTCATGGATTACTTGTGTTCCGGAATATGGCTTATTAACGATCACTTTTCGGCCAGAATAGCCTTCAATTTGTTTGATTAAGCTTGTAGGAAAACCGTTGGGGAAAGTATCTAGTGGTTTAGTTAATGGCAATCCCATCATTTCCCAATGACCATTCATACTATCTTTTCCGGCTGAAATTTCTGCCATTTGACCATAATCACCAATTGCTGGTTTAGCAACCGGTACCCCTTCAACCGGTATTTTTCGGAGGTTACTCAACCCCATTTTACCAAGGTTAGGCAGCTTTAAGTTTCCCTGATAATATTCACCAACATGACCGAGAGTATCAGCTCCAACATCATCAAATTTAATTGCATCCTTTGCCTGTCCAGTCCCGACCGAATCAAGAACAATCGCAAATACTCGTTGATATGTCATTTATCCTGCCCCCTATTATTCCTGTGCTTCATTAAGAATCTTAACCGAAGCAGAGACTCCCAATCGATCCGCGCCCGCTTCAATCATTGCCAGCGCCTCATTATAACTATGAATTCCTCCAGCAGCCTTTACCTTTATTTCGTCGCCAACAGTTTGTCGCATTAGTTCGACATCGGCTACTTGCGCTCCGGAACTGGAAAAACCGGTAGAAGTTTTAACGAAGTCTGCTTGACCAGCAATCGTCAATTTGCATGCTCGGATCTTTTCTTCATCCGTTAGCAGTGCTGTTTCAATAATCACTTTTAAAATCCGCTGTTCCTGATGAACCGCATCCGCTACAGCCCTAATATCAGCCATTACCGCATCATCATGCTTTGCCTTTAGTTCACCGATATTAATCACCATATCGAGCTCGTCCGCACCATCTTTGATTGCCTGCCGTGCCTCAAAAACCTTGCTTGCCGTTGAAGTTGCCCCGAGAGGAAAGCCAATGACCGTACAAGTGTTGACTCCTGTTCCGTTTAATTCTTGGTGAACCCGCTTAACCCAGTAGGGATTAACACAAACGGATGCTGTCCGGTACTTAATTGCCTCCTGAACCGTTTGATCGATCATCGTCGCTGTTGCTTCTGGTTTAAGCATCGTGTGATCGAGGTACTTTGCTAACTGACTGCGATTTAACTTCATCTTCTATCACGCCTTTTTATTTTTGTATGCGCTTTCATATTATCAATTTCTTAGTTAAAAAGCCACTATCAGGAAGAATTAAGCAACATCAACCAGATCTAAAAAAGCGGAATCGCTACTATAAACCCTAAAATTGGATTTAACGTTGCGTTTCCGCTTTTTAATTACTAATTTACTTACGCCGATTACCCCGGTTACCGTAGAAAGCACCGGTAATGTGATACTTGCGACGGAAGACGATATCTCCACCGAAGGCAAGAACACCAAGAATGATGTAAGCCCATGCGTTCAAACGTGGGTTAATTACGTTTGGTAACAAGCTTGAAGCCATGTAGACGGCTAGCCAAACAACCAGACCGAATGCCACGGTCAGGATCCGGAACCATAGTGACTTAGCTTGAACCCACTTACCGTTCTTCTTGACTGGTTGTAACTGGGAGGCCACGTAACCATATAAGAGACCACCAGAAACTGACACTAAGATAATTGCCAACAGGCCACTGCTACCATAGTGGGTCATCTTCATTGTATTTGGTGATAGCCAGAACATCAGGCCAAACATAAAGGTAAAGATACTAAAGAAGATTACCATGTTATCAATTGCTAGTAGCTTGATTGACTGCTTGGACATATGGTTAGCCTGGTTATTCTTCTTTGGATCCTTCAAATCCTTAACATATTCGGTTGGTGTTCCGAACAATGCCTTAGCGGTCTTACCGGTCTTCTGTCCTTCCTTAAGTTGGGTAATTGTATCCTGAACAATCTCAGGCCGCTTTTCCTTTGCGACGCCTTGACGTTCGAGTTGCTTGTTTAGTTGGAAGACGAATTCTTCGTTTTTCTTTGTTAAATTGTGTTTACTAATTGCATTTCCTGCTTCACGCCGGTCTTCTTTAAGGTGTTCTTTTTGTCGTTGACCAGCTTGAGCATTCCGTGGTTGGTTTTCGCTCACAATGAGACTCCTCTCTTATTGCTTGATATGGATGGTTCTACTGCGACACAGTCGAAACAAACGGAAACAAGTTTCTTGGTTCACTCCCTCGCCCGAGTTTCCTACTGCTACATAGTCAAGATCTGCTCGCCCTAACCTTCCTTGAGCTAACGACCTCCACCTCCGACGGCAAGACGCCGTTCGGTGGAGAAATCGTTAGCCACCGGAAGGTTTTAACGGGCTCGCACTCTAAACATTGAACCTAAACTCCACAATGTCGCCGTCTTGCATGACGTAATCTTTACCTTCAAGGCGGAGTTTACCGGCTTCTTTGACGGCGGCTTCGGATCCGAGTTTGTCGAGGTCGTCGAAGCTCATAACTTCGGCACGAATGAAACCACGTTCGAAGTCAGAGTGAATGATTCCGGCAGCTTGAGGAGCCTTGGTGCCCTTCTTGAATGTCCAGGCACGGGTTTCGGGACCACCAGCGGTAAAGAAGGTTTCAAGGCCAAGAAGCTTGTAGGCAGCACGGATCAAACGGTTCAATCCTGGTTCCTTAACCCCTTCCATTTCAAGGAAGTCAGCCTTATCAGCTTCGTCCATTTCGGCGATTTGTTCTTCAGCAGCGGCAGCAACACCGATTACTTCACCATCGCCCTTAACGTGTTCCTTGATTTGGTCCATGTACTTGTTAGCATCAGGATCAGCCATGTCATCTTCAGAGATGTTAGCAACATAAAGAACTGGCTTACTGGTTAGCAAGAAGAGTCCCTTGACGATTTGCTTTTCATCATCGTTAAAGTCAATTGACCGCACACTCTTGCCGTCTTCAAGAACCGGCTTAATCTTGTTTAACACATCTAGTTCAGCCAAAGCATCCTTATCGCGACCCTTAGCAGCACGTTGAACTTTCGCTAAACGCTTATTAACGGCATCCAAGTCAGCCATTACCAATTCCAAGTTGATAGTATCAATATCATCAATTGGATCAACCTTCCCGGTAACACTAGTGATGTCGTTATCATCGAATGCCCGCACAACGTGAACAATCGCATCGGTTTGCCGAATGTTTTCCAAGAACTTGTTACCAAGTCCTTCACCCTTACTGGCACCCTTAACGATTCCGGCAATATCAGTAAATTCAAAGGTCGTTGGCACGATCTTCTTGGCTGGGATAATTTCGTCAATCCGTTGAAGGCGGTTATCTGGAACTTCGACCATCCCCACATTTGGATCAATCGTTGCAAATGGGTAGTTCGCCATTTCGGCTCCTGCTTTAGTAATTGCGTTAAACAAGGTTGACTTACCAACGTTTGGTAACCCAACGATTCCTGCAGTTAATGACATAAGTTGTTCACTTTCCTTTTCAATTTATTTTTAATTAGTCTTCTGAATCGGTAGCATTTTCCAGGACCTTCTTGAAGCCCTTATCAAACTTTTGCCGCGTCATCATTACAATGTGGCCGCAACCAGTGCATTGGATCTTAATATCCGCACCGACACGCGTGATTAACCACCGATTGGTACCACACGGATGTTGCTTCTTCATCATTACAATATCACCCTTATCATATGCTGCCATCAGTGATCATCCTCCCTAATCTAATGAAATATTCAAAACTTCCATAATTCGGTTAAAATCATCGACCGAAGTATACGGGATCTCAATCTTCCCGGTATTCTTCTTCCGACTTGGTGCCACCGCAACCTTCGTCCCAAACTTACTTTGAAGTTGCGATTCAGCTTCACGAACGTAAGCTGGTTTACGTTGACGCCGTTTAACCTTTTTCTTCTCAGCCGTTCCGTTCATCTGTGCAACTAATTCTTCAAGCTGACGGACGGTTAAGTTCTTCTCAACAGCACGTCGAGCAAGTTTAACCAGTTGTTGCCGATCCTTCAACCCTAAGAGTGTCCGCGCCTGGCCCATCGAAAGCTTGCCGGCAGAAACTAATTCCTTAATTTCATTTGGCAAACCTAATAATCGAAGGTAGTTGGCAATATATGGTCGACTCTTACCCAGTCGTTCAGCAACCTGCGCCTGCGTTAATGAGAGTTTGTCCATTAACGTTTGATAGGCCTGGGCTTCCTCTAAAGGAGTTAGGTCTTCACGTTGGAGGTTCTCCAAGACAGCAACTTCCATCATCTTTTCGTCACTCATTTGCCGAATAATGGCTGGAATAGTTGACTGGTGAGCTAGCTTAGAAGCCCGGAAGCGCCGTTCACCGGCAATCAGTTCATAGCGTTTCAACTTGGGATCCGGTTGCCGCAAAATGATTGGCTGGAACACTCCCGACTTCTGAATTGAGGATGCTAGTTCGCGGAGTGCCTTTTGGTCAAACGTCCGTCGCGGTTGGTATGGGTTAGGCCGAATTAATGACAATTTAACGTCTTGAACGGTTTCGTTATCATTAATCTCGTTCAAATCGTTCTCTTCAAAGAGCGCCTCGATCCCGCGACCTAATCCGCTTTGTTTATTTTTCGCCATGACGAGCTAACACTTCCTTTGCTAATTGTTGGTAAACCTTTGCTCCCGTTGACCGTTTATCGTAATCAACAATTGCTTGTCCGTGACTCGGTGCTTCAGACAACCGAACGTTCCGGGGAATGATCGTTTCATAAACCTGATCGCCAAAGTACTTCTTGACTTCGGCGTTAACCTGCTGCCCCAAATTTGTCCGCTTATCGTACATTGTCAAGAGGACACCTTCGATCTTTAGGTCAGAGTTAAAATGCTTACGAACCAGCTTAATTGTATTTAACAGTTGGCTCAGTCCTTCAAGAGCATAGTACTCACTCTGAACGGGAATCAAGATCGAATCACAAGCAGTAAACGCGTTGATCGTCAAAAGGCCTAGCGAAGGGGGACAATCAATCAAAATATAGTCATATTCGTCTTTAACGTCCCCAAAGGCATCTTTCAGCCGCGTTTCCCGGGCCATAAGGTTAGTTAACTCAACCTCCGCACCGGAAAGAGCAATCGTTGTGGGAACAATATCTAGGCCGTGGTGGCTAGACTTCAAAATGACATCTTTCAGGTCAACATCATTGATTAGGACATCGTAGACGCTTTCCTCAATGTCCTTTTTGTCAACCCCCAAACCACTCGTGGCGTTTCCCTGAGGATCCAGGTCAATCAAGAGAACCTTTTTGCCAGCATCCGCTAAACAGGCCCCCAGGTTAACACTGGTCGTCGTTTTACCAACGCCACCCTTTTGGTTTGCTAGTGCAATAACATAACCCATCTTTTTCCCTCCTACTGTTTCTTCGGAATCTCAATGACTAATTGGTATGTATCATCATTATCTTCTTCATGGGTGGTAACAGTGAAGCCATTGTCGGTTGCTAATTTAATTGATTTCTTAATTGTATTCAATGCCAAGCGAGCATCGTTAGCTTTAGCCGATTGCTTGCTTGCAGTCTTCTTCCGCCGCTTGCTGGTCTTTATCTTTTTCTTCGGCGTTGCTTGTTTTTGGTCCGCAACTTGCTTTTCAGTAGTAGGCTCTTCTGTCGGCATCCCCTCAAGGTCAGCCAATTCCTGCCGCTTCTTTTCAGCTCGCTGTTTAGCAATTTCAGATGGTAATGGACGGCCAAGAAGCTTGGCAACTTCATCTTCGGTCTGCCGAACAGTTAACCGTTCATTAACAACCCGCATGAGCATTTCACGCTGCTGCTTTTCGTCTAAGTCCAGCATTGCCCGCCCATGACGCTCGGAAATCCGGTGATCGAGGATTGCAGTTTGTACCGGCTTAATCAGTTTTAACAACCGCAACTTATTAGCAACGAACGATTGACTCTTTCCCATCCCCTTAGCTAAAGCGGACTGGGTCAAGTGGTTCAGATCCATCAATTGCCGATAAGCCTGGGCCTCTTCAACAGAGCTTAATTGTGACCGCTGAAGATTTTCAATTAAAGCAAGTGAGGCGGTCTCCTTGTCACTCATCTTTTCAATAATTGCTGGAACGGTATCCCAGTTTAATAATTTCACCGCCCGATAGCGCCGCTCACCAGCAATGATCTCATACTTTGCCGACTCGTATTCACGAACAATAATTGGCTGCAACAAGCCGTGTTCGTCAATTGTCTGCGCTAATTCACGGATTCCGTCTTGATCAAAGACCTTCCGTGGCTGATAGCGGTTCGGGATAATTTGGTCAACCTTAATTTCAACAACCTTATTCTTCGTATCACCAGAATGATCTTTACCGATACCGAATAATGAAAAAGCCATTTTCTCTCTCCCTCACTTTTATTGAATTGGTTTCTTGTTTGGCAACCCAGGGCGTCGCGGAAACTTCTTCGGCGTTGCGGAAACCTTATCAATCACGATAATGTTGCGTTCCTCATCAGTTCCCGGCAGTTCCAATTTTGCTGTCTGCCGAATCTGGCCCCCAAGTTTCTTAATTGCCGTGCCGCCTTGTTGGATTTCTTCCGCCGCTGCACTGGCCTTGTAGGCAATAAATTCACCACCGACCTTAGCAGCAGGCAGACATAGTTCACTCAGAACAGATAATCGTGCAACCGCTCGAGCCGTCACCACATCATACTGCTCACGGTGGGTACTCTTCTTATCACTAAACGTTTCCGCCCGGTCATGAACAAGGGTCACAGCAGATAAGCCTAACTTTGTTACCAATTCCTGCAAAAAGGTGATCCGTTTATTCAGTGAATCCACAATCGTCACCTTTAATTGTGGGAAGGCAATCTTTAGCGGGATCGAAGGAAAACCCGCACCAGCACCAATGTCACATAGGTTTAGGTCGTCATTCATTAGTTTAGGCTCCGCAAATGCTCCCGTAATGGAATCATAGAAGTGTTTAAGGTAAACTTCCTTTTTTTCAGTAATTCGTGTTAAGTTAACGTGCTCATTAGTCGCAACTAATAAATCGTAATAATCAGCAAACTGCTTCATTTGTGCATCATTGAGATTAATCCCATGATCCGCTAAAGCTTGCTGAAATTGTTCTGGATTCATTTTAACTTCTCCTTTCGTGAAACAATTTTGTTTCACGTCTTTTACTACTGTAACTTAATTAAAGGGGATTTTCAAGAGGAAAAGAGTGCTTTCGCCCCAAAGAGTTTCCGGAAGGCTAACGATTTCTCCACCGAACGGCGTCTTGCGCCTAAAGAGTGAACCAGAAAACTTGTTTTCGTCTGTGAACCTTCACAAGGCTAACTAGGATTCTGACTACCAACTTGTTGGTGGCAGAATTCAGTTAGCTACTGGGGAAGGAGGTTGCTAGCTCTAGCAAGTCCCTGGCGAGCAGATCTTTGCTATGTAATAGTACAATTGTTAGCCCTAGGAAACTCGGGCGAAACTCATTTAGACTATGTCGCGGTAGAGCGTTAGACGGAGATTGCGGTCACGGTGAGCAGATCTTTGCTATGTAATAGTAGAACCACTTTATCAAAGAAAAAAGGCCAGCGTTTCATCGCCAGCCTCTCGCCCCTGCCAAGGATCACTATTCTATAATTTTTCTTAAATCGCCGCAATCATCTCGATCTCTTATCGCCTTCAATGCCAATTCACGATATAATAATAGTTACAGCATGTATTCGCTTACAAGTAAATTGAAGGGAGCTTTTATAATGGTAGAAACAGTTAAAATTGGTCACTCAGATGTTACGGCAAATCCGCTTGGCCTCGGGACTAACGCGGTTGGTGGCTACAATCTTTTCCCCGATCTCAAAGATGAAGACGGAATTAAGCTAGTTAGAGCAGCTCTTGATAACGGCATTAACCTTTTGGATACCGCCTATGTATATGGTCTTGGGCATTCAGAAGAACTTGTCGGTCAGGCAATCAAGGACTATGATCGTCACAAAATCGTGATCGCTACTAAAGGTGCCCATGACTTTTCAACAGGTGAGGAAGTTATCAATAACGACCCGAAGTTTCTAACTGATCAGGTTAACAAGAGCTTGGAACGGTTGGGAACCGACTACATTGATATCTACTACATTCACTTCCCGGATCATGACACACCAAAGGCTGAGGCAGTCGGTGCCCTTCAAAAGCTCCGTGAAGAAGGAAAAATTCGTGCAATTGGAATTTCAAACTTTAGCCTAGACCAAATTAAAGAAGCAAACGCGGACGGCTATGTTGACGTTGTTGAAGATGAATTCAGCCTTCTCCACCAGGATCACCTGACGGAGGGGATGCTCGATTACCTTCACGATCACCAAATCAGCTTTGTCCCATACTTCCCGTTAGCTTCTGGATTGCTCACTGGTAAATACGTTAAGGACGTTAGTTTCCCAGAAGACGATATTCGGAGTCAAATTGCCGACTTCAAGGAACCTCGATACAGCAACATCCTCGATGCCGTCGACAAAGTTCGTGAAATTGCCGATGCTCACCAAGCAACCGTAGCGCAAACCATCTTAGCTTGGTACCTCAAGAACCCACTAATTTCCGTTGTCATCCCTGGTGCCAAGAAAGCCAAGCAAGTCATCGCTAACGCTAAAGCAATGGACATTACATTGTCAGATGACGAATACCAAACAATCGAATTAGCCTTCAACCACTTCAAGAACACCAAGAGCGGAAAATCGTTGAAGGACCCGGATTAAAATAGAGTGTGAAGCCGTTAAAACCTTCCGGTGGCTAACGATTTCTCCACCGAACGGCGTCTTGCCGTCGGAGGTGGAGGTCGTTAGCTCGAGGAAGGTTAGGCTGAACCGATCTTACCTGTGTTACCTAGAGCTCTAGCTCGAAGCGGTGAACCAGAAAACTTGTTTTCGTCTGTGAACCCTAGCAAGGATGACTAGAACTTTATGGATATAAAGTTCAGTCAGCTACTGTGAAAGGCTAGTCTAAACAGATCTCAACCACACCCCAATAAAGCCAAAAATGAGTCTGTGACATAAATTACATTACCTAGGAAATACAAACAATGCAGTACACAAATGGGCTCCAGTGCTCGGAAAATTCCGAACGCCGAAGCCCTATTTGTGCTTTCTAAAGACTAGCTACGCTCCCTATTATTTATCTTTATTACCAATTCCCAACATTGCTAAGAAGCTCTTGCCAAGAACTCCTGATTGTTTCTTTTCTTTGTACTGCTTTCGACTAACGGTTCTGGGATGTTCTGAAGTTACTGCAGGACGCTCTCGAACATGATGTTCACGAGTTCTTTCATGTTGAACCTGTGGCCCATTCCATTCAACTTTTGATTGTTTTCTTTGTGGTTGGTCACTTTCTGGTGTTTCTAAAGCTGGTTCAACTTTTTCAACTTTCTCTGTATGAGGTGTTTGTGCCTGACTAGCAGGATTAAACTCTGGCTCAGTTACATATTCAGGTTCATTTTCTCCCGAATCAACAGCATCTAGCGCACGTTCATATGCTTCACGAGTAGCCTGTGCTGGATTCTCACTAGCCTTAACAGTTGTAGTATTAGAATCACTTAAGTCGTTTAAGGCCGGTGAAACTGAACCCAACTCTTGATTGATACTATCAATATCTGCTAATAGTTGTTCGATTGATGGTTCTTCGCTTTCATCGTCAGCAGCTGAATTGTCATCCTCTACTGTTTCCGAACTATTCACTGGTTCAGTAGGTGTGGCCAAGGAAGCCGCTTCTTGCACAGAACTATTAGTATCACTAGTTAATGATTCTGTGTTTGCCGGCTCAGGTTCAGGAATATTAACAGAAAGAGAATCTGCAGCAGATTCGGGACTTACAGGGGCAGCAGGGATTTTGCTCTGAACCGTTATTTGTGGTTGAGCCTCCGCCGCACTATCAGTTGAACTACTAGAAGCCGCTGAAACAGCTGTACTCATTTGTTGAGATTCATCCTTAATTTCAAATACCGGCTCATCACTAGCTACCACTTGATTTTCCCCTGAATCAGCAGCATCCGTTGCCGCCTTTTTAGGCTGAGCTTTTCCCTTCTTGATCGAGAAGACTGGCATCCCTGCAGAGGAATCGTCACTGTTGCTAGTAACATCAGCTCCCTTAACAGTATTGATATCAAATGAGATTTTCTTCTTGTTATCACTATCTGAACCGTGATTATTCACCGTGATTAACCTCCCCGTGGTTTCTACGCTTCAATATATTCTATCACTATTTTAAACGAAAAAGGTGCTGTAACATAAGTTATATTACCTAGATGAAACACAAACGACGCAGTACACAAATGGGCTTCAGTGCTCGGATAATCCGACCGCTGAAGCCCTATTTATGCTTGCGGGGGCGTGAAAACGAAGTCATGAATGACTTCTGTCACGCGCCCTTATACCAATTAAATATTAAACGAGTTCTAGGTGTAATTGATTCTCACCGATGTAACCGGCCTTCTTCAATAAGAGGTAAAAGACAACGGATAGAACGGCTGGAGTGACAACCCCAAATGTCATATAAGTAGCAAACTGATCCCATCCTCTTGATAAGTAAGCGATTGGAGCGATCAATGAGTTTAGACCAAGTCCACCAAGAGTGTAAGTAGACCGGAAGCCAAAGAGAACGGTCGCTACCGGTGCACAAACTGCAGCTGATACCACGGAAGGTACGAGCAAGTATGGGTTAATCAAGAGGTTCGGGAATTGAACCTTTGGTGTAACCACCCCTTGAGCTATATTAGCACCCAAGTTGTTTTGTCGCCACGACATTGCGGTAAAGGCAACGAACTGTGCAGTAGTCCCAATCAAAGCCGCGGCAGATGATACAGGATCCAGAGTTAACGCTACGGCAAGAGCTGCGGATGAAGCGGGTGTCATTAAGAAGAGCGCCCAAACTACAGAGATGACAGCGGAACCTAATACTGGTGATACTTGCATGGTATGTGCAATGTAGGCAGATACCGCAAGCAATGCTGGAGTAACTACAGAAGCAACAACGAGGCCGAAAGCAATTCCAACAGCTAAGGCACCAAATGGTACAAGGACCATGTCTAGTGGGGTCTTCCCAGTTAGGTACTTACCAACTAGTGTAGCAACAACAGCGGCCAACACTGCGGAAACTGGTTGACCAGTGGTAAAGACTGGTGAGCCAACCACAGACACTGCTGCTTGACCAGTTGCGGTAGCTCCATGGACTGCGGCTGTTGTAAAATGCACCCCATTAGCACCAACAGTAGCTGAGATCATTGAAGCGAATGTTACTAAAGTATTAGTATTCATCTGTGAAGCAACCGCAACCCCAATAGCAGGCGCTAAGAGGACTTGTGCTTCTGCACCAACTAAAGTTAACACGTGAAGTCCGGTTAAGTTCCCAACGGTTTGAGTTAATAGTCCTCCTCCCAAGACGACCAAAATAGCATTAGCCACCGCCGCAAAAATTCGGTATGCCGCCTCTTTTAGTTCTGATGAGTTAGCATAAGTTGCACTTGCTTGTTTTGCATTAACTTGAGTGTTTTCCATCATTAACGCCTCCTTAAATATTTTTGATGTTGTTGATTCTACATGGGGACGTTAATGAAATCAATAGTTTTTCTAATTAATTTCTAATTTATTTTTTATTTTAATTCCAGCCATATATCCTTAGTCGTTGAAAACGAATTCATAATTTAAAATAAAAAGCGGAGACTAATTTCAAGTCTCCGTGCTTCCGCTGAAGGGATAATTAAGTAATGCTATTGTATCAAGATCCGTTAGATTGTGTTCTGTAGCTCTTCAATGGGAGAACTAAGCTGAGATTATTATCGTAAGGGCTCTGTCAATATGGCCTTCTTAAATTAAGTAATTAGCTAAACATGCTTTTCAAGGAAACTAAAATGTTTTATGTGGAGTGGGGTGTGTTTTTGTTAACTTTTTACAGATTAATATCAACATACTTCAACGTAGTTTATTATGAGAAGATGTTCGATGAAAAATTACTTAATATCCCTTCACACCTTTAGTATAGATTCTCCGCTTTCAAAGGTCAAACTAACCGCGTCACATCAATGATAAAAGCGCTTTTATCAATCGAACATATTCAGTATATTTGTCCTAATACTCATGAATAACAATTCACTTTTGCTTACTTAGAATTAGAAAAAGGCCAGAAAATTTTTCTGACCTTTTTTGAATGGCTCTACAATATCTGGTGTTGATATAGAAATTTCACTTTCTATACCAATACCAGATTTTTACATTTAAACTAAAAAACAGAGGTCCCCT
>NZ_JALCQI010000009.1 GCF_022651205.1 Limosilactobacillus sp.
ATTTTATAAATCGGTTGAATACTATCGCCAAGTAGCTAAGGAGTTCTTTGAAAAGTAGGTGACTTTTATGGGAGAAAAAATTCAAAAAAAGCATCATTTTAAGATGCCCTCTGCCTTTACAATTCTATTTGGATTGATTATTCTAATTGCCGTATTAACCTGGATTGTCCCTGCAGGAGAATATAAGGTAAATAGTGCTGGTAACATGATTTCTGGTACTTATCATCAGGTCGCAAGTCATCCTCAAGGTATTTGGGATGTCTTTATGGCACCAATTATTGGAATGATTGGTGATAAAGCAACTACTGGAGCAATTGATATTGCATTGTTTATTCTTGTGATTGGTGGCTTCTTAGGTGTAGTTAATAAGACGGGTGCATTAGATGATGGGATCCGTTCAATTGTCGAAAATTCTAAGGGTCATGAAAAACGGTTAATTATCATTTTGACAATTATCTTTGCGATTGGTGGTTCAACTTATGGAATGGGTGAGGAAACTTTAGCGTTCTTTCCTCTAATCGTTCCAATTATGATGGGTGTTGGTTATGATTCATTAGTTGCTGCTGGAATTATTTTATTAGGTACTCGGGTTGGTGACCTGGCATCAACGGTTAACCCGTTTTCAACTGGGGTTGCTTCTGGAATTATAAAGATTTCACCGGGAGAAGGCCTTGGTTCACGGATTATTTTATTGATTATCGTAACTGGGTTAACAATTGCCTTTGTAATTCACTATGCAGATAAAATTAAAAAAGATCCAACAAAATCATTGGTTTACCAGCAACGTGAGTCAGATATGAAATTCTTTGAAGTTGCTAGGCGAAGCGGCCAACCCAAACCATTAACTAAAGTTCAAAAACATGTTCTTTGGGCGTTTGCGTTAACTTTTATTATTATGATTGTTGGCTTGGTTCCGTGGACTAGTATTAACAAGTCTTGGACATTTTTTGGAACCTTCACTAAATGGTTAACCCATATTCCATTTCTTGGTAATTTCTTAGGTGCTGATATGACCGCACTCGGTAGCTGGTATTTTAATGAAATTACGATGCTGTTTCTTTTCATGTCAGTAGTGATTATGTTCGTTGGTCACCTTAAAGAAGCTGAATTTATAGATTCGTTCATGAAAGGCATGGGAGAACTTCTAAATGTTGCAATTATTGTCGCTGTTGCTCGGGGAATTCAGGTTGTGATGAATAATGGTAAAATTACGGGAACAATTCTCCATTGGGGCGAAATTTCCTTGGCTGGAATGCCCAAGGCAGTGTTTATTATTTTGGCATTCATTTTCTTTATTATTTTATCGTTCTTAATTCCATCGAGTTCAGGGTTAGCTGCGGCAACCATGGGAATCATGGGATCATTAGCTCATTTTGCTCATGTTGATGGGAGCGTTTTGGTAACTTCTTATCAAGCTGCCACAGGACTAATTACCGCAATTACACCTACTGCGGGGATGCTTGTTGGAGCTTTAGCATTATCACGAATTCCAATTACGATCTACTGGAAATGGGTTTATAAGTTTATCCTCCTTCTCTTTTTAATAACCTGTGTTTACCTTGCAATCCTAACGGCACTCTAAAAAGTAAGCAGGCAAGTGATCGAATTAAGTGACGATCACTTGCCTGCTTTTAATGAGCTCAAATTTCTAAAATTCGCCAGGTTTAGCAATATAGTCATCTCGGCCATTTGGGTTTCCTGACCACTTATACTTGTCATACCAAATCGAATGCTTTTCTTCATCTAGCATTGCGATTGCTTCCATTTCATCGGCATCCAGTTCAAAGTCATAAACATTGCGGTTTTCTTGCATCCGTTCTTCGTGAACTGACTTTGGAATAACGATGAAGCCTTGTTGAAGCTCCCAACGAAGGATTACTTGCGCTGGGGATTTCTCATGTTTCTTCGCAATCTTACTGATTACCGGATTGCTCAGTGATTGACCATTACCTAGTGGTGACCAGGCCTCTAATTGAATATGGTGGTCTTGACAGAAGGCAACGGTTTCCGGTTGGTGAATGTGTGGGTTGAATTCAATTTGGTTAATCATTGGCATAATCTTAGCATGATCCATCAAATCTTTAAGGTGTTCAACGTCAAAGTTACAAACCCCAATTGCTCGCGCCTGTCCGTCATTATAAATTGCTTCCAGTGCCCGCCAACTTTCAATGTATTTATTGAATACGGGCCAGTGAAGCAAGAGGAGATCGACATGATCAGTTCCGAGTTTCTTTAATTGCCCATTAAAGGCATTTCGGAGTTGATCGAAGTTCCCTTGGTCTCCGTTAAAAATCTTGGTAGTAAGAAAAATTTGCTTCCGGTCAATTCCTGATTCTTTAATTCCTTGACCTACTTGTTCTTCGTTTCCGTACTGTTTAGCGGTATCAATTAGTCGATAATTATTTTTGATTGCGTTAGCAACGGTTTTGGCCGTTTGATTAAATGGAATCTTCCAAACACCGAAACCGATTTGTGGCATTTCAACCCCATTACTTAGTTTGATTAATTTTTGTTGATTTTTATTCAACAGTTTTCACCTTCTTAAATTAATTTTAGCAGTAATCGTTCTGGGTGACGCAGTTGAATTATATTTAATTGGTTTATTTCCAGTGATAATTCGTTTGAGTAGGTTTCTTAATTCCAATTAACTTCTTATTGTGTTTGACTTCAATTGTCACTGGACGTTTATCATTATTCGGTTGGATAGACCTAGTAAGGGCATAGGCTTGATTACTAATACTAGACTTATCGTTTTTTGTCATTTTCTGAAAACCTGGCTTGACCCGAATAATAATTGTTTTACGATCCCGATAATAAATCTTCTGAATATATTTTGCATAATCATAATTTCCTGGATCACTGTCGGCATAACTTTGGTGGTCACCAAGGTCTTCAGCAAGTCGCTGATTAATACTTCGTAAAGGTTGCTGCTTAGCATTTGCATTGCTAATGTTTAGGGCTAGACTAAAGAATAGGATTAACAAAATAACGAACGATTTTTTATACATAATGGACTCCTTGATAGTTTAGAACTGAGGAAGGTTTGAGGTGCTCTTAATGGAAGATAAATTAATGGTTTCTAAGATAACAACTGAAGTAGTCGAGGTCCCGCTGGAGCGACCATTCGTCACTCATCTTCACACGGTTAACGCAATTCATGCGGTTAAAGTGAAGGTCATCCTGAAAAACGGAATGACAGGCATAGGTGCAGCAACTCCCAACGAAGTAGTTACTGGTGATAATATTGATACTCTTAAATTAATTATTGAAGAAGTAATTACACCACGACTGATCGGGGCTTCCTTAGCCAATATTGAACCTCTGATGAAACAGTTGCATGATTCAGTAGTAGCGAACGGACCGGCGAAGGCTGCAATTGATATTGCAATCTATGATCTTTTAACTCAAATTTACCATGTTTCACTTAATCATTTGCTTGGTGGTAGTAAGCAGTCAATGGCGACCGACTATACTATCAGTATTGGTAAACCGGCTGAAATGGTCGAGCAGGCGAAGAAGACGGTTCAGCGAGGATTCACTGCACTAAAGATTAAACTTGGCGATCATTCCATTGATGAAGATGTAGCGAGTGTTAAACAAATTGCACAAGCGGTTGGACCGGATGTGGCGCTCCGTCTTGATGTTAATCAAGGTTGGAACTATAAGCAAGCTTTACGAGCTTTCAAAATGCTAACTGATGCCGAGTTAAACCTTGATTTTATCGAACAACCGCTGCCGGCAAATCAAATACGTGATTTAGCTTTACTTCGGCAGCAGTCGGCTATTCCACTAATGCTGGATGAGAGCGTATTTACACCAGCGGATGCCTTGCGAGTGATTAAAGCCAGAGCAGCAGACTATGTCAATATTAAACTGATGAAATGTGGTGGGATCTATGAAGCAACTAAGATTAATCAACTATGTGAAAGTGCAAGGATTCCGTGCATGGTTGGGAGTATGATTGAAGCTCCTGAAAGCATTGCCGCTGCGGCAGCTTTTGCTAATGCTCATGCCAATATTCACTTTATTGATCTCGATTCGGTTTATATGATTAAGCGTGATCTCGATCTTGGCCATCTGAAACGGGTTGGTACCCATTTGTGGCACGCATAGCTTTTAGTTCACATATTGCATTTAAATTCGTTATAATAAATGTATTACTTTTTTGAGGTTAGACATGAGTAAAGTATACGCAGTTAAGAAGGGGCGTCATCCGGGAATCTATCTTACCTGGCCGGAATGTCAGCAAGAAATTAATGGTTATTCGGGAGCGGTATATAAAAGCTTTTCTAGTAAGTCATCGGCTAAGAAGTGGCTGTCTGGAGAAGATCAGGACCAAATGGAAGATCATCCTGAGCAGCCAAATGATTCAGACGCCATTTACTTATATACAGATGGCGGTTCCCGGAATCATGGTAATAAGCTGGGGCAGCATGTTAAGCAGACGGATAAGGCTGCTTGGGCATTACTGATCAGTAAGAATGGACAGCAGTTTACCAAGACTGGTGGCGAATTTGGCGCGACAAATAACCGAATGGAATTAATGGCACTCCGGAATGCGCTTCGCATTTTATTGAAGAACCGGAAGCAGGAAGAGCCAATTGTCGCCACCCTTGACTCGCACTATGTTCTGGATCCAATCATGAAAAATTGGTTGAATGGTTGGCAGCGTCGGGGTTGGAAAACAAGTTCAGGTTCACCGGTTGCTAATCGGGAGCTATGGCAAGAGGTTGTGAAATTATTGCCACAATTTAAGCAGCTAAGGTTTCAATGGACCAAGGGCCACGCTAACAACCAGGGAAATGTTATTGTTGATCACTTATTGAATCAAACAATGGATCAAATGGAGGAAGAGTAATGAAAATCGGAATTGATAAGATGGCATTTGCAACTACTGACGAATATATTGATTTGCGCGAGTTAGCTCGTGAACGGGGTGATGAGCCAGATAAGTATACAATTGGGATTGGTCAGGATCGTCAAGCTGTTGTTCCGCCAACTCAAGATATTGTCACTTTGGGGGCAACGGCAGCTAAGAAACTCTTATCGGAAGATGACAAAAAGCATGTTTCTACCGTAATTGTTGCTACTGAATCAGGGATTGATAATTCCAAGGCAAGCGCCATTTATATAAAACACCTTTTGGGCCTTGATGATTTTACCCGTGCGGTTGAGCTAAAGGAAGCTTGTTATTCAGCGACGGCAGGGATTCAGTTTGCTAAGGGATTAGTAGCAATGGATCCGCAGTCGACTGTTTTAGTAATTGCGGCCGATATTGCTCGCTATGGTTTGAAAACACCGGGCGAGGTTACTCAAGGGGCTGGGGCAGTTGCAATGTTGATTTCTGCTGATCCTCATGTCTTGGCTCTTGAAGATACTACGGTTTCATATACAAAGGATGTTATGGACTTTTGGCGGCCGCTTTACGCGACTGAAGCACATGTAGATGGTAAGTACTCAACTAATGTTTACATTGACTTCTTCCTTCAGTGTTGGCAACGCTATCAGCAAATGACTGGGCGACAACTTGACGATTTTGCAGCCTTAACATTCCACTTACCATTTACAAAAATGGGAAAGAAGGCACTGGAAGCACTACTTAAGGACAATCAATCACCAGTTGCCGATAAAATGCGTGAGCAGCTGACTGCAAGTCAAAAGTACTGTCGTGAGGTAGGAAATCTCTATACTGGTTCGCTTTACCTTGGAGTAATGTCATTGTTGCAAAATGGTCAGGTTAATCCCGGAGAGCGGCTTGGTCTCTTTAGTTACGGTTCCGGAGCAGAAGGAGAATTTTACAGTGGTATTCTCCAACCTCACTTTAAAGAGTACTTGAGTGGCGTTATGGATGATCTCGCAAAGCGCCATCAGGTTTCGATTGCGGAATATGAGAAGCAGTTTAGTTCACAGCTGGGGATGAATTCAGATGATGTTGAGTTAGATTGGCAAGCGGATCCTGCACCGTTTGTATTGAAAGGACAGAAAGAACACCAACGGATTTATCAAGAAAAGAAATAAAAGTGTTATAATATAATTAACATGAACGGGGAGCTTGTATAACAGGCTGAGAGGAAGATGTGATCTTCGACCCATGGGACCTGATTTGGATAATGCCAACGGAGGGAATTCAATTAAGAATTTTAAAATCGATCAGGTAAGTGCCTGGTCGATTTTTCTTTATCAGGATCAAGTTTCGCTAATCAAGAAAAGGATGGTGGAACTGATGCAGCATAAGACATCACTGATAGAAAATGGAATGATTTGGTGTGGTGCGGGAATATCGATCGCAGAAATTCTGACAGGAACTTACTTAGCACCACTTGGGATGACCACGGGAATAGCAGCCATTATTTTAGGTCATTTGATTGGCTGTGGACTACTTTTCCTCGCTGGAATAATTGGCGGTCAGTTGCGGATTAGTGCGATGGAATCGGTAAAAATCAGTTTTGGTCAATTTGGTGGAATCTTCTTTGCCAGTTTGAATGTTTTGCAACTAATTGGCTGGACGGGAATCATGATTTGTGACGGCTCACTTGCGGCGAACGGGCTTTGGAAATTAGGTCGACCATTATGGTGTGGTTTGATCGGATTTTTTATTATAGTGTGGTTAATTATTGGGATCCGTCGTTTAAAATGGTTGAATACGGTTGCTTTAACTGCGTTATTACTTTTGACGATTTGGCTGTGTTACTTAATATTTGCGGAGCCACATGTCAATAGTCATTTGGAGACGTTATCATTTGGTCAAGGATTAGAATTGGCCGTTTCGATGCCCCTATCCTGGCTTCCTTTAATTTCTGATTATACTTCGGTTGCCCAAAAGCCAGTCCAAGCGAGTGTGGTTAGTGCGATTACTTATGGTGTTATTAGCTGTTGGATGGCAATTGTTGGTCTTGGTTCAACTCTATTAACCGGTCAAACAGATATTGCCCAAATAATGGTTGGTGCCGGTGTTGGAATTAGTGGTTTGGTTATTGTCCTTCTGTCAACAGTCACTACAACATTTATGGATGCCTACTCTGCGGGAGTATCAGCACAAACATTAAAGGTTAAGTGGTCTTCACGCTTAACAGCAATTGTTGTAACTATTATTGGAAGCCTTGGTGCAATCATTTTGCCAATGGATAATTTTAGTAACTTTCTTTACATCATTAGTTCAGTCTTTACCCCAATGATTGCGATTCAGATAATGGATCGATTTGTCCTTCAGCTTAATAATAGTGGTCATTGGATTAGTTGGAACCATTTTGCTTTATGGTTAGTTGGCTTCATCGTTTATCGTTGTTTGATGTTAATTGATCTCCCTGTAGGAAATACATTGCCTGATATTTTGATCATGATGCTTTTGGTATGGTTAGCTGACCACAAAAAGGAGCAGAAATGAACAAGATCGTTAGTTCATTTCTGCTCCTGATAGAGGACTGGGATTATAAAGATATTTTAGAAAATATGATCACGGTAGAGACCGATAACCTTGCCAAGGATGGTAACATTATCTAAATAAATTGGGGCCATTGTATCGTTTTCTGGTTGAAGACGGTAACGCTTGTTTTCGGGTTCCTTATAGAATCGCTTGCAGGTTGCTTCATTATCGTTGGTCATTGCAATTACGATTTCGCCATCCTTAGCGGTTGATTGCTTCCGGACAATTACATCATCGCCGTCTAGAATACCAGCCTTGATCATACTAGTACCGTGAATTTTCAGCATAAATAAACCAGAAGCATCCTTGATGGAAGGCGGAAGGGGAAAGTAGTCGGTAGTGTCTTGAACGGCCAGAATTGGTTGACCAGCAGTAACTACCCCGACCATCGGGATCTCTTTTTGCTCTGGTTCGATACCAAGGAGATCGAGGCCTTGCTTAGTAATTTCAAGTGCTCGTGGTTTGGAAGGATCCTTTTCCAGGTAACCCTCTTTAATTAGATTATTTAAGTGTGAATGGACCGTTGAAGTGGATGAGAGACCAACAGTACCACAGATTTCACGAACTGTTGGTGGATAACCATGATCCTTAACATGTTTGTAGATACAACTTAATACCGCAATTTGTTTTTGGCTTGCTGCTTTTGCCATCTTGACACCTCATTTGGCTATTAATATTAATCTTAGAATACCATAGTAGGATCCACATTTCAAACGTACGTTCGCGAAAATGAACATTTAGTGAATATCTTGAAAGTCAGTATTAAATTAGCTAAGATCGAATTGATAATTAAAATATTTCGAATGCGAGGAGATAATTATGGCTGAATCGACAGATCAGGAAAAATTATTAAAGCGGATTAACGAGCTAGCTCATAAAAACAAGCGCGAAGGATTAACCGAAGCCGAAACTAAGGAACGGGAAAAACTCCGTAAAGAATATTTGAAGAATTTCCGTGAAGCAATGCGAAGCAATATTGAAATGATGCGGATCTTTGATGATAACGGTAAAGAGGTAACTCCTGAAAAAGTTCGGGAAATTCAACGAAAAAAGGGCCTTCGGGATGATTAAAACTGTTTAGCCCTTTTCAAGTCGACTACTTTCGTGTACTATTGAACAGTAACTAAAAAAGGAGGAAAGTAGTTGTGGCATTAACAATTTCATTGGTAATCCTCGCCTTACTAATCGGTTTAGTTGGTGGTTTCTTTGGTGCTCGTCGTTACATGGAAAACTACCTTCGCAATAATCCACCTATTAGTGAAGAAATGTTGCGGACAATGATGTTACAAATGGGCCAGAAGCCATCTAGTCGAAAGTTACATCAAATGATGCAAACCATGAAGGCGCAAGCCAAAAAAGCAAACAAGTAATTTATAAATATAGAAAAAGAAACCGAAAAATTTTAATTTTCCGGTTTCTTTTTGTTAAAAATCATCATCTTTAGGTTTAGGTGGCATGATGTATTTATAATTAGGGTTAATTTGCTGATCTAATTGATCGAATGAATCCTGCATCTGCTTTTCTAACTTTGCTTGCTCTTCATCATTTAGTTTATTTTTGCGGTCAATATAAATTGGCCTACCAAAGGCAATGTGACGAGGATGCCGGCTAAATAACTCATTAAATTTAAGTGGTCCTTGGTAGACAACGGGGACGAGTGGAACGTTAGCCAGCTTAGCAATCAAGGTTGCACCACCCTTTAATTTGCTGGAGTACCGTGAACCAGAAGGAAAGATGATGGTTGATAAGTCAGTTTTACGAAGAATCTGAACAGGCTTCTTAATGACAGAAGGTCCAGGGTGCTTTCGGTCTACCGGGAAAGCATTTAATTTTTTCAGGAAAAAGGAAGCTAGTGGATTTTTGAACAGCTCCTTTTTTGCCATAAAACTAAACTTCTTTGGGTAGATCGCGAGGGCTATCAAAACTGGATCCATCCATGTTCGGTGGGGAGCAACAATGATATAATTGCCGTCAGGAATATTTTCCCGATTGTAAATTTTAGCTTTGCCATTAATTAAGTTCAAAAATGGCTGAACAATGGTCACGAGAAATGAATATAACATAAAATCATCCAATCTAGTCTGTATAATAACTGGAATCATTATGACCAAAAAATTAACTTCTTGCAAGTCTAAAAGAGGTGGGTAAAATTGGACAACAAATTATTAAAGACTGACGAACGAATTGACCAACTATATAGTCAAGATGTTCAGATTATTCAAAATCCGCATTGCTTTGCATTTTCATTAGATGCGGTGTTACTTGCTGACTTTGTTCGTCCCAATAAGAAGAAGCGGGCACGGATCGTTGATCTTTGTGCTGGTAATGGTGCAATTGGTCTTTTTCTCCATAATAAATTAGGAGGACACTTCACAGAGGTGGAACTTCAAAGTCAGATCGCAGATATGGCGGAACGAACAATTAAGCTAAATCACTTAGAGGACCGATATTCTGTCTTGAATATGGATATTAAGGATATCTATGATCAAATTCCTAAAGATTCTGCAGATATCGTGTTGTGCAACCCACCGTACTTTCCTGATAATGAACACAGTCAGAAAAATCCTAATCGGGCGTTAGCAATTGCCCGTCATGAGATTAAAACAAATTTAACAACGGTTGTTGATAGGATGAGTGGCCTGCTAAAAATGAATGGTCGTGGCTATCTTGTCCATCGTCCAGACCGACTAGCTGAAATATTAACCGAATTGACGAGCCATCGCCTTGCACCCAAAAGAATCCGCTTTATTTATCCTAAACCAGATCGTGAAGCTAACATTGTATTGATCGAGGTGATTAAGGATGGTGGTACGGGTGGTATCCGCGTTGTCCCACCGTTAATTGTTAATCGTCCCGACGGTAATTATGGAACCGAGGTGCATAGGTTGCTGTATGGCGAACAGAAGTAATCACTATTATATGTATGTTCTTCATTGTGCCGATGGAAGCCTTTATTGTGGCTTTACCAATGATGTTCAGCGACGATTTACTGTTCATCAAACGTACCGGGGAGCTAAGTATACTCGGGTGAAATCGCGGCATCCGTTAAAACTTTTATATTGGTGTGAATATTTAACTAAACATGATGCCCTAAGTGCGGAATATCATTTTAAACACCAAAGTAGGCGGAAGAAGGAACGCTTTCTCCATTTGCGCGGGATTAAAGTTTAAATTATTTCTGTGAAGTTAAGGATAAATGCTTGTCAGATGTGATGCTTTTTTGTATACTATATTTCGGTGTTAAACGCCAATTTCACACCCAATAGGATGGTGGCAATGTGCTAAATTAGTTTGACTGCCAGATGATTATTGGGGAGGAAAAAACATTTTGGAGGTACATATTTTATGTCTGTTGTTACTATGAAGCAATTGCTTGAAGCAGGTGTTCACTTCGGTCACCAAACTCGCCGTTGGAACCCAAAGATGGAAGAATACATCTTCACTGAACGTAATGGTATTTACATCATTGACTTGCAAAAGACTGTTAAGTTGATCGATGTTGCCTACAACTACATGAAGGATGTTGCTGCTAACGGCGGTGTTGCTCTTTTTGTTGGTACTAAGAAGCAAGCTCAAGATTCAATCGAAGAAGAAGCTACTCGTGCGGGCCAATACTACGTTAACCATCGTTGGTTAGGTGGGACTTTGACTAACTGGAAGACTATCCAATCACGGATTGCTCGTTTGAAGGAATTGAAGAAGATGTCTGAAGATGGCACTTTTGATGTCCTTCCAAAGAAGGAAGTTGCTGTTTTAACTAAGCAACGTGAAAAGCTTGAACGTTTCTTAGGTGGTATTGAAGACATGCCAAAGATCCCTGATGTAATGTTCATCGTGGACCCACACAAGGAACAAATCGCAGTTAAGGAAGCACAAAAACTTCACATTCCAATCGTTGCTATGGTTGATACTAACACCGACCCAGACGACATCGACTACGTAATTCCATCAAACGATGATGCTATTCGTGCCGTTCGTCTTATCACTTCAAAGATGGCAGATGCTATTGTTGAAGGTAAGCAAGGTCAAGATGACAACAAGCAAGCTGATACTAACGATGCTGCCGACGAACACGAAGAAGTTTCTGAAGATTCATTAAAGAACCTTAAGGACAGTGTAGAAGGCAAGTAATTAAACGATAATTAAGTATTAAATACTTGGGCTGTTTGCGTACGGACCATTGTGGCCTGAGTACCAAATAGCCTTTTTTATTAAAAAGTTAAACGAAGGAGAGATCTAATCATGGCTGAAATTAAAGCTGCTCAAGTTATGGAATTACGTAAGAAATCTGGTGCTGGTATTATGGATGCCAAGAAGGCATTAGTTGCTAGTGATGGCGACATGGATAAGGCAATGGACTACTTACGTGAAAAGGGTATTGCTAAGGCTGCAAAGAAGAGTGATCGTGTTGCTGCCGAAGGTTTAGCTGATATTGCCGTTAGTGGCAACACCGCAGCAATCGTTGAATTGAACTCAGAAACTGACTTTGTTGCCGCCAGTGATCCATTCAAGGACTTACTCAAGAAGGTTACTAAGTTAATTAGCGAGAACAAGCCTGCAAATGTTGAAGAAGCTCTCGCAATGAAGACCGAAAACGGGACCTTGAATGATGACTTGATTAGCACCACTCAAAAGACTGGTGAAAAGATTAGTCTTCGTCGTTTTGAAGTTGTTGAAAAGGCAGATAATGACAGCTTTGGTGCATACCTTCACCAAGGTGGCCAAATTGCTGCTCTCGTAGTTCTTGAAGGTGGTAATGAAGATGCTGCTAAGGACGTTGCTATGCACGTTGCAGCCATTAACCCAGAATTCATGACTCGTGAAGATGTATCTAAGGATCGTCTTGACCATGAACGTGAAGTCTTCAAGGAAGAAACTTTGAATGAAGGCAAGCCTGCTAAGATTGTTGACAAGATTGTTGAAGGTCGGTTAAACAAGTTCCTTTCACAAATTTGCTTAGCTGATCAAGACTTTGTTAAGAACCCAGACCAAACTGTTGCTGAATTTGTTTCTGCTAACAATGGTAAGTTAAAGTCATTTGTTCGTTACGAAGTCGGTGAAGGAATCGAAAAGAAGCAAGACGATTTCGCCCAAGAAGTTAAGGACCAAATGAACTAAACAACGTTCGGCTAAAAAGGGCGTACTCATTGAAGTGCGTCTTTTTTTAAAACAGAGTCAATTAGGAGGCAGATCTATGTCAGACATTAAATACAATCGGGTTATTTTAAAGCTTAGTGGTGAGGCTCTTGCGGGTGAGAAGGGTTTTGGAATTAATCCGCCTGTCCTTAAAGATGTTGCTAAGGAATTAAAAGAAGTTCATGAATTGGGCGTCCAAATTGCGATCGTTGTTGGTGGTGGCAATATGTGGCGTGGTGTTACTGGCGCCGAATTAGGAATGGAACGTGCTCAAGCCGACTATATTGGGATGCTGGCAACAATCATGAATGCCCTATCACTTCAAGATGCACTAGAATCATTAGATGTTCCAACTCGGGTTCAAACGTCTATTGAAATGCGTCAAATTGCTGAACCATACATCCGGCGGAAGGCAATTCGTCACCTTGAAAAGGATCGAATCG
Organism: Limosilactobacillus sp.; assembly: GCF_022651205.1. Classification (GTDB taxonomy): domain Bacteria; phylum Bacillota; class Bacilli; order Lactobacillales; family Lactobacillaceae; genus Limosilactobacillus. The sequence continues at coordinate 13,003 of NZ_JALCQI010000009.1, forward strand.
TGATCTTTGCTGGTGGTACAGGAAGCCCATACTTCTCAACTGATACAACTGCTGCATTGCGTGCTGCTGAAATCAATGCTGATGCTATCCTGATGGGTAAAAATGGTGTTGATGGTGTCTACAACGCTGATCCAAATAAGGATTCCAACGCGGTTAAATTTGATCACTTGACCCACATGGACTTGATTGAAAAGAATCTCCATGTAATGGATACAACTGCAAGTTCACTTTCGATGGATAATCATATCCCTTTGGTTGTATTCAATTTGAACACTCCTGGTAACATTATGAAAGTCGTTAAAGGCCAAGAAGTCGGAACAACAATTGAGGGGGACTAATTTATGGCTACTGGAAAGCAAATTTTAAATGAAGCTAAGGATAAAATGGCGAAGTCCGGTGATGCATTACGGCGGACGTTAGCTGATATTCGTGCAGGGCGTGCTAATGCCAGCCTGCTTAATGGTGTGAAGGTTGACTATTATGGTGCACCAACCCCATTAAATCAAGTGGCATCAATTACGATTCCAGAAGCGCGTCAACTGCTTGTTACACCATATGATGAAAGTTCGTTGGATAACATTGAAAAGGCAATCTATGCTGCTAACCTTGGTTTAACTCCACAAAATGATGGTTCTGCAATCAGAATTTTGATTCCACAACTTACTGAAGATCGTCGTAAGGAACTTGTTAAGGACGTTAAAGCTGAACTTGAAAAGGCTAAAGTTGCCGTTCGAAATGTTCGTCGTGAAGCGATGGATGATTTGAAGAAGGGGAATAAAGATGGCGATTTCAATGATGATGAATTTCATGATCTTGAAAAGAAGGTTCAAGCAGAGACCGATAACGGAATTAAGAACCTCGAAAATATCGCTGCGGATAAGGAAAAAGAATTAATGGGTTAATCCAATAGAAGAGAAAGATGGTAAAAGCCATCTTCTCTTTTTTTGTGGCTTGGCTTTTTCCCCTAATACATTTATAATTGACAAGTAGTTTTACTTTAAACATCGAAATTTGTCTGGAGGAACTGTTTTGTTTGGCAAAAAAGAAGTATCCTCAACTAGTGATGCGAAGTTAGATCTAAATCGAATTCCAAATCATATTGCAATTATTATGGATGGAAATGGTCGCTGGGCGCAAAAACGCCATTTACCACGAGTTGCTGGTCATAAGCAGGGAATGCAAACTGTTAAGACGGTAACGATCGCCGCTAGTGAATTAGGGGTAAAAGTCCTATCACTCTATGCTTTTTCAACTGAGAATTGGAAACGGCCATCGAGTGAAGTTAATTATTTGATGCAACTACCAATTAAGTTCTTTTCAACCTTCGTTCCAGATTTAGTTAAGCATAATGTGCGGGTAACAGTGATGGGAGATATCACAAAGTTACCTCAGGGGACCCAAAAGGCAGTTAATGATGCAATTGCTGACACTGCTGATTGTACGGGGATGATTTTGAACTTTGCTTTAAATTACGGTAGTCGTGATGAAATTGTTCGTGCAACTAAGCAGATCGCTTCTAAAGTGCTTGCAGGCGAGATTAGTACAGAACAAATTAATGAACAACTGCTATCAGAAAATATGATGTCGTCTAGGTTGGGTCCTTTTGCTGATCCTGACCTTCTCATTCGAACGAGTGGTGAAGAAAGAATTAGTAATTTCATGCTTTGGCAGATCGCATACAGTGAGTTGGAGTTTACTGATGTCTATTGGCCTGATTTTGATCGGCACTCTTTGGAAACTGCCATTATTAACTTTCAGTCGCGTCATCGTCGCTATGGCGGTTTAAAGAATAACTAAGTTTGAGGAGAATAATATTGAAAACACGAATAATTACTGCAGTTATTGGTTTAGCGATCTTCATCCCACTAATTGTTTACGGACATTGGCCATTAACAATTGCCGCAATTGCATTGGGAGTCGTCGCAATGAGTGAGATCTTAGCAATGAAGCGAATGTTTTTAATCTCATTTGAGGCAGTTGTGTCTTATTTAGGTGTCGCATTGCTAATTTTGCCTGATAGTTGGCTAGATTTCTTACCAAGTGCAACTACGCGTTGGTTTGCCTTCTATTTCTTGGTAATTCTATTACTATTGCATACGGTAATCCGGAAACAACGGTTTACTTTCGATGATGCTGGTGTTTTAACTTTAGCGATGCTCTATATCGGGTTAGGTTTCCGTTACTTTGTAGAAGCACGAGCTGTAAATTTTGAAACATTATTATATGGGATGTTAATCGTTTGGATTACTGATAGTGGGGCTTATCTGATTGGTCGTAAGATTGGTAAGAATAAGTTGGCACCTAAAATTAGTCCTAACAAGACCTGGGAAGGTTCAGTTGGCGGAACGATTTCCGCAACAATTATATTAGCGATTTATCTCCACTTTATTCCGGTTGGCGGTTCATTTATCCCAATGATCTGTCTAACACTTGTATTGTCAATTCTTGGTCAATTTGGTGATCTGATTGAATCATCACTTAAACGGTTTTATGGTGTTAAGGATTCCGGAAAGATTTTACCTGGACATGGTGGTATTCTTGACCGGTTTGATAGTATGTTAATCGTTATGCCAATGATGCATCTCTTAGGTATTATTTAATTCTGAAAGAAGAAGGGATTTTGTGCTAATAACAATTATCACCTTTATCATCGTTTTCGGAATACTAGTTTTAGTTCATGAATTTGGACACTACTATTTTGCAAAGCGAGCTGGGATCCTCGTTCGTGAATTTTCAATTGGAATGGGACCCAAGATTTGGTGGAAACAATCTGGTGGAACAACCTATACAGTTCGGATTCTACCACTGGGTGGCTATGTGCGGCTCGCTGGTGCGGATGATGAAGACGAAGATGAGCTGCGCCCTGGGACTCCAGTGACCATTCAGCTTAATGATCAAAATTTAGTTACAAATATTAACGCAAGCCAAAAGACGACCCTCTTTCAGGGAATCCCGTTACAAATTGTTGATTCTGATCTAGTTGATGGATTGTGGATTAAGGGATATGTTAATGGAGACGAAAGTGAACTTAAGGTCTATAACGTTGATCATGATGCTTTAATTACGGAGCATGACGGTACAGTTGTTCAAATTGCACCCAAAGATGTCCAATTTAACTCTGCAAGTTTACCAGCGCGGATGATGACGAACTTTGCTGGACCAATGAACAACTTTATTTTGTCATTAGTTGTTTTTATTATTCTTGGCTTCCTCCTAAGTGGTGGAGTTCCAGTGAATAGTAATAAGATTGGTCATGTTAATTCAAGGTCCGTTGCCGCTCGGGCTGGTCTCGTAAGTGGTGACCGAATTACACAAGTAGGCCATTCAAAGATCAATAATTGGACGGATCTTTCAACTGCAATTTCTAGTCATCCAGGAAAAAAGGTTACCGTAGATTATGAACGGAATGGAAAACGTCATACGACCACGTTGGTTCCTAAAACGGTCAAACAATCAAATCAAAAAGTTGGTCAAATCGGAATCTTGGAAGAGACTGACAAGAGCTTCTCGGCACGAATCAATTTTGGCTGGCAACGATTTGTCCAAGCCGGAACGTTAATCTTTAGTGTCCTTGGCCATATGTTTACCCATGGATTCTCATTAAATGATCTAGGTGGTCCAGTTGCGATCTACGCTGGAACGTCTCAGGCAACGTCGCTTGGATTTACAGGGGTACTAAACTTTTTGGCACTGCTATCAATTAACTTAGGAATTGTTAACTTGCTACCAATTCCGGCATTGGATGGTGGAAAATTATTATTAAATATTATTGAGGCGATCATTCGACGGCCAATTCCAGAAAAAGCTGAAGGAATTGTTACAATGATTGGTTTCTTCTTGTTACTAGTATTAATGATTTTGGTTACATGGAATGATATTCAACGTTATTTCATTAGATAAGGGAAAAGGAGTATTTTTATGCAACAGTCGAAAATGTTAATTCCAACAAAAAAGGAAGCACCAAGTGATGCAGAAGCGCTGAGTCATAAGATGATGATTCGGGCTGGATATATCTATCAAGTATCCGCAGGGGTATGGTCATACTTACCAATGGCTTACCGGGTTATTCGTAAGGTTGAGAATATCATTCGCCAAGAAATGGAAAAGGCCGGTGCCGTTGAAATGTTGATGCCGGGATTGCTTCCTGCTGATTTATGGAAGGAATCCGGCCGGTACGAAGCCTATGGTGATAACCTCTTCAAGTTAAAGGATCGTCGTGATCGTGACTTTATCTTGGGCCCAACTCACGAAGAAACATTTACCGAAGTTATTCGTGACAGCATTAAGTCATACAAGAAGTTGCCACTAGTTGTTTACCAACTACAAGACAAATTCCGTGATGAAGATCGTCCTCGTTATGGAATCCTCCGGGGTAAGGAGTTTGAAATGCTTGATGGTTATTCATTCTCTGCTGATCAAAAAGGATTGGATCAAGCCTATGATCTTCAGGCCAAGGCATACCGGAATATTTTTGATCGGGTTGGGTTAAATTATAAGGTTATCCTAGCCGATTCTGGTACGATGGGCGGTAAAAATTCGCAAGAGTTCTCTGCTCCAGCTGAGGTTGGTGAAGATGTTATTGCCTATACTGATGGTGGTTATGCTGCTAACTTGGAAAAGGCCACTAGTAAGTTTACTGGAGTTCAACAAACTGATGAGCCAAAAGAACTTGAAAAGAAACCAACTCCAGGCGCTCACAGTGTTGATGAAGCAGCTGAAAGTTTGGGGATGGAGTCAGACCAAATCATTAAGGCGATGTTTTACATGGCTAAAATGAGTGAAGATGAATCACAACCTGTTCTTGTGCTGATGCGTGGTAACGATGAAGTTAACGAAGCTAAATTAAAGGATGAATTGGGGTGTGAAGAGCTTGAACTAGCTAGCGAAGAGGATGCTGTAAAGTATCTTGGCGCTCACCCTGGTTCACTTGGCCCGGTTGGCGTTGGTGAAGAAGTGAAGATCTACGCTGACAACTATGTTAAGGTAATGGTTAACATGGCTTGTGGCGCTAATGACGATGGTCACCACTACATTAATGCAAATATTGATCGTGACTTCCGTGTTGATCAATTTGGTGATTTCCGAAACGTTAAGGAAGGCGAAATTGCTCCAGATGGTCATCCAATTAAGTTTACGCCAGGAATTGAAATTGGTCATATTTTCAAGTTGGGGACTCACTATACACACCAGCTAGGTGCTCAGGTACTGGATAAAAATGGTCGCTTAGTTGACGTAATTATGGGTAGTTACGGAATTGGTGTTACCCGGCTTTTATCTGCTGTTGCTGAACAAACAGCTGATGAAAATGGGTTAGTTTGGCCTGATAGTATTGCACCATTCGATGTTCACGTTATTCCTGTAAATGCCAAGAAAGATGAACAAATGAAGATGGCTAATGAGATTACCGTTAACCTTGAAAAAGCTGGCTACGAGGTTTTAATTGACGATCGTAAGGAACGTGCCGGTGTTAAGTTTGCTGATTCTGACTTGATTGGGATCCCAATTCGGGTAACTGTCGGGAAGCGGGCTTCAGACGGTATTGTTGAAATTAAGATCCGGAAGACAGGTGAAACGGTCGAGGTTAAGACTGAAGAGGTTGCTGATACTGTAGGTATCTTACTTAAGCAACTTAGCGAACAAAATACTAATGAGGCTGACTAATATTTAATCTGTGGTGTCGATGGTAGAATTCAATTTATCAACGCACCACTTTTTTGTTGTAGGAGGATAAAAAGTGAGCTTATCGCGACAAGAATTATTTCAAAAACTACTTGAACAAATTCACTTTCCAGAAAAAGATAATCCGGCCTTTCGTGATGCTAAGGTTCAATCTGTTGTAGTTCATAAAGATTCACGTCTTTGGGAATTCCGGTTGATGATGCGTCAACCGTTACCTTTCACTCTCTTTAATGACTTCTTAAATGCTTTGCGGATTGGCTTTCGGGATATTGCTAATACGAGGATTAAAATAAATAGCCCGATGACTGAGCTTGATCCTAAATTAATTGGTGATTACTGGGAGTACGTGGTTCGTCAAACGGCTCCGGATTCCCCAATGACCCAGCAAGTTTGCAGCCAGACATCACCAGAGATTAAAGATGGTCGGGTAACTCTAGTCATTGAAAATGAGATGATGAAGGACTTCCTCACTAAAAATGTCTTAGGGAAAATTGAAGAGAACTATGTTGATCTTGGCTTTCCACATTTTCGAATTCATCCATTTGTTGATGAATCGGCTTCAGAAGCACGAATTAAGGAACTAAAGGCAAAACATGAAGCTGATGACGCCGCTCTTGCTGCTAAAGCGATGGAACAGATAAAAAAGAACAATGTGATTAAGAAGAAAAAGCAGCAATCTAAAGAAGTGACCGCAGATGGCCCAGTTCAACTTGGTCGGTTAATTAACGATTCTCAAGAAGTTAAACAGATGAAGGACATCGTTGAGGAAGAGCGATCGGTTGTTGTTGAAGGTTATGTTTTTAGTAGCGAAGTTCGTGAATTACGTTCGGGACGTCAACTGTTAACGTTTGAAATTACCGACTATACTTCTTCATTTGCCGTTAAGAAGTTTTCACGGAATGAAGCTGATGAGGCCCAATTTGCTAATATCAAAGAGGGAATGTGGCTTAAAATTCGGGGCCCTGTACAAGAAGATACTTGGATGCACGATCTAGTTATTAATGCCTTTGATATTAATGAGATTAGGCATGAAGAACGCCAAGATAAAGCCCCAGCTGACGATAAGCGGATAGAATTGCACGTTCATTCAGAAATGAGTCAAATGGATGCCACTAATTCGATTACTGAATTAGCTGGCCGTGCTCATTCATGGGGTCATCCCGCAATTGCGATTACTGATCATGCTGATGTTCAAGCATTCCCAGAAGCATTTAAAGCTTCTAAGAAGTTGGGTATCAAAATGCTCTATGGCGTTGAAGCAAACGTTGTTGATGATGGGATTCCATTAGTCTACAACGAAAATGAAATGCCGCTTGATGGGCAAACATATGTCATCTTTGATGTGGAAACGACAGGGTTATCCGCAATTTACGATAAAGTTATCGAACTTTCGGCTTCTAAAATGAAAGATGGCGAAGTCCTAGAACGGTTTGATGAATTTATTGACCCTGGCTTCCCGCTTTCAGAGCAAACCACCAATTTAACGTCGATTACCGACGAAATGGTTAAGGGCTCAAAGAGTGAAGAAGAGGTCTTTAAGCTATTTAGGGACTTCTGTCAGGGATGTATTATTGCCGGACATAACGTTTCATTTGATATGGGATTCATGAATACCGGTTATCGGCGGCATAATATGGAAGAGATAACTGCTCCAGTTATTGATACCCTGCCGCTTGCTCGATTCTTATACCCTCATATGCGGGGATACCGGTTGAATACCCTGAGTAAGAAATTTAAGGTTGCTCTTGAACACCACCACCGGGCAAATTACGATGCTGAAGCAACCGGGCACTTGCTTCATAAGTTCTTAAAAGATGCCGAAAAGCGCTATGGAATTACAAAGGTCAGTGACCTTAACAAGCATATGGCTGATAATGATGCGTACCGTCATGCGCGTCCATTCCATGTTACGATTTTGGCTCAAACCCAAGCGGGTCTAAAAAATCTTTATAAGCTGGTATCGTTATCAAACGTCGAATATTTTGCTCGGGTTCCCCGGATTCCCCGGAGCGTTTTAACGAAGTATCGTGAAGGACTACTTTTTGGAACTGCTTGTTCTTCTGGAGAAGTTTTCACCGCGATGATGGAAAAGGGTTTTGCTGAAGCTGAAAGAAAAGCAAAGTACTATGATTTCATTGAAGTTCAACCGAAGCCAAATTACTTGCCACTAATGGAGCAGAAGGTTATTGCGGACGATGCTCATCTAGAAGATATCTTGAAGAACATGGTCGAGCTTGGAGAAAAATTAAATAAGCCAGTAGTTGCTACGGGAGACGTTCATTACTTAGATGCTCACGATGCAATTTACCGTAAGATTCTGATCAACTCTCAAGGGGGTGCAAACCCTCTTAACCGGACAAGTCGTCCAGATGTTCACTTTAGAACAACTGACGAAATGCTAAAGGAATTTAGTTTCTTGGGAGAAGAACAGGCACACACGATAGTTGTAACTAATACCCATAAGGTTGCAGACATGATTGATGATAATCTAAGTCCGGTCAAGGATAAGTTGTATACTCCTCATATGAATGGTGCGGAGCAGGAAATTCAGGATCGGACATGGGATACCGCTAAGCAGTGGTATGGCGATCCGTTACCAAAAATTGTTCAGGATCGGGTTGATCTCGAATTGAACAGTATCGTTAAAAATGGGTTCTCAGTTATTTACTTAATTGCTCAACGTCTGGTAGCTAAATCAAATAAGGACGGTTATTTGGTAGGTTCACGGGGTTCTGTTGGTTCAAGTGTTGTTGCGACCCTGTCTGGAATTACAGAAGTTAATCCGTTACCCCCACATTACCGGTGTCCAAAGTGTCACTATTCGCACTTCTATACTAAGGGTGAATATAGTTCTGGCTTTGACCTTCCCGAAAGAAAGTGTCCACGTTGCGGAACACTACTAGTTAAGGATGGTCATGATATCCCATTCCAAACCTTCTTAGGATTTAAGGGAAACAAGGTGCCGGATATTGATCTGAACTTTTCCGGTGACTACCAGCCAATTGCGCATAACTACATGAAGGTGCTATTCGGTGAAAAGAACGTATTCCGTGCGGGAACAATTGGTACCGTTGCCGATAAAACGGCTTATGGTTATGTTAAGGCGTATGAACGTGATACCGATAAGCAGTTCCGTGGTGCAGAGGAAGATCGGCTGTCACATGGTGCAACTGGTGTTAAACGAACGACGGGGCAACACCCGGCAGGAATCATCATTGTTCCCGATGATATGGAGATTTATGATTTCACTCCGGTCCAATACCCAGCAGATGATCAAAATGCTGCATGGGAAACAACTCACTTTGACTTCCACTCAATTCACGATAATATTTTAAAGATGGATATTTTAGGTCATGATGATCCAACGATGATTCGTGCTTTACAAGATTTGTCAGGAGTAAATCCACAGACAATTCCAATGAATGATCCGGGTGTGATGAGTCTCTTCTCTAGTCCGAAAGCTCTCGGTGTAACGGAAGAACAAATTCAAAGTAAGACTGGAACTTTGGGATTGCCAGAATTCGGGACGAGGTTTGTTCGGGGAATGCTTGAAGACACTCACCCGAAGAACTATTCTCAGCTGTTGCAAATTTCTGGACTATCACACGGAACAGGCGTGTGGTTGGATAATGCCCAGGAGTTAATTAAGCAGGGAGTCGCAACGATTGCTAACGTGATTGGTTGTCGTGATAACATCATGACCGACCTAATTCACTACGGCCTTGATTCGGAAACTTCATTCCAGGTAATGGAATCAGTTCGTCACGGACGAGGCATTCCCGATAATTGGCAAAAGAAGATGCATGATGCTAACGTTCCTCAATGGTATATGGATTCATGCTTGAAGATTAAATACATGTTCCCACGTGCCCATGCTGCAGCGTATGTTTTAATGGCTTTACGAATTGCTTACTTTAAGGTTTACTTCCCACTTGTTTATTATTGTGCATTTTTCTCGGTTCGTGCAGACGATTTTGATGTTGTTGCGATGGCTCACGGAAAAGATGCCGTTAAAACACGGATGAAAGAGATTAATGATCAGGGAAACGATGCTAGTGCTAAGGATAAAAGTTTACTAACAATTCTGGAACTAGCTAATGAAATGCTAGAACGAGGATTTAAGTTTAAGATGGTTGATCTTGAACGCTCAGATGCTAGTGACTGGTTGATTGATGGTGATTCATTAATCGCACCGTTCCGTGCAGTTCCTGGACTGGGATTAAACGTTGCCAAGCAGATCGTTGCTGCTCGAGAAGAGAAGAAGTTCCTTTCTAAACAAGACTTAGCAGAACGAGGCAAGGTTTCACAGACAATTATTGACTTCTTAACGCAGAATCATGTACTAGATGGCCTACCTGATGAGAACCAGTTGAGCTTATTCTAGTCATTGTTGCTTGATAGTGATGATGATTCATGCTACAATAATTATGGTAAATAACTCGTTGGAGTGAGCAGAGATGCTCGCTCTTTTTATTGCAAACAATGGAGGTGACGCAGTTGAGCAGTGTCGTTGAAACAGTAACTGGATTAGCAGAGCCAATTGTAGCGGCGCATGATTGTTACCTATATGATTTAGAATTTGTTAAGGAAGGTAAAAGCTGGTACTTACGGGTTTACGTTGATAAAGATGGGGGAGTTACCCTTGATGATTGTGCGGATATTAGTGATGAATTGAGTGAAACACTCGACAATACTGAACCGGACCCGATTCCTCAGGCATATTTTCTTGAGGTTTCTTCTCCTGGTGCCGAACGACCATTGAAAAAGGAAGCCGACTATGAACGGGCGGTCAATGATTACATCCACGTTTCTCTTTACCAACAGGTAGAGGGTAAAAAGGCGTATGAGGGAACCTTAGTTGATCTTAAGCCTGACGAAATAACGTTGGAATACATGGATAAGACCCGTAAACGTCAAGTTACGATTGATCGTAAAATGATCGCGCAAGCACGGTTAGCAATCGACTTTAGTAAGATTTAAAGGGAGTGTCAAAAGGTGAGCAAAACAAAAGTAAATACCGAAATGATCGCCGCTCTTGATTACTTAGAGAAGGAAAAGGGTATCAAGAAGGATATTGTTATCGAAGCCTTAGAGCAGGCTTTGGAATTGGCATACAAGCAAAACTATGGTGAAAAGAACGTTGAAGTTGATTTTGATGGGGTTACCGGAAATATCAAGGTATATGCCGTAAAGACAATTACAGATAATGACGACCTTGTTGAAGAAGATGACAACGAATATATGAGCCTTGCTGATGCCCGGAAGTTGCCACACGGTCAAGGATATGATGTTGGCGATGAAATCCGCCAAGAAGTTACACCACGTGATTTTGGTCGGATCGCAGCCCAAACTGCAAAGCAAGTGGTAATGCAACGGTTACGTGAAGAAGAACGGAAAATCATTTACAATAAGTACAAGACTTATGAAAATGAAATCATTACCGGTGAAGTTTCACGTGAGGATAAGCGCTTCACATGGGTTGATCTTGGTGATGGTGTAGAAGGTGCAATGGGTTACCGCGATAAGATGCCTAATGAGCACTACCACATTCATGATCGGATTCAGGTTTATGTTTCAAAGGTAAATGATGATCGGCATGGTCCACAAATTTTTGTTAGCCGGACTGCTCCAGAATTACTAAAGCGGTTATTTGAACGTGAAGTTCCTGAAATTAAAGATGGTACCGTTCTGATTGAAAACATCGCTCGTGAAGCCGGTGATCGTGCTAAAGTAGCTGTTTACTCTAATGATCCAAACGTTGATCCTGTTGGAACTTGTGTTGGACCACGTGGTTCGCGTGTTCAAGCAATTGTTAATGAGCTTGGCGGAGAGAACATGGACATTGTTGAATATGTTAAGGATCCAGCACAATTTATCGCAAATGCCCTTAATCCTGCAGAAGTTCTTGATGTAATCTTTAATGAATCAGAAGCATCTACACCCGCAGAAGAAGAGCAACCTGCAGAGGAGACACCTACTGACTCAACAGCAACCGAAACTGACGTAGCAGCTGATGAAGAAGATTCTGAAGCAACTGAGACACCAGTAGTAGAAGAGCGCTCTTGCACTGTTGTTGTTCCCGATAGCCAATTATCCCTTGCAATTGGGAAGCGTGGTCAAAATGCTCGCTTAGCAGCTCGATTAACTAAATATAAGATTGATATTAAGCCAGCTTCTGAAATGGAAGATGACGATGACTTGGGTGAAGACGAGAACGATACTTCTGTAGAATAAAGCAGCGGGGTGAAACAAATGAAAAAGAGAAAAGTACCGATGCGAAAAGACATTGTTACCGGAGAAATGATGCCTAAGAGGCAACTAATCCGGGTTGTAAAAAATAAGGAAGGTGAGGTTTCAATCGATCCTACTGGTAAGAAATCCGGCCGTGGAGCTTACATCGCAGTAGACGTTGAGATTGCTAAACGAGCAAAGGAAGAGAAAACCTTTGAAAAGGCCTTTCACGTTAAGATGGATGATTCATTCTATGATGAATTAATCCAATACACGGATCACTTGCAAGCACGGCAAGTATTATTTGGTAACAATGAAAAATAATCAACAATCCGTCTTAAATTTACTCGGATTAGCACGTCGCGCCAAACAAACCCAGAGTGGTGAAGGCAGTGTATTAAAATCAATTCAAACAGGAAAAGCCCAGTTTGTTTTCTTAGCAAAAGATGCCGGTTCGGCAACGACAAAGAAGTTCACGGATAAATGTGTTTTCTACCATGTTCCCCAGTGCTCACTGTTCACAAAGCAGCAGTTGAGCCAAGCAACGGGGCAATCAAGAACTATTATTTGTGTTACACAATCTGGATTTGCAAGAAAGTTTGAGGAACTATTAGCAATGAATTAAGGAGCGTGAGTATATGGCCAAAGAACGAATTTATGAACTAGCCAAAGAACTCAAGATGCCAAGTAAGAGCCTTGTGAAAGTCGCTAAGGATCAAGGGATGGATATTAAAAGCCATATGTCATCCGTAACACCAGATCAAGCGCAGAAATTACGCCAAGTTGTTAAGAATGATAACGGTGGTACTAAACAAGCAAAGCAAAAGCAACCTTCCCGTCACCATGAGAAGAAGGTTCAAGAAAGGGCTAGCCATAATCAACATCAGGCAAAACAACCGAACAACCAGAATCATGGTAAAAAGAATGATGAACGTCATGATCATGGTAAAAAGAATCATGATAGTAATAACCATTCTGCAAAGCAAAATAAGCAAAGAAACCATAATAACCATCAGCAAAATGATAATAACGGTCGCTTTGGTGGAAGCTTAAATAACAAGGGTAAGCGTTTCAACAAGAAGAATAAAAAGCATAACAAGAAACATAAGAATAATGGTCGCTTGCGTGAGGTTAAGCATCAACAGCCAACTCAACGGAAGGAAAAGCCGTTACCAGATGTTCTTGAATATACAGAGGGAATGAATGCTCAAGATTTGGGGAAGATCTTGCACCGTTCACCAGCTGAAATCATTAAAAAGCTCTTTATGCTTGGTGTAATGATTAACCAAAATCAATCCTTGGATAAGGATACAATTGAATTATTGGCTACGGATTACGGTATCGAAGCTAAGGAAAAGGTTGAGGAAGATATTTCCGATATCGATAAGATGTTTGAGGAAGAACAAGAAAACACCGACCACTTAGTATCCCGTCCACCAGTTGTTACTGTTATGGGACACGTTGATCATGGTAAGACTACCTTGCTTGATAAGCTTCGTCATTCTCACGTTACTGAACATGAAGCTGGTGGAATTACGCAGGAAATCGGTGCCTACCAGGTTCACTATAAGAATAATCTAATTACGTTCTTGGATACCCCAGGTCACGCTGCCTTTACCGAAATGCGTGCTCGTGGTGCTAACATTACTGATATTACCGTATTGGTTGTTGCCGCTGATGATGGTGTAATGCCACAGACCGTTGAAGCTATCCACCACGCTCAAGCTGCCAAGACACCAATTATTGTTGCTGTCAACAAGATTGATAAACCAGGTGCTAATCCAGAACGGGTTATCGAAGAATTAGCTAAGTATAACCTGATCCCTGAAGACTGGGGTGGTGACACAATCTTTGTTAACATCTCGGCTAAGTTTGGTAAGAACATTGATGAATTGCTTGATATGATTCAACTCCAAGCCGAAATGATGGAATTAAAGGCAAACCCAGAACAAAATGCAGCGGGTTCAGTTGTTGAAGCCCGGCTTGATCAAGGAAAAGGTTCAGTTGCGACTGTTCTTATTCAACAAGGTACTCTCCACGTTGGTGATCCAATTGTTGTCGGAAACACTTATGGTCGTGTTCGGACAATGACAAATGAAAATGGTCGGCGCATTAAGGAAGCTACGCCATCAACACCAGTCGAAATAACTGGTTTAAACTCTGTTCCAGAGGCCGGTGATCGGTTTGTTGTCTTTGATGATGAAAAGACTGCTCGCGCTGCTGGTGAAAAACGTGCTGAACAAGCACAAGAAGAAGAACGGAAGCGGACTTCTCACGTTACATTAGATAACTTATTTGATACTATGAAGAAGGGACAAATGAAGACCCTCCCATTAATCATCAAGGCCGATGTTCAAGGTTCTGTAGAAGCATTGAGTCAGAGTCTCCAGAAGATTAAGGTTGATGGTGTCCGGGTTGACATCATTCACCAAGCTGTTGGTGCAATTAACGAATCTGATGTCACTTTAGCTGAAGCTTCTAATGCCGTTATCATTGGATTCAATGTTCGGCCAACTTCTCTTGCTAAGTCCCTGGCTGATTCTAATAAGATTGATATTCGGCTCCACCAGGTTATCTACAACGCAATTGAAGAAGTTGAAGATGCCATGAAGGGGATGCTTGAACCAGTTTACAAAGAAGAAACAATTGGTCAAGTTGAAGTACGGCAAATTTATAAGGCTTCTAAAGTTGGAACGATTGCAGGGGGAATGGTAACCTCTGGTAAGATTACTCGTGACGCTAAGGTTCGCCTTGTTCGTGATGGAATCGTTATCTACAGTGGAGAACTAGGTAGTTTGAAGCGGTTCAAAGATGACGTTAAGGAAGTCAAGGCTGGTTTTGAATGTGGATTAACAATTCAAAATTACAATGATATTAAAGAAAAAGACGTCATTGAAGCATATCAAATGAAAGAAGTACCGGTTAAGTAAACCGAGGTGATAAAATGCCAAATAAGCAGTATCGTGTTGACCGGTTAGCCCAAGAAATTCAACGCGAGGTTGATGATATCCTTTTAAAGCGGGTTCGTGATCCTCGTGTTCAAGGGGTAACCGTTACTGGTGTGGATGTTACTGGCGATCTTCAACAGGCAACGATTTACTACAGTATCTTATCCGATAAGGCTTCCGATATGGAAAAGACCCAAACAGGATTAGATAAGGCAACGGGACTAATCCGGAGCGAATTAGGAGCTCGGCTAAATATTTTTAAGACACCCGAGATCAAATTTGAACGGGATAAGTCAATTGCCTATGGAAGTCGAATTGATCAACTGATCAATAAACTTCACCAGCAAGAACAAGATAAGTAATGAAGGATGAATGGGCTGGGAGAGATTTCTCTTGGCCCGTTTTTTATGGAGAGTAACAATATGGATGGAATTATTCCCTTATATAAAGAGCGTGGAATGACGAGTTTTGACTGTGTAAGTCGCTTGCGTCGGATCTTACAAACAAAAAAGATTGGTCATTCAGGTACATTGGATCCCTCTGTTGATGGTGTTCTTCCTGTTTGTGTAGGGAATGCAACTAAAGTAGTGGAATACTTGATGCATTCTGGGAAGGAATACCAAGGTGAATTGGTAATTGGCAAAGCAACAACGACTGAGGATTTTGACGGTGAGGTTATTGAGATAAAACCTGTGAAAGTGGCAATTAGCGATGAACGGGTTAAAGAGGCAATGAAGGACATGACGGGAGAAATTACTCAAATTCCGCCAATGTATTCTGCGGTTAAAGTTAATGGTAAACGTCTCTATGAGTATGCTCGTGCTGGTGAAACCGTGGAGCGTCCTCAACGTAAAGCAACAATTAGTGAATTTATAATGTGCCGGAATGAGTATGATCCTGTAAATCAAGAACAGCACGTTTTCTTTAAGGTTAAGTGCAGTAAGGGAACCTATGTGAGGACATTAGTGGCTGATTTAGCACGTTCACTTGGCTACCCGGGTGCAATGAAATGGTTAACCCGGTTAGAAAGTGGCGGCTTTACGCTTGCACAAACAATGAGCTTGAGTGATGTTCAGGATGCAATGGCGCATCAAACAATGGCGCGCCACCTTTACCCAATTGATTATGCTTTGAAGGAGTTTCCTGCTGTGGATTTAACGACCTCACAATGGCATGCTGTCCAGCATGGGGGGTGGTTAAAGCAAGATGAGCTTCAAACCAGCGCACAAGAGCTTGTTTTAAGATATAATGATTCTGTAAAGGCGTTATACCATCTAACTGAACAAGGGTACAAGCCGACTAAAATGTTCTCTGTAAAGTGAAGGAGGAAGGGCAAGTGGAAGTAATTAGAATCCACCATCCATTGCAAAAGAAATTAGTACCTGATGGACAGGTAGTTCTTGCAATGGGCTTCTTCGATGGTGTTCATCGGGGACACCAGCAGGTTATTAAAACGGCCAAAAAGATTGCCGAAAAAGAGGGGATCCCTCTAGCCGTGTTAACTTATGGCCATGCGCCAGGAATCGTTTATCGTCAGTACCCAGGTGGCTTTAAGTACCTTTCAACGCCAACAAGAAAGGTAGCACTTTTAAAGCAGCTAGGGGTTGATTTAGTTTACCTTGTTAGTTTTACTTCCAGTTTTGCAAGCCTTTCACCACAAGAATTCGTGGATGAGTATTTGATTGGCTTTCATGCCAAAACGGTGGTTGCTGGTTTTGATCACACGTACGGTAAAGCAGCAGTAGCAACAATGGCAAAATTGCCGGAGTATGCAAAGGGTCGTTTTGATGTAGTAACCGTTCCTAAGTTTACCGGAAATGATGAACAAAAAATCGGCTCACGAGTTATTCGGAAAATGATCGATAATGGTAAGATTCAAAGTGCCAACCAATTGTTAGGGTATTGCTACAAGACAACGGGAATTGTTGTTCATGGTCTAGCTCGTGGTCGAACACTCGGATTTCCAACAATTAATGTTGAAACCCCTGAACATGAGCGAATTCCAGGAATCGGGGTTTATACGGTTCAAGTAAAAATCGGTACAAAGTGGTATGGCGGAATGGCAAGTGTTGGTCACAACATTACCTTTGGTGATCAAAATAAACTCACCGTTGAGATTTACCTCTTTGACTTTGACCAACTAGTATATGGTGAGGAAGTTCAAGTACGCTGGCTGAGTTACCAACGTGGAGAAGAGAAGTTCAGTGGTGCAGACGAACTTGTTAACCAAATGAGGAGAGACGAACAATTATCTCGGGAAAACCTTCAACGGATGCTGGATAAAAATGAAGATAGCCAGTATTTACTGAAATAAGAAAACTAAGCCCCCAGCATTTGAAAATTAATGCTGAGGGCTTACTAACTAATGGCGACTAGCCCGGTGACTGCCGGATTGATTAATTTTATGGACATGGCGCTTAAATTTCATTCCACCATCGGAAATTAACTTGAAGTGCCGCATTTTAGCGTTAAAGGGCCGATTAGAGACACGAATTGAAACCCAACGGCGCATTATCTCCGTCATTCCATCAAGCGTTTTAACTAAATTCTTATCAGGAGACTTTAAAGCGGCTTCACGAATATCTGTTTGAAGACGGTGGATAAGGTTATTGTGGTAATCTAATAGATCCTTAGTGAGTGGGGCGTTCCGGTAACTGTTAAAGAGTTTCTGGATAATCCGCATGGCATCTTCTGGCCCGCTCGGCTGAATAAATCGTTGTTGTTTATGCTTCATAGAAAAACTCCTTGAAATTTATTTGACGTTTCTTGACTTTTACCAATCAGATTGTTATATTATACATGTGTTTAGCACTTAACCCTATAGAGTGCTAAAAGGGGAAGTGATAAAATGATAACACAGCGTCAAAATAAGATCCTGCAAGCGATTGTACGTCAATACACCTCAACAGGTCAACCTGTCGGGTCAAAACATCTTGCGGAAAAGTTACCGTTTAAGGTTAGCCCCGCAACTGTTCGTAACGAGATGGGTGTTCTTGAGGAAAATGGCTTTGTTAATAAGGAGCACTCATCTTCAGGACGGGTACCCTCAAAGAAGGGCTATCGGTATTATGTCGATCATTTACTTGATTCCGAAGCTATAACAGATAATGATTTAGTGGTAATTCAGAATTCATTAGGAACAAGCTTTCAAAAGATTGATGAGATCATCTCGCACTCGGCTGATATTTTATCTGATCTTACCTCTTATACGGCATTCACACTCAAGCCTGAACAGGCTGATGTTTGCTTAAGTGGTTTTCGGGTTGTTCCGCTTGGTAATCGTAAGGTGATCGCTATTTTAGTTACTGATAGTGGTGATGTTGAGAGTCAAGCATTTACGTTGCCACGGAATTACGACACCGATGCACTGCAAGCAGTTATTCGGATGATTAACGATCAATTAGTTGGTCAGCCATTAGCTAATGTAATGCAGCGATTGAATGATGACATCCCACTTCGGGTAATGCATTACATGCAAAGTGCAAGCGGATTTCTGGATCTTTTTGATAGTGTCGTGTCAAGGGCAGCACGTGAACAATTCTTCGTCGGCGGTCGATTGAATCTCCTTGATTTTTCTGAAAAACGAGATTCGGTAGATTTACAAACTTTGTATAGTCTGCTTGATCATAATGATCAATTATCGAACCTCTTAGATTCAAATGTCTCCGATGAGGGGATTAACGTTAAGATCGGTTCTGAGATTTCAAAGGATAAGGCTCTAGACGATTATAGTTTGATCACTGCAACCTATGATGTTGACCAATATGGTAAGGGGATCATTGCAGTCCTCGGCCCAACGCGAATGCCTTATTCACGGACAATTGGTTTGGTGAATGCGTTCCGTCAAGAACTAGCAAAACGATTACTGAACTTTTACCGTCATTATTACGATTCATAGGAGGCGAGTCGATTGGCAGAAGACAAAGCTGCAAAGCAAAATGAAAAAGAAAATAAGGAGAGCAAAAAGGCTGCTCCTAAAAAGAATTCACAGCTTAACTCTAAGGAGCTGCAAAGTCAGGTCACAAAGTTAGAAGCTCAGGTCAAGGACTTAAAGCAACAATTAAGTGACAAGGATGACCAGTATTTACGAGCTGAAGCAGAGATCCAAAATATGACTAACCATTTCAAGAAAGAGCGTGCTCAATTATTGAAGTATGATGGTCAAGATTTAGCAAAATCAGTGCTTCCCGTTTTAGATAACCTCAAACGGGCTTTAACGATTGATGTCCATGATGAAAATGGTCAACAATTAAAAAAGGGAATTCAAATGGTGCACGATCATTTGATTTCTGCATTAAAGGACCATGGAATTATTGAAATTGAAGCGGATGGCAAACCGTTTGATCCGACACTTCACCAAGCAGTCCAAACTGTTCCGGTGGAAGGTGATCAGAAGGCCGATACAGTCGTTAAGGTTCTTCAAGCCGGTTATCAATTAAAAGACCGTGTTCTTCGTCCAGCAATGGTTGTTGTTGCACAATAAAAAATATATAAGAGAGGGAATAAACAATGGCAAGTAACAAAATTATTGGTATTGATTTAGGTACTACTAACTCCGCCGTTGCCGTTATGGAAGGTAACGAGCCAAAAATTATTACAAATCCTGAAGGGAGTCGGACCACTCCATCTGTTGTTTCATTTAAGAATGGTGAAACTCAGGTTGGTGAAGTAGCAAAGCGTCAAGCAATTACTAATCCAAACACCATTTCATCAATCAAGAGTCACATGGGTGAAGCCGGATACACAGTTGAGGTTGATGGTAAGAAGTACACCCCACAAGAAATTTCTGCAATGATTCTTCAATACTTGAAGAAGTATGCTGAAGATTACATTGGTGACACTGTTGACAAGGCTGTTATTACCGTTCCTGCATACTTTAACGATGCACAACGTCAAGCTACTAAGGATGCTGGTAAGATTGCTGGCTTAGATGTTAAGCGGATTATTAACGAACCAACTGCTTCATCATTGGCTTATGGCCTTGACAAGAAGGATAAGGATGAAAAGATCCTTGTTTACGACCTTGGTGGTGGTACTTTTGATGTTTCAATCCTTGAATTAGGTGACGGTGTCTTCCAAGTACTTTCAACTAATGGTGATACTCACCTTGGTGGTGATGACTTCGATAAGAAGATCATGGACTGGTTAATTGATGGTTTCAAGGAAGAAAATGGCGTTGACCTTTCTAAGGATAAGATGGCTCTTCAACGGTTGAAGGATGCTGCCGAAAAGGCTAAGAAGGACTTGTCTGGAGTTCAAGAAGCTCAAATCAGCTTGCCATTCATTTCCGCTGGTGAAAATGGTCCGCTACACCTTGAAAAGACTTTGAGTCGTGCGCAATTCAACCAATTAACTAATGACTTAGTTGAGCGGACTAAGCAACCAGTTATGAATGCTTTGAAGGATGCCGACTTAACATTTGATGACATCGATGAAGTTATTCTTAATGGTGGTTCTACTCGTATTCCAGCTGTTCAAGAAATGGTTAAGGAATTAACTGGTAAGGAACCTAACCACTCAATTAACCCAGATGAAGCGGTTGCCCTTGGTGCTGCTATTCAGGGTGGTGTGCTTACAGGTGATGTTAAGGATGTTGTTTTGCTTGATGTTACTCCACTTTCACTTGGTATTGAAACCATGGGTGGTGTCTTCACTAAGTTAATTGACCGGAATACCACTATTCCAACATCAAAGAGTCAAATCTTCTCAACCGCTGCTGATAACCAATCTGCCGTTGATATTCATGTTCTTCAGGGTGAACGGCCAATGGCAGCTGACAACAAGACTTTAGGGAACTTCCAACTTACTGACATTCCTGCTGCTCCTCGTGGTGTGCCTCAAATTAAGGTTACCTTTGACATTGACAAGAACGGTATCGTTAATGTTTCTGCCGAAGATCAAGGAACCCATAAGAAGCAAAACATCACTATCAAGTCCAATTCTGGTTTGAGCGATGAAGAAATTGAACGAATGAAGAAGGATGCTGAAGAACATGCAGCAGCCGACAAGAAGAAGAAAGAGGAAGTTGACTTAAAGAACGAAGTTGACCAAGAACTCTTCCAAGTTGATAAGACTTTGAAGGAAGTTAAGGGTAAGGTTCCTGAAGAAGATATTAAGAAGGCCGAAAGTGCTCGTGACGACTTGAAGAAGGCTAAGGAAAGCGGCAACTTAGATGACATGAAGTCTAAGAAGGACGCATTGAACAAGGTTATTCAAGACCTTAGTGTAAAGCTTTACCAACAAGCCCAAGGTGCTCAAGGCGGTCAAGCCGGTGCTGCTGGAAACAATGGCGCTGCCGGAAATAACAATAATTCCGGTTCTGATGATGGTAAGACCGTTGATGGTGACTTCAAGGATGTTACTCCAGATGACAAGAAGTAACGTTATAATCCGTTAGTAAACAATTGTTAAAAGCCAAAGGCCAGAAAGAGGACTTTGGCTTTTACTTTCGTTTGTCATCTATGGTATAACTAAACAAGCAATTAAAATGGAGGATCCGTATGGCAGAAGAAAGTTATTATGACATCCTAGGTGTAAAAAAGGATGCTTCTGAAAAGGAAATTAACCGGGCTTACCGAAAGCTAGCAGCAAAGTATCACCCGGATATCAACCATGCACCGGGTGCCGAAGAAAAATTTAAAAAGATTAATGAGGCTCATGAAGTTTTAAGTGATCCTCAAAAGCGGGCACAATACGACCAATTTGGTTCTGCCGGAGCAAATGCTGGTGCTGGCCAAGGATTTGGTGGCTTTGGCGGTCAACAAGGTTATGGTAACTTTGCTGGCGGTGATTTTGGCGATATTTTCAGTCAGTTTTTCGGTGGCGGTGGACGCCGGCAAGCTGATCCAACTGCTCCACGTCAAGGGCGTGACCTACAATATTCCATGACGTTGGAATTTATGGATGCCGTATTCGGTAAAACCACAACAATTAAATATGAGCGAGATGCCCAGTGTAATGTTTGTAAGGGAACCGGGGCTAAACCTGGTAAATCACCACAAACATGTTCACGGTGCCATGGTAGTGGGGTAGTTTATACCGTAAGACAAACACCACTTGGAAATATTCAGACGCAAACCACATGTCCTGAATGTCACGGTACCGGTAAGGTTATTAAGCCAGAAGATCGGTGTACCAAGTGTCATGGCTCAGGACACGTTCATGAGCGTCATGAACTAGAAGTGAAAGTTCCCGCCGGTGTTGATGATGGTCAACAGATGCGGCTAGAACACCAAGGAGATGCGGGAGAAAATGGCGGTCCTTACGGTGACCTATACATTGTTTTCCGTGTTACTCCAAGTCGTGAATTCCGTCGTGATGGTTCAACAATTTATGTTGACCAAGATATTTCATTTGCCCAAGCAGCATTAGGTGATGAGGTTAAGGTAAAGACGGTTCATGGTGACGTTGACCTTAAGATCCCTGCCGGTACCCAATCCGAAACTAACTTCCGTCTACGTGGTAAGGGAGTTCCGCACTTAAACGGTAATGGTAATGGCGATGAGCACGTTACGGTTCATGTTCACACGCCAAAGAGCCTTAATAAGCGACAAAAGGAAGCTATGATGGCCTTTGCTGCTGCTAGTGGCGAGGACGTAAAAGGTGTTAAGAAAACCGTTTTAGATAAGCTGCGCGATGCTTTCGAAGATAAGTAATAAGTATTTTATTAAGCTAGTAATAGCCGGTTATGGATCGGTCATTACTGGCTTATTATATTTCGGGAGTATAGCAGCTTGGATCCTAAACTGATTAACTTTTCAAGCCATCGAAGTCTTTGGTATACTAGTATTAGTATTTACAAGTTTAGAAAGTAGTGAACTAATTCATGACAATGAATCTTGATAAAATGAAAGAACGACAAAAACATATTCGAAATTTTTCGATTGTCGCTCATATTGATCACGGAAAGTCGACACTTGCTGACCGAATCCTGGAAATGACGGATTCTATCAGTAAACGTGAAATGAAAGACCAGATATTGGATGATATGCCGTTGGAACGTGAACGGGGAATTACCATTAAATTAAATGCCGTAGCACTGACGTACCATGCTAAAGATGGTCAGGATTATATTTTTCATTTGATTGATACTCCAGGACATGTTGATTTCTCTTATGAAGTATCGCGTTCATTAGCTGCCTGTGAAGGGGCTATCTTGGTGGTTGACGCTACCCAGGGAGTTGAAGCGCAAACCTTAGCAAATGTTTACTTGGCTCTTGATAACGATTTGGAGATCTTACCGGTAATCAATAAGATTGATTTGCCTTCTGCAGATCCTGAAGGAACAAAAAAGCAGATTGAAGATGAAATCGGTTTGGATACCGATGATGCTTTAGATGTTAGTGCGAAGACGGGGCTTGGTGTTGATAAGGTCTTGGAAGAGATCGTCAAGAAGGTTCCAGCGCCAACCGGTGATTTAACTGCTCCATTGAAGGCGCTAATTTTTGATTCTAAGTACGATGACTACCGTGGAGTCGTTCTCAGTGTCAGGGTGTTTGAAGGAACCGTAAAGAAGGGTGACCGGATTCGGTTAATGAATAGTGGAACTGAGTATGAAGTTGCTGAAGTCGGTATTAACTCACCGAAACCATTAGCACGGGATGTCTTGATGGCTGGTGATGTTGGTTATATCACCGCAGCAATTAAGGACATCAAGGATACCCGGGTTGGTGATACCGTCACTGATGCAAATAATCCAACCGAAAAGCCACTGGAAGGCTATCGGCAAATGACTCCAATGGTTTATGCGGGTCTTTACCCGACCGATAACGCGAAGTTTAATGATCTCCGGGATGCTTTGGAAAAACTTCAATTGAATGATGCAGCGTTAACATTTGAACCTGAATCATCACAAGCACTTGGCTTTGGATTTCGTTGTGGTTTCTTAGGATTGCTTCATATGGATGTTATTCAAGAGCGGCTTGAGCGAGAGTTTGATCTTGACTTAATTACGACTGCACCGTCGGTTACATACCATGTCGATCTGGCTGACGGCACGACTAAGGAAGTTGAAAACCCTGCTGAGATGCCAGACGCATCCTCAATTAAGGATATCAAAGAACCATACGTTAAGGCTTCAATCATGGTGCCAAATGATTATGTTGGGCCAGTAATGGAACTTTGTCAGCGTAAACGGGGAATCTTTGAAACAATGGAATACTTGAGTGATACGCGGGTAAATGTGATCTATCATATTCCACTATCCGAAATTATCTTTGACTTCTTTGATAAATTAAAGAGTTCGACTAGGGGTTATGCCTCACTTGACTACGAGATTGACGACTATAAGCCAAGCAAGCTGGTCAAAATTGATATCTTACTGAATGGTGACAAGGTTGATGCTTTGAGCTTTATTGCTCATAAAGACTTTGCTGCAGAGCGAGGACGGGACATTACATCTAAGTTGAAGAAGATTATTCCTCGACAAAACTTTGAAATTCCAATTCAAGCGGCAATCGGTTCAAAGATCATTGCACGGACCAATATTAAGGCCTACCGGAAGGATGTTACTGCCCGAATCCACACCGGGGACCCAGACCGGCGTGCTAAACTGCTAGAAAAACAGAAGCGTGGAAAGAAGCGGATGAAGGCTGTCGGCAAAGTTGACATTCCTCAAGAAGCCTTTATGGCTGTCTTAAAAACCGATGAAGAGATCGACGATAAGTAGATAAAAATTTAAATAGGCCTAGAACCCACTTATTGAGTTCTAGACCTATTTTGTCATTCATAAATGATTTTAGTGATTAGCTAATTTTCGCATGCCAGGTAGTGATGACATGACGATAAAGCTTAAAATGTAAAGTGCCGATAGGAACCCCATTGTTACTCCTAATGAATAGTGATCCATTAGTAAGCCGATAATTACCGAAGAGAAACCACCTATTGCCCGGCCAACATTCATAATAATGCTGTTGGCAGTTGAACGAATAGCGGTTGGGTAAAGTTGGCTGATGACGGCACCATATCCACCAAACATCCCGTTAGAGAAGAACCCAATTAATGCTCCCGCAAGAATCAGGGCAATTGAACTTTGAACCATCAGGATAGTAAACATTACTGTAGCAGAACCAATTAGGAAGATTCCAAATGCCCAGCGAGGTCCCCAGTTATCCATAATTGTACCGAAGACCATCATTCCAATACTCATCCCAATGATGGTTACAATCATCCAAATTGATGAACCCGAAACGGATAGTCCTTGTTGCTTTTGTACAATTGATGGCAGCCAATTCATTAGACCAAAGTATCCGGCAATTTGAACAATTGTCATTACCATTAAGCCAAGGGTCTGTAAAGCTAACCTTGGTGTAGCAAAGAGCCGACTAACTGAAATCTTTTGGTGATTGTTAAGTGCCTTTTTATGAGCAATGATAAATTCCTGGCTTTCGTGAACGTGACGACGAATAAAGTAGGTCAGGATTACTGGAACAACCCCAAGTAAGAAAAGCGCGTTCCAACCAAAGTGGGGAATAATGTAAGCTGCCATTATTGCAGCAAGAATAGCCCCAACTTGACCGCCGATAGCAGCAACGGAAGTTAAACGACCAATTAAGTGTGATTCAAAGTTCTCGGCGATTAATGCAATTCCGACACCATATTCACCACCAGCACCAACACCGGCAAGAAAACGACAAATATAGATTGCCGGTAATGAATGAGCAAAGAACATTGCGGCTGTGGCTAAGGCAAAAATAAAAATCGTGTAAGTGAATGTTCTTACACGACCGATCCGATCACCGACAAGGCCGAAAATCGCACCGCCCGCTAACATTCCGAGATTGGTAAGAGAACCAATCCACCCAGCAGCAGTACTTGAAATGTGAAGGCTAGCAATAATTGGTGCAAGGGCAAATGACAAAAACATAATATCCATATTTTCAAGTGAAAAACCGGATGCAGTAGATGCTAATACCCATTTCTGGTTCTTAGTCATTGCTTGGTCAACATGACTACTTGTCTGTCCCATATTTAATTCCTCCAAAATGATGCTCTCTGACATCGATTATTTTGCATAAGATTATTAAATCTCTGTTTGGTAATGGATTATACACGCCTTAATGAAAATTGCAATTAAAAGATTAGTAGCTGGACGGAAAAGGTGGTGTATAATATTGAATATCAGTTCAAGGGGGTTATGGGATGAAGAAGAATATTTGGCGTCAGTTATGGGATGTTATTTCTCTTATTGTTGCTGCAATTTTACTGTATTATATTGTTACCTTTTTAGACGGTCTCATTAAATAAAAATTGAGGATTACGATCAGAAATTGATCGTAACCCCCAAGTAGAAGTATTTAGCGAAAGTGATTGCAGAATCACCTTCAGTATTATTTATAATAAAATTAATTTTTATTCCGTTGTTGTCTAATTAATTATTGCTATTATTTCGACTTGCCTTAATTAGTATATTAAAAGTGCTATACTAAATTTAGTAATGGAAACCGGGAGGATTTTATTATGACGACAAGAACATTTACTGCCGAAGAACTTGCCAAGTACAACGGTCAAGATGGTAATCCTGCTTACGTAGCTATTGATGGGGTTGTATATGATGTTACTGATATCCCAGCATGGCGTAATGGTAAGCACCATGGTAATTTGGCAGGACATGACGTCACAGCTGCAATTCAGCGTTCACTTCACATGAAGCGGGTCCTTGATGAATTGCCGGTGGTTGGAAAGTTTACGGGTGATCCTGAGATTTAAATTCTGTTTTATTGGTAGCAGTGAAGAGTAAATAAAGAGTTCGGCGAAGCAAATTTTCACCGAACTCTTTTGTTTAACTTAAGCTAATTTAAGATATTCCTTTAGGTAGTTAGCTAATCCGTTATGCTCATTATCTAGTGGAGTAACATCATCTGCAATTTCCTTAATTTCAGGAATTGCGTTCTGCATTGCGACTCCGCGTCCCGCAGCATCAATCATTTCTTGATCATTTTTTTCGTCACCAAAGGCAATGATATGTTGCTGATCGATTCCATACTGTTTAGCAATATAAAACATCCCGGATTCCTTGTGGGTACCTCGATGAATTAGCTCTAAGATGTTATATGGGCCACCCCAGACTCGTGATTCGACAAAGTCTCCATACTTACTATCAACAGCCTTAATAATGCGGTCCTTGCTATCAGGTTGGTATTCAATTGTCATTGCGATTGGATTGTCACTGAGGTTGCGTTCGCTTAATAATTGAGATGGCTTGAGACGGCTGGGAAGAAATTCGGGGACGTCTTTAGTTGCTTGGTTAGCCCAAAAATGATTTTTGCTTTCAACAGTAATTGTGTCAATTCCGAGTTCTTCCCGATGTGCTAGGAGATCTAAAGCTATTTCCTTAGTTAGTTCAATCTCGTATTCTTTATCCCAGTTTTCGTGTGGAATATGGGTAAGAGCACCATTAAAATTAACCATTGGTGTTTTAATTCCAATCTGATCATAAATGTGTTGAGCAATCCGGTATGGACGGCCAGTAATAATGCTAACAATGTGACCATTTTTAGCGGCAAGGCGTAGAGTATTGATAGTCTCATTAGTAAGTTTTGATTGGTTATTCAGGGTAGTTCCATCTAAGTCGATGGCAATCAGATGTTGATCCATGTAAACGTCACTTCCTTTGAACTACGAATAGTTAAATATTATACCCGAAAACATTAATGAATTAAATGAATATGACAGACAAAATGAGAGAGGTGTTTTGGAAGCGGCTAAAATAAGTTATAATTTGGTTAAGATTAAATAGATGAGGGTGAGAATTGAAAATGCAGCTACCGAATGCATTTAAAAATAAATATCAGCGATTATTGGGAGAAGAGGCTCCAGCATTTTTTGCGGCGCTAAATGAAGAGAGCTTTAGTGGCTTTCGAATTAATCCGTTGAAACCTGGGAAGCCGACAGCAACGATTAGTCAGTCTACTGGAAAGGTTCCATATGTTCCAACTGGTTATTATGGCCAGGTTAATGGTAAGTCGCTCGATCATGTGACTGGTTGGGTTTATAGTCAAGAACCATCTGCAATGTATGTTGGTGAGGTTGTCGATCCGCAACCAGGTGAACGTGTCCTTGATTTATGCGCGGCTCCTGGTGGAAAATCAACTCATTTAATTTCACTAATGAATGACCAGGGGCTTTTAGTTGCTAACGAGATTTTTCGGAAGCGCGCACAAATATTGGCAGAGAACTTAGAACGCTGGGGAACCCGTAACACGGTAGTAATGAATGAAAGCCCTGAGGAATTGGAAAAGCAGTTTCCGCAGTTCTTTGACCGGATCTTGATTGATGCACCATGTTCTGGTGAGGGGATGTTTAGGAAAGAGCCAGCAGGAATTGAATACTGGAATCCAGAGTATCCAGCCGAGTGTGCAAACCGGCAGCGAAAGATTATCGCTTCAGCGGTAAAGATGCTTAAACCAGGTGGCATTTTAGTATACTCGACTTGTACGTTCTCGCCAGAAGAGGATGAGCAAAATGCTGGTTGGATTCTTAAAAACTATCCATCAATGAAGATGATGGAAATTGATTCATATCCTGGAATGGATCATGGACGTCCCGAATGGGCAGATGGTAATCCTGAATTAGCCAAGGCTGTCCGTCTTTTCCCACATCATATTAAGGGGGAAGGACATTTTATAGCCAAGTTTAAGTATGGAGATAAGGTTGAGGGCCATTCGGTTAAACGAAAAGGTCGGAAGAAAAAGAAGCGTCAAACTAGTTATAGCTTGAGCAAAGAGCAACAAGAATTGTTTTGTGAGTTCAACGATACAGTGATCCCTGATTATCAACCTAATCATCTCGTATTGTTCGGTGATCAACTTTACGATTTGCCGTCTGGGATTAATCAACTTGATGACCTGAATATTCTTCGACCAGGATTACATTTGGGAACCTTTAAGAAACGTCGCTTTGAACCATCACTTGCATTGGCACTCTTCCTTCACCCAGATAAGTCTGAGAAGACGTTAGAAATCAATGAAGAGCAGTGGCGCCAGTATGTTCACGGGGATACGATTGCGGTTGAACAAGAGCTGCCAAATGGTTGGTACTTATTGGTTTGTGCTGGTCATCCTTGTGGTTTTGGCAAGTTAGTTCAAAAAACGGTTAAGAATTTTTATCCAAAGGGACTGCGATTTTAAGGAGGAGTTAGACAAGATGAAAGAAAAACAGGCATTTCATATTAATGGATATGTAGGGCTACTAGTAGCAATAGTTGGTGCCTTATTTGGACTTTGGTTGGTATACAGTGGTTTTCGCTTTGGTCACTTACTGGGGATGGTTGCAGGAATTATTTTGATAATTTTAGTCCTAATTTTGGCTAGTAGTTTAACGATCATCCAACCTAATGAAGCCAAGGCATTAACTTTCTTCGGAAATTATATTGGTACCATTCGTGATGCTGGACTGTTCATGACAGTACCATTTACCGATAAGGAACCGGTTTCACTTCGGGTTCGGAACTTTAATAGTCAAATCCTTAAAGTTAACGATTCAAAGGGGAACCCGGTTGAAATTGCTGCGGTAATTGTTTTTAAAGTTGTTGATACTGCCAAGGCACTGTTTTCTGTTGATGATTACGAACAATTTGTTCAGATTCAAAGCGAGTCGGCAATTCGTCACGTTGCAAGTGAATATCCATATGATACGTTTGAAAATGAGAATGCATTGACCTTACGGAGTAATCCGACAGAGGTATCTGACCGCTTAGCAAATGAGTTGCAAGAACGGTTGAACGTTGCTGGGGTTAAAATCATTGAAACACGGTTAACTCACTTAGCCTACGCGACCGAAATTGCAAGTGCGATGCTTCAGAAGCAGCAATCATCGGCCATTCTTTCAGCCCGAAAGATTATTGTTGAGGGTGCTGTATCAATTACAGAAGCAGCAATTGACCGTCTATCAAAGGAAGCCAACTTGGATCTGACTGACGATCAACGTCTTCAAATCATCAATAACATTATGGTAGCAATTATTAGTGAACGGGGAACCCAGCCGGTAATTAATACGGGAACTAAACAATAACAGGGGATAAAACGGATGCTATATTTAACGATCTTGATGACCGAACGGGTCGGCTTTGTTATCATTTGTGCCTTCCTTTTGGTAAATATTCCAGCGTTTCGTAAGTGTCTTTTTGCCCAAACAATTGTTGCTAAGCTGCAGTTAGTAATCATTTTTTCCCTCTTTGCAATTTTGGCGAACGCAACGGGGATTGAAATTGATCCTGCTAACGAATTACATAATAAGATCATTCTAACTGCCGTTTCTCACGATTACTCAGTGGTAAACGCACGAATTCTAGCGGTGACAACGTCCGGGATCATTGGTGGTCCTTGGGTAGGAGGATCTGTGGGGCTAATTGCTGGTCTCCACCGTGCTTTTCAGGCTGGGTTTGCCAGTGAAGCGTGGTTTTATATTCCTAGTTCTACTTTAATCGGTTTGCTTTCTGGCTATCTTTATAAGGATAAGAATAGTTCTTTTACTGTTATGACACCTTGGCGGAGCTTCATTGTTGGCCTGTCAATGGAATCAATTCAGATGATCTTTATTTTCCTGTTTAGTCCAACTGGTTGGGTACTAGTTCGCTACATTGCGATTCCGATGATCCTCATTAGTTCACTAGGAACTTCAATCTTTATCTCGATTATCACAATTTACCTTCGTCAAGAAGAAGAAACGCG
>NZ_JALCQI010000010.1 GCF_022651205.1 Limosilactobacillus sp.
ACTTTGCCTTAGACTTCCTTCAGATTCCACCTCACAATGGACACCCTTGTCCTCAGCTCATGGTTCCGACTACTACGACCCATAGCGGACTTTCACCGCCTAGCTAATACCCATGCCGGGCGCACTACAAAAAATACGCCACAGGAGTACCTGGCCTCCTATGACGTACCATACTTTAAGAATTATTTCCCTGCTTCCTTGCTTTCCTCATACTTCTGCTTTATAAAGTTAGCGGAATTTTGGAGTTTTTGAAGCTCTTCATCGGTTAGGTCTAATTGACATTGCTTAACGATCCCTTGACGACCAACAATTGCTGGGTAAGAAAGGTAAACCCCGTATTCTTTTCGGAAATTAGATACAGGGAGTTCAGTTTGCGCATCACTTAAGATCACGTTAACTAAGCGAACCGCTGCTGTTGCGACTCCATAACTCGTGTACTTCTTTCCCTTAAAGACGTACCAACCACCGAGTTTTGATTCCTTATCAAGCTCTTGGAGATCGATATTTTGTTCTGCGGCCAACTTTGTAATCGGTTGGTCAAGAACCCGAACCGTTGACCAAGCGGTGAATTGAGAATTACCGTGTTCACCAAGGTTATAACCACTAACAGAACGTGGATCAACGTTAAATTCATCCGCGACAACCCGCTTCATTCGTGCTGAATCAAGCAGCGTTCCCGTTCCAATTACCTGGCCCTTTGGCAATCCAGTCAATTTCTGGTACAGGGATGTAATCACATCCACTGGATTTGAAATGACTACGATCTTCCCGGAGAAGCCACTTTCCTTAATCTTAGGGGCAACGTCATTAACCGCCTTCCAAGTGAATGGTAATTCAACGAACCTGTCCGCTTGGGGCTGATCCTGGAGCTTAATGTTCCCCACTGCGGAAACAATTACATCGGTGTCCTTTAATGCCGAATAATCATTTACCACAATATTCGTGTGAAATGGTAAGTTTGGCATTGCGTCCTTAAAATCAAGGGCATCAGCATTAACTTTGTCTTCGTTTGAATCAATTAATACCAAATCATCCGCAAAGCCATTTGCAACAATGTAGTGCGCAACCGTTGAGCCAACATGCCCCATTCCAATAACAGCAACTTTTCGTGACATTAAGAGGACTCCCTTCAAATATTAAAATAACATTAGAATTTTATTATATTAACAATATTACCTTTAATTGTTTCGATCTTCAATAATTATTCTTGTCTACTTTATATCCTTTTGAATAATTTTAATCTTACTTTGATCAATCTTTGGATCATCCATAATGATCTCATCGACGTGATCAACCTTAATTTGTCCACTGATCGGATTCTTAATACTCATAATTGATCCCTTAATTTCAGCATCGACGTTACTACATAATTCGAATGCTAGATCAGTCCGCAACGTCCGGCAATTTTTCATTGTTAAATGGTCGACATAACACAGGCCCTGATCACTTTCGATTGTACAATTAACAAAGGTAATATTTTTAGTATTCCAAGCAAGGTACTCACCACTGATTTTCGAATCATAGATCGTGACATTTTCACAGTTCCAGAAAGCGTCCTTTGAAACCAGCCGCGAGTTATGAACCTCAACGTTTTTAGCGCCATCAAAGAGGTAATTACCAACAAGATCCAGGTGATCGACATAGATATTTTCACTATTCATCCCTAAATAGTCGCCATTAGCATAGACATCATGCATCTTAATGTTCTTACAGTTCCACATTGTTTCAGCAGCATCAGAAAAATGAACATCATCAAGCGTAATCCCATCACACCGCCGGAATTCCTTTGGTGCCTGGATAGTGCTGTTAGTAATCTCAATATCATTGGTGTACCAAATGCCAGAACGTGACATCTCTTCAAAGATAGTATCCGTGACTTTAATGTGTTCTGAATACCAGAGCGGATATTTCCAAGTAAAGAGCACCCCGTTAAGATCCAAATTTGCGGTTTCCTTTAACGGCGACTCTCCCTTACCAAACGTTGTGTTAATTAGTTTTGCGTCATGAATGCCGTAAAGTGGCCGTTCACCATCATAATATCCGTCCTTGATTTCTTGCATGTTAATATTCCCCTTTACCGAAGCTCTATTTTCGTTTCCTCTTTATTAAAAATAATCCTAAAGATGTACAATCAAAGGTAAACAGCACATCGTTTAATAAGAAAAGGATGGTTACAACATGAAATACGATTTTGATACTATTCTCGATCGGCGTCACACTAATTCGGAGAAGTGGGATGTTAAGCCTAACGAATTACCGATGACTACCGCTGATATGGACTTCAAAACGGCACCTGAAATCATGCAGGCAATGAAGGATAAAATTAATTCTGGTACTTTTGGTTACGAATATCCAAGTCAAGAATATTTTGATGCGGTTGCTCATTGGTATCAAACTGAACATAATGCCAAGGCGGAAACTTCCTGGATGCAATTTTCAACTGGTGTTATCCCTTCAATTACCGCTAGCGTCAACCACCTCAGTCACGAAGGCGATAACGTTCTTTTAATGGAACCAATCTATAATACCTTCTACAACTCAATCTTAAATAGTGGTCGCCACGCCCTAGCTAGCCAAATGATTTACGATCGCTCCACTTATACCTATTCTGTTGACTGGAATGATCTTGAAGAGAAAATGAGTGATCCACTAACGACCTTGATGATCTTGTGCAACCCCCACAACCCAACCGGCTACGTTTGGACCCGTGATGAACTAATTAAGATCATTAAATTAGCCCAGAAGCACGGAATCATTGTGATTAGCGATGAAATTCATGGCGATCTGGTTCTTAAAGGTCACGACTATACCCCAACCTTCTCCCTACCAGAAGATTGTCGGCAAAACCTTGTAACTCTTGTTTCAACAAGTAAGACTTTTAATGTTGCTGCTCTTCATGCCGCTACTGGGATCGTCGCTAATCCAATCCTACGGGAACGCTTTACCCGAGCAATCAATAAGTACGAGGTTGCTGAACCAAACTTACTCGCAATCCCAGGAACCATTGCTGCTTACACTAAGGGTGCTGATTGGCTCCACCAGCTCAAGAATTACTTATTGGGTAATCGGGAATACCTCGAAAAGTTTATCAGTGATCAGCTTCCGCAACTCCATGTTGTACCAGGAACTGCAACTTACCTGGTCTGGATTGACGTTGGTGAAGTTACTGATGATAGTGCAGCTCTCGCACAACAAATTCGGGAAAAGACGGGGCTGATTATTAATCCGGGAACCTATTACCATGGGAACGGTAACCACTTTATCCGGATCAATATCGCCTATCCGCTTGCTCAAATTAAGGATGGCTTAAACCGATTAGCTAAGGCCATTAACGATTAAATATACGATAAGAGACGAAATAATAGGCGAATACTTATCATTTCGTCTCTTTATTCTCCATTAACCTAAATTAGCGTTATGATAGTAGCTAAACTGTAATTTTAGGGAGTATCACGAATTGAGTAAATTAAAAAAACATATTAATCGTGAAATGAACCTTTGGGAACATAACCAGGCAAATGAGTTAGCCAAAATTCGGGCATCACAGCGCCATTTAATTTTTAACCTGGTCGCTTATGTTTCAATTTCTATTATTGAATACTGGTTAGCCGAAGTTAGTAAATCACAAACTTTGCGGGCCGACGCCTTCAATAACCTCTCTGGAATCATCTCAACTTTTCTCTTGATGATGGGTCTGCACATTGCCCAAGATATTGATGATGATGACATTGCCGGTGTTGAAATGCCGGAAGAAAACGAAAATATCCTTGGTGGTGACCAGCGAATGCAATTCATTCGGTGGCGTTATGAAACGGTCTTTTCATTAGTAACGGCAGTCATCATGCTCGTAATCGCCTTTGACGTTGTGATCGATGGAATTAAGGCCCTACTTAATCCCGCAAGTCGGGTTGTCCCCCAACCAGTTGCCATTATCGGTGCTGGAATTGCATCGGTAATCATGATTGTCGTTTGGTACATGAACCGGCGAGCAGGACAACGATTGCAAAATGCCGCCCTCTTGGCATCTGCACAGGATAGCCTTGCTGATGCCTTTACCAGTATTGGAACCATGATTGCTATTTCCGGTGCTCTCCTATTTGATCTTGCCTGGCTTGATGGAGTCACCAGTATTATCGTTGGTTTCTTCATCCTTTATTCTGGACTGAAGATCTTCTTCCAAACTAGTTTGAATTTAGTTGATTACTTTGATCCCAAAGCTGAGAAAGAGTACCGTGATGCAATTTTAGGCGTAAAAAAAGTCAAAAATGTTGCCGAACTAAAAGCTCACTATAACGGGAATGTTGTTTCACTGGATGCTACCGTATTGGTCGATGCTAAAATGACGATTCTTGAGAGTTACCAACTTTCAGAGAAGATCGAACGGGCACTCAGAAAGAAATTTGGAATTGTCGATACTGATATTTCCTTTATTCCTGATCCCAAAAGCTTTTCTGATAAAGATGTTAAGGGTCACTTTTAACGTGTGTTTCATATGAAACATTTGAATTTACAAAAAAAGGATTGCGAGAAAATCGCAATCCTTTTTCATTGCTATATTAATTGGGCTAGCTGGATTCGAACCAGCGCATGACGGTACCAAAAACCGTTGCCTTACCGCTTGGCTATAGCCCAATAAAGTGACCCGTGCGGGATTTGAACCCACGATACCAGCGTGAAAGGCTGGTGTCTTAACCACTTGACTAACGGGTCATACTATAACACAGCACAAATAATAATATCAAGTCTTTCCTCAAATTACAAGCATATTTTGCATTTATTTATGAATTTACCCGTTTCTCAATCAGCTTAAGAAATAAATAAGAATTATTACACAAAAACGATCACTATTAAATGTATAATTAAGTCAACATAAAAAACAATCACTAGGAGGTTATTATGAAAAAACAATCACTCAAGAAGCAACTCACTCATTTATTAGCAGTTACTGTCTTAACCACTAGTTCCTTAGGTGGCGTCGCTCTGGCTACAAGTCCAACTGTCTCTGCCGCTACCGTTTCAACCAGTAAAATTAAACTTAACGAAAAGGCCGCTGTAAAGAAATTCCACAAGCAATTCAAGAACGTTAAGGTTGATGAAATTCAATTAGAAACTAAGGGCAATAAGTTTGTTTACGAAATCTCTGGTGCTGACAACCAAAAGGAATACTCAGCCGATATTGACGCAAAGTCCGGTAAAGTTACCAATACTAAGTCAGAAGCACTAGATAATGGCGAGCAAAAAACAAACCTTGACTTAGATAAAGCCATTAGTCGGAAGCAAGCCAACAAGATCGCTGAAAAGGCCGCTAAAAAGGGACAGGGGCAATCTTGGACCCTTGAAAACGACAATGGCACCCCAGTATGGGACGTTGAAGTTGTCAACGGCCACAAGTCAACTGAAGTTAAGGTTAATGCACAAAATAAGAAAGTTATTAGCGTTGAAGCTGATGACTAACAATCCACTTAAAGGATAAAAACGCCTCCAGATTAGTTAATTACTAATTTGGAGGTGTTTTTATGCATTATTTTATCAACTGTGGGGTGGAATAAGCTAAAATAGGCATTGATTAATATCAGAAAGGGAGAAGATAAATTCATGGATATTCCAACCCACCGACAGCAATTCAAAGCTCTTGTTCAAGCACAAACAACTGTCATTTCGGCGCTACCTTACTTATTAGGTTGTGCCTTCACCTATTTTTATTATGATCACTTCAATATTGGCGATGCCGCTCTCCTCTTTATTGCGGTTATCTGTTTCCATCTTGCCGTTAACGGTCACAATCAATATACCGACTATAAGCGGTTTAATGATAGCGGATCGGTTTCAGAGAACAACATTATTGCCAAATTTAAAATCAGCCTTCCTTGGGCCCGATTAATCATCGGCAGTCTCGTTCTCCTTTCGGCAGCAATTGGGATCTATCTGACATTTAAGACTGGCTGGCCGCTACTTTTGATCGGTCTCTTAAGTTTCTTGATTGGATACGCCTACTCTGGTGGTCCTCACCCGATTCTTAAGACCCCTTTAGGTGAACCTGCTTCTGGAATTACAATGGGCTATAACATTACCCTACTCGCCATCTACATTAATATTTATAACAGTCCTCAATTTGACCCCTTCTTCTGGGTGAAGGGTCTCATCGTTGCTCTGCCGGCAATCCTTGTAATTAGTAACGTCATGCTTGGAAATAATATTTGTGACCGGGACGAAGATATTCAAATCGGCAAACACACCCTTGTCTACTACATCGGTCGTTCCGCAGCTATGAAGGTTTTAATCGACTGCTACGTTCTAAGTTACATTATGATTATCGCTGCAGTTGTCCTTCACTACTTACCTGTGTTGACCCTGCTAAGCCTTGTTACCATCCCCATCGTTTACCGACGAATTAAAGTTTTTGTCCAGCATCCCGATAAAATGACAACATTTTTTAACATTCTGATTAGCCTTCAATTAATCCTAATCAGTGAAATCCTTTTTACAATTGTTGGCATTATTATCAAGGTCATATAAGACAGTTAAAGGACCCCTGGTAAAAGTCTCAACTGACTTCTATTAGGGGTCCTCACTTTTTTACAATAACTTTTTCAATGCAGCTAATGCCTGATCGTAGTCGGGTTCATTAGTCAATTCTTTTACAATTTGCCGATATGCGACTTTCCCTTCCTTATCCAGGATCCAAACTGACCGAGCCAGGACTCCCTCATCCGGAATCAGCAACTTAGATTCGTAACCAAAGGATTCCTCCCTGTCAGATACCAGCTGCATATTTTGCACACCCTCAGCCGCACACCACTTTTGTTGCTCTTCAATGGTATTGGTTGAAATCGTTAGAAAGTTAACGTCCGGGAATTGATCCATCGTTGAGTTAAACCTCTTCGTCTGAATACTACATACTGGAGTATTGATGTTAGGAACAACACTTAATAACGTCACTTTCCCGAGTAATTGGCGGGTTTTGATCTTATCATTATTCTTATCAAAAACCTTAAAGTGCGGAAACTCATCGCCAACTTCTGGCGGATTACCAACTAATTGCCGAGCTTCACCATTAATTGTGATTTCCATTCTGATCTACTCCTTCTATTCTTAATTGAATTTAGTATAACTAAGAATAGCCAAAATTTCATTCATTTTAGCTTTTCTTTTTCTCCCGTTGATTCCGAACCAGGCAAATTCCAATCCCAATGACAAATCCAGCAACGGCAAACGGAATCCACGAGAAGCCCAGTGAAAAAAGCGGAAAGTGTTGTTGAGCAAAGCTAATCATCCCCTGTGCAACCACTGTCTGTCGCAGAACTAATGGCAAGTTGTTGACCAAATCAAAGACTGCCGGGATCAGTGTCAATCCCGTCGTAATTCGATAAACAACCGGGTCGGTCTTAAATAATGGCGATGTGATTCCCAAAAGCGTCAGGGTTATCGCTAACGGGTAAAGAAACATTAACATCGGTGTCGACCAAGTAATGATCTTATCTAACCCTAAATTGGCCACTAGGAATGAGAAAAGGCAGTTGAACAAAAGAAAGGCTTTATAAGGAACCCGAGGAAATAACTTATGAAGGTCCTCTGAAAAGGCTACTGCGAGTCCCATTGCCGTTGTTAAACAGGTAATGGAGGTTAAGGTTGCCAATAACGCATTCCCCGCAATTCCCATGTAATAGTAGGCAACATGGGCAAGAGTTATTCCTCCATTATCCGCAATCTTAAATTCATGAAGGCTCGTCGCACCAAGCCAGATTAGGCATATATAAATAACGGCAATTCCCATGATCCCGATCGTCCCACTCTTGGCCGTGGTCCATGAAATCGTCCTCGTTTCCTTAATCCCCAGCTCCTTGATCGCACTAATTACGGCGACCCCAAAGGCAAGACATCCCAAAATATCCATTGTGTTATATCCCTGAAGGAAGCCACTCGCAAATGCATGAGTCGTGTAGTCCGCTGTAACTGAAGTCGTCTGGGTACTTCCCATTGGCCGGAGAAAGGCAAGAAAAAAGATAACAAACAGTAAAACCAGGAAAACAGGATTAAGAATTTTTCCGATCAAGTCTGTAATTTTAGCTTCGGTAACGGTCAGGCCAAAAACGATCGCAAAAAAGATCCCGGTATAAATTAATAACCCAATAACATTTCCACTCGCAGAAATATGCGGCGCAAACCCAATCGTATACGGAACAGTTGCCGTTCGGGGCATCGCAAATAGTGGCCCCAGTGTTGCTTGAACCAAGATTAAAAAAGTTAACGCATAGTAGTGACCATTCGGCCGTGCTAAATCGTAAATCCCGTTAGAGCGCGTAATACTGATTGCTAATAATGCCATTAGCGGTAAAAGAACACCGGAAATTAGAAATCCAGTACTCGCACTTAACCAATGGGCGCCTGCTAGCTGTCCTAGATATACCGGAAAGATTAAGTTCCCGGCCCCAAATAATACCCCAAAAATTAAAGAGGCAATTACTAATGTCTGTCGTCCTGTAACCCTTGTTTCTGTCATTCCAATTCCCCCAAGTATATTTCTCTTAACAATTGTTTTACTAAAAAACGCCCTTTAAGCAGACTGCTTAAAGGGCGCCGAAGCGTGTTACCACCTTTTATTCACACCATTATCACTAATGGTGCCTCTACACGTACATAAATCATCTTTAGATACGATGACGCTATAACGGGCGCTCCCGGTTAGAACTTCCTTGGTCGCCCTAACCACTCAGCGGTTACTTTCGCCCAGGTCTAGTTAACCCGCTTTCACTCACTCGGGTTCGCTATCTTAACTAGTTCAAAGGCTACTTTCCTCATCACTGTGTTTCTAATTATCGTTTATTAATATACAAAAGCTTTTTAGGTTCGTCAATCCTTTAATTAAAGAAACCTTGGATCCAGTTCACAAACCGATCCCACCAAGAATGAGCCTGCTGCTGAGCTGCTTGACCATCTTTTGAATTCAAAAACTGCTTAGCCTTATTCATCATGTCTCCGGTTGAGTTCTTAACATTATTGATTGTGTCGCTCACGTGAGAGCTGTAGTCCTTGCTTGAACTAATTGGTGCATTATTAAATTGAACTAAGGCATTTACAATCGTGGTCGTGTAATTCTTTGTTTCATTGTAAATATTTTGCTTCTTTAAGTTCTGATTTAATGTTGCCTCAATTTGAACTTGAGTTGGTTGATCTCCTTGCCGCTTTTGCTTATTAATCTGCTTAGTCGTATCACCAACTGCTGCCATTAACTTGCCTGGGTAGCTACTGTCATCCTTATTGGCATCAATTGCCTTATTCGTCGCACCAAGCATCTGGTTAGCAGACTGCGTATTTTGGCTATTAAGGTTAATCCCATCTTCATTCAGTGCCTTGTAAACCCCGGTCAGGGCCGATTCACCAGACACTGGTCGGTTGGCAGAAACAGTAATTGTAACGTCCGTTACCCCCGCCATTTGCGCAACCATCGCATACTGTTGAGCAGTTACCTTGGTGATATTACTTTGCCCGTTAAACTTCTTAACATTTACCTTTACTCCAGAACCCGGATCAGTCGGCACAATTGACACTGAACTAACCATCGCTGCATTTGTTGTTGAGTCATTCGGATTAATGTATTTTTGATAGTCGCTAGCCGTTGCCGTCAATGTAGTGAAATCATCGCTAACACCAAGAATATTACTTAATTCACTCTTATCTGCGGCCCCTGCGCCATAGACAACGTACGACTTATTAATCGTGTGTGTCTGGGTTGCTGACGCTGAATTCGAGCTTGTTGTCGTTTGCTGATCAGCATGAACAACAACCTGTGAGACAGGTGTCGCTACTAATGCCATTGTTAATGTTGTGGCCAATAAAATTGTTGATAGTTTCTTTGAACGCATTATTATTCTCCTATCTAAATCGGATTAACAATCCTCGATCCTTCTCAAATAGAATAAAAAAACTGTTCTAAAAATACTAGTTATTTGCCAGAATCTTTAGA
Source organism: Limosilactobacillus sp. (assembly GCF_022651205.1). GTDB lineage: Bacteria > Bacillota > Bacilli > Lactobacillales > Lactobacillaceae > Limosilactobacillus. The sequence goes on from NZ_JALCQI010000010.1 coordinate 9,965, forward strand.
ACAGTTTATAAATTTTGATAATTTCGTTATTTGACCATCATAGGATCAATCCTTAGTTAGCCCAATAATGTTTCCATTCTTTATTGACGTTGTAACGGGTCGTAGCTGTTCCGGTCCATGAAGGAACCTTTACAACCCCATCAATCTTACTCTTTGGTACAAAGCCCCAGTAACGTCCATCATTAGAAACGCTCCGGTGATCCCCAAGGACAAAGTATTCGCCCTGCGGTACCTTCGTTGCACCACTGTTTCGCAACCAGTTATTTTGAACGGAAACGCTCTTCAGCGTCCAGTTACCGGTTCCAGAAGTTCGTTGAGTCTTGTTAATGTAATCCTGGTTAACCTTCCGTCCATTAACGTAAATGTTACCATTTTGGGACCGGACAGTGTCTCCCGGGACACCGATAACCCGCTTAACGTAATCGGTCTTCGTCGCAACCTGAGGATCCACTCCGTTAGCATCGAAAACAATAACGCTCCCACGATGAATCTTGGCTGTCTTTAAGCAAAAGACCCGTTCATTATTTTGTAAGTTTGGCTGCATTGATGGACCATCAACCCGCACAATTTGGAATAGGAATTGCTTAATCAATAAAGCGATTAATAATCCAATTACGATTGGGATTATCCAACTCATCGTTTGACGAAATGTTTTCATTACCTGTATCCCTCGATTTCAATAATCATTATAAAGCTAAGAAAAGTTTACCATAAAATTGATAAATGGCGTAGCTTTCCTCACCTGTTATTTATCATACTCTTTCATTAACTTTTGGGACAACTGGTAATCACCCACGTAAGGAATATCTTGGCCCTTTTCGTGCATGAACTGTTCGCGTCCCTTGGCAGCCATAAACATTGCATCCCCTGGTTTAGCCATTTCAAATGCTTGCTTAATCGCTGCTACCCGATCAACATTGATAATTACCTTAACGTTCGGGTTTGTAATGTGTTCCTTAATCGCTTCATCAATATGATGAGGATCTTCAAAGAAGTTATCCTCACTGGTTAAAATTGCAACATCTGCATATTCGGAAAGGGCACGGCCAACATCCTTCCGCCGTGACTCTGCTTTACCACCAGCAGCACCAATAACCACGATTAACTTGCCATTCGGGTATTCATGCTTCATAAACTTAAAGCTTTCGGATAAACTCAGGTAATTATGAGCATAATCTACGCAGGCTACCAATCCCGCATGATTCTTCAAAATTTCCATTCGACCAGGGACCTTTGTTTCCTTCAATCCCTGAGCAAAATCGCTGGTATCGTCCTTCAACTGGGCGCTAACCGTAATTGCTGCCAAAGCGTTACTGTAATTAAAGTGTCCCGGAATCATTACACGGAATTCACCCTTAACGGCTGGTAAATTGACATTGTGTGTTGAAACATCAAAGTAACCATGGTCCTTACCATGATAGCGGTAGTCCGCATCGCTTTCATCACTACCAAAGGTGATTAATTTCTTCCCTAGCTCCTGCGCCTTTTGAGATAGCAATTCATAGTAGTTCATATCCCGATTTAGGATCACAGTATCGCTATTCACGATGATCTGGCTCTTACACCAAAGGTAATCATCAAATGTCGGGTGTTCAACAGGACTGATGTGGTCAGGTGAAATATTTAGGAAGACGCCAATGTTGAAGTGGAGACCATAGACCCGAGACTTCTTGTATGCCTGACTTGATACTTCCATTACTAAGTACTTCATCCCATTGTCAACGGCTTCCCGCATCATCCGGAAGAGGTCCAACGATTCTGGTGTGGTCAGGTGAGCTTCAATAAAGTTTTTACCATCAACACATTCATTAATTGACGAGAATTGACCAATAATTGGTCCAAATTCATGCGCCAAAATATGACGAGTAAAGTAAACCGAGGTTGTCTTCCCCTTGGTTCCCGTAAAGCCAATTAATTCCAGTTTTTCATCTGGACAACCATAGAAATGGCGGGCAATAACGGCCATTGCCTTTTGAACGTCAGTAACAATGATTTGCGGTGTTGACTGGGCTGGCTGATCGAGTTTGTCAGTATAAACAAGCTCAGCAATAGAAGCCGTTGCCCCCTTCTTAATTGCACTTACTAAATATTCAGGATTGAATTTCAATCCTTTGCAGAAAAATAGTGTTCCTGCACTGATCTTCCGTGAGTCGTAAGATAAATCATTAATCTCAGCAGCCGCTTCTTTTTCCGGAACGGTGTAGTACCAATTACCACCTACAATTGTTTCTTTGTAGAGGCCATTTTCCTTTAGTAAATCAGTAATTTCCTTTAGCGTGAGCATTTATTCAGCCACCTCGTCAAGCTTCTTTACTTCTTCTGGAATAAAGTCATCAATAAAGTATTGCTTGTACCATACCAAGAAGGTATAAATTGTCCAAATCTTCCGCCGACCATCGATCTTGTCATTGAAGTTATCGTCTAACAACTTCAAAATCTTATCTTGGTCAAAGAATTCCTTAACAAAGTCTTGCTCAAAGAGTTCCCGTACTTCTTCATAGTACTTCTTTTCCCGTAACCATGCCCGAACTGGAACAGGGAAGCCCATCTTTGGCCGCGTTGCCCATTCTTCAGGAAGGTGACGGTTAGCAGCCATCCGGAAAGCCCACTTAGTTCCATGACGGTTGAAGAGGTACTTAGTTGGTGTATGACCAGCAACTCGCATTACTTCACGGTCCAATAGTGGTACCCGCAATTCTAGTGAGTTTGCCATACTCATCTTATCCGCCTTTAAGCAAATGTCACCAGGCATAAACTTGTGGATATCGAGGTACTGCTTCTTTGCAACTTCATCAATATCTTTATCTTCAACATTCTTCAGGATTGGATCAATAATATCGTCAATTGTTGGTCCACAGTTATAATCGTCTTGCAAAATATCTGCCGCTTCATCAGGTGAGAAGATGTAGGCTTGACCGATAAACTTAGATTCACGAACTGGTGCCAATGCCCGGAACATATGTAATTGTCCGTGGAAGTGCTTGCCATCCAGCCATTTAGCAATCTTGTATCGCTTTGCTTGTGGCAATTCACGGAGCTTATCAGTGAACCAGCGAATCAACATTGAATTAGAGTTGAACCCATAATCAATGTAACCAGCAAATAATTCATCGGCCCCTTCACCAGAAAGCATGGCCTTATAGCCGTTTTCCTTTGCTAGCCGGGTCAAGAAGTATAATGGAATAACTGATGGATTTGAATCAGGTTCATCCAAGTAGTATTGAATCAATGGGAAAGTATGGAAGGCTTCCTCATTAGTTAACTTGGCATCAGTGTTCTTGAGATCAAGCTTAGCGGCTAATTCGCGGGCCTGCTTAGTTTCATCGTAAGTACTGTCAAAGCCAATTGAGAACGTATTATCTGGCCGCATCATGGCAGTAACGTAACTAGAATCAACCCCTGCGGAAAGGAAGGAACCAACTTTAATTCCCTTATCAGCAAATGAGTGGGCTTTAACTGAGTCGGTCACGATATCCTCAATATTATCAACGGCCTTATCAAACCCTTCATCTTGAGGATCAAAGTCAGCATCCCAGTATTCCTTCATGTTGAATTGACCATCTTTATAGTGGAAGCAGTGACCCTCTGGCAACTTGTAGATCCCTTTAAAGAAGGTTTCTTGAGTTGCTGAATACTGGAAAGTCATGTATGGCTTTAGGGCGTTCTTATTTAATTCCTTATCGAAATGCGGGTGGTCAATAAAAGCCTTAATTTCAGAACCAACAAAGAATGTCCCGTTCATCTTGCCATAGTAAAGCGGCTTGATCCCAAAGTGATCCCGTGCTCCAAACATATCTTTATTTTTGAAGTCCCAGATTACAAAGGCAAACATCCCCCGGAGTCTCTTTAGGACATCGTCACCCCATTGTTCATAACCGTGGAGAATTACTTCCGTATCGGCATGGGTCTTAAAGGTATGCCCCAAATCAATTAATTCTTCCCGTAATTCCTTAAAGTTATAAATTTCACCGTTAAATTCAATTGCCATGCTGTTATCTTCGTTAAAAATTGGCTGGTTACCACTCTTAACGTCAATAAAACTCAGTCGACGGAAACCAAGGGCAACATTTTCATCTACATATTGTCCTTCCGAATCTGGTCCCCGGTGAATAATCCGGTTTTTCATTTTCCGGATTAAACTATCTTTAATTTTAGGATCTTCATTATCAACAAATGCAACAATTCCGCACATATCTAATGCTCCTTTACTTAACGTTGAACAAAGTACTTTTGGTAATTCTTGTTAATCAACCAGAATGAATAATGCATTAATAGTCGTTGCTTCAAACTATCATTCTTATCAAAAGCAGTCGTTCCCCATTGCCCTGCTTCGAGCAACTTCTTTGCCTTCTCTTTGTATTGGTTTTCTTTAGCGTACCGATAGAACACTTTCTTCGGTGCATTTAACCATAACTTATTTCCTTCAGCATAGTCAGTTCCGGTAAATGGCTTATGATCAATCACGTCATCAACCACGTACTTAGCTAAGTTATAGCCGTTTAAAGTACAGTAATAGCTACTCCGTCCTTGGCGAAGGTTAATTTCGAAAATCTTGAATTGCTTGTCCCGCCGGTCGTACTTCATGTCAAAGTCCGCAAAGCCAACGTATTTTACCTCTTCCAAGAACTTTTGGATCGTCTTGTAAATTGTCATATCCTTTTCCGGCAAAATCACCATGTAGTTACCAACCGCAACTGGAGAAGGATCTTCCAATAACGGATGGGCAAGACTGATCATCCGAACGTTATGGTCAGAGTCAACGTAGGCGTTAACGGTCCGCATGTTAGAGTCATCACCTGGAATAAAGTCTTGGGCAATCATTTTCCCGGTGTAGCCAGCTTGGTAGATTTTTGGCATTAATTCATCAAACTGTTCACGTTTATCTAAGACATACGCTTTTTTCCGTCCTTCAAATTGGACATCCAGCCACTCAACACTATCAGATGGCTTTAACGCAACTGGGAAATCAAATGGTAGTTGAATTGGTTCTCCCGATTCAACTTCTTCCTTAGTGATGATCTTTGTCTTTGGATAAGGTAATCCATACTTTTCCGCTGCTTCATAGAACGTTTCCTTCGTCCCTAATTTATTAAATAGGTCGGCATCAACGTATGGACAAATGAAGTGCTCTTTCAGTTCATCCAAGTGGTTAGCAATCAATTCGGTATACCCATCCCCACACGAAAGAAGTAAATACTTCTTCTTTGGATCAAGGTTTGCCGCAATCTTTCGCATCGTTTCAATAAAGATCGGGTCTTCACTAAAGCCTTCAACAACATGAACATCTACCAACTTAGTATAGCGAGTTGGTGCCATGTGCATTACTCCATAGGCAATACTCTTAATACCATATTGTTGGTAGAATGACCGTGCCATTCCGTAACAATTAAAGTCAGTTCCCAAAAGGATTGGTTGAAAATCTTCTCGGGGTTTTTTAACCATTTCACTCATCTCTACTTGCCTCGTTTGCTTTTTAAATCAATCTTCAGTATAGCGATTCTCTGAATATTTGTAAATGAAATAAAGTGAGGCGTAAGTCAAATTTAACTTTGCACTACGTCTCACTTTACTTTTAATTTCCCGGGAAATAATCCTATTTCCGAATATAAACACTAAGAATTGCCAAGTCAGCTGGGTTAACCCCGCTAATCCGAGATGCTTGGGCAAGTGTTTCTGGACGGATCTTCTCCAGCTTTTGCCGACCTTCAGTTGCTAACCCATCGATCTTTTCATAATCAATATTAGCAGGAATTCGCTTAGCTTCCATCCGCTTTAACCGCGCAACCTTTTCTTCTTCCTTCTTAATGTAGCCAGCATACTTCAGTTGGATTTCTACTTGTTCGATTACGTGACGATCAAGTTTTTCGGCTGGTTCAGGAATAAACTTCATTAAGGTCTCGTAGTCTACGTATGGCCGCTTAATAAAGTCAGCTGCCGTAATCGCATCCTTCAACCTGTTATCACCATGTGCTTCGATGAATTCGTTCACTTCGTCATTATTTGGCTTAAGCTTTTCACTCTTCAAGCGAGCAATCTCTTTTTGAACCTGCTCCTCTTTCTTCTTCATCTTTGCATAACGTTCATCACTCACTAAGCCAATTTCATGACCCTTCCCCATCAAACGGAAATCTGCATTGTCATGGCGAAGGATTAGGCGGTATTCGGCCCGACTAGTTAGTAGCCGGTATGGTTCCTTAGTTCCCTTGGTTACTAAGTCATCAATCATGACCCCAATATAAGCATCTGATCGTTTAAGGACAAATGGTTTCTTACCAAGTGCCCGTAATCCAGCATTAATCCCGGCGATTAGTCCTTGACCAGCAGCCTCTTCGTAACCAGATGTTCCGTTAGTCTGACCAGCAGTATAAAGGTTCTTAACTAACTTAGTCTCCAAGGTTGGGTGAAGCTGGTATGGTGCCACAACATCGTATTCAATTGCGTATCCCGGGCGCATTAATTGAGCATCTTCTAACCCCTTAACGGAATGTAAGATCTTCTGCTGGATCTCTTCTGGCATCGAAGTTGATAGTCCATCAACATACCATTCATCCGTGTCACGTCCTTCTGGTTCAAGGAAGATTTGGTGACGACTCTTATCCGCAAAGCGAACAATCTTATCTTCAATTGAAGGGCAGTAACGCGGACCAACACCCTTAATTACTCCAGAGAACATCGGTGCCCGGTCAAGATTATCACGAATTATCTTATGGGTACCCGGATTAGTGTAGGTTAACCAACAAGAAATTTGTTCACTTAATGATAGGTAGTGATCATCAGGCGTATCAAAGCTAAAGTGGTGAACCTGCTTGTCTCCTGGTTGTTCTTCAGTTTCATTGTAGTGGATCGTATTACCATTAATCCGTGGTGGTGTTCCTGTCTTAAACCGTTCAAGATCAAAGCCAAGTGACTCAAGGTTCTCAGAAAGCTTAACAGCTGACTTAGAGTTATTCGGACCTGATTCATATTGGAGTTCCCCAATAATAATCTTTCCCCGTGCTGCCGTTCCAACGGTCAAGACAACCGCCTTAGCGCGGTAACGGGCACCCGTATTTGTGATAACTCCCTTGCAAACACCATCTTCAACGATCAACTGATCAACAGTGGCTTGACGAAGATCTAAATTAGGTTGTCTTTCAATCGTTTCCTTCATTGAACGGTGGTAGGCATGTTTATCAGCTTGAGCCCGAAGCGCCCGGACAGCAGGGCCCTTACCGGTATTGAGCATCCGCATTTGGACATACGTCTTATCAATGTTATGTCCCATTTCACCACCAAGGGCATCAATTTCCCGGACAACGATTCCTTTAGCTGGTCCCCCAACAGATGGGTTACATGGCATAAAAGCCACCATATCAAGGTTAATCGTTACCAAAAGAGTCTTATTCCCCATTCTTGCAGCAGCTAGGGCAGCCTCGCTCCCTGCATGACCGGCACCAACAACTATTACATCATAGTTGTCGCTATCGTATTGTATTGCTTCACTTGTCTGCATTTTCTTCCTCCTACTTTCCTAAACAGAACTGGCTAAAGAGCTGATCAAGCAACTCATCCTGATAACTGTCACCAGTAATCTCACCAAGAAGGTCCCAGCACCTAGTCATATCAATCTGAACTAAGTCAACCGGCATTCCCTCAGCAATCCCCTTAAGCACATCACCAAGGGCATCATCAGCCTGGTGTAACAGCCCGATATGACGAGCATTCGTTACCATTACACTATTCTGGTTATTTTCAATTCCCTCTTCAAAGAACATCTTACTGATAGTTTCACCAAGCTGATTCATCCCTTCATTCTTGACGATTGAAGTCTCGATCAACTTATCACTACCAACTAGCTTCTTCAGCTCGTTCCGGTCAACATTATTTGGTAAGTCGGTCTTGTTCAGAATTACAATCCGTTGCTTATCCTTAGTGGCATCTAAAAGTTCGCGATCCTCGGCAGTTAGGGCTTCTGAATTATCAATTAGCAACAGAATAAGGTCCGCAGCATCCAACGCCTTCCGACTACGTTCAACACCAATCTTTTCAACCTGATCCTTAGTATCACGAATCCCTGCAGTATCAATTAACTTCAATGGCACCCCATCAACGTTAACGTATTCTTCAATCACATCACGGGTTGTTCCGGCAACGTTAGTAACAATTGCCTTATCTTCATGTAATAACGAATTTAATAAACTAGACTTACCAACGTTTGGCCGCCCAATAATCGCGGTCGCCAACCCCTCGCGGAGAACTTTCCCCTGCTTTGCGGTCTTTAATAGGGCTTCAATCCGTTGACGGATTTCAGTAGCCTTTTCCTTCAGCATCTTCGTTGTCATTTCTTCAACAGCATCATACTCAGGATAGTCGATATTAACTTCAACCTGTGCTAAAACATCTAGGATATCCTTTCGTAACTTCCTAATTAGGTGAGAAAGATTCCCGTCAAGCTGGTTCAACGCTACTTTCATTGACTTGTCGGTTTTTGCCCGAATTAAGTCCATGACAGCCTCTGACTGGGATAAATCAAGTCGCCCATTTAAGAACGCCCGCTTTGTAAATTCACCAGGCTCTGCCATCCGTGCACCATAGCTTAGTACTAATTGAAGGATCCGGTTAGTTGCGAGCAACCCACCGTGGCAATTAATCTCAACCACGTTCTCACAAGTATACGTATGTGGTGCCCGCATTACTGATACCATTACTTCATCAACTTCTTCACCGTTATCTAGATCGATAATATGACCATAGTTAATGGTGTTAGTGTGCACTTTAGCAAGATCCTTTCCCCGATAGATCTTTTGTGCGACTGGGATCGCATCATCCCCGCTAATTCGGATAATTGAAATTCCACCCTCGCCAACCGGGGTCGAAATTGCCGCAATCGTATCATTATCAGTATTTGCCACCACGAAGACTCCTTTCTAATAAAAAAAGCGCCCTCCACGTCATCCACCAATTATCCTGGTAATCACATGGTCAAAGCACTTTCACTACTTTAACAAGTATCTTAATTTATATTAACCGCAATTATTTTAATTTCATCAGTCAAAAAAGTCAATAGATTGGCGTTCATCACTCATTAATTGACTTGACTAATTCTTGGGTGCAATAACAACGCTCCGGTAAGGCTCACGACCATGAGAATACGTCTTCACATGATCATTATCTTGGAGTTCCTGGTGTAGTAGTTTTCGTTCACGCGCCGGCATTGGATCTAAAAAGACAGCCTGACCCGTTGAAACAACCTCCATTACGGAATGTTCAGCTAACTGCCGTAATGATTCTTCACGTCGTTGCCGATAATTCGCCGTATCTAAAATTACCATCGTCTTTTCTGCACCATGATAATTCATAAAGGCATTGCTTAACTGCTCCATCGCGTTAATTCGTCGTCCATGGTGACCAATAATCCGTCCTGATTGTTCACTTTGGAGATCAATCTTTACTTCATGAGAACGGACCTCAGTAACACTTGGTTCGACCGGAATTCCTAATTCAGCAAACACGTCCTTTAAATATTTCGTCAGCTCGTGGCTAACCTTCTCGACGTGCTTAACATTTTGTTCATGGCGTCGTTTCATCTCGGCTGGATCAACTTGTGTGTCCTTATCTTGTTCATGATGCTGATTTTGTTTTTGTTGGTGATTTTCCTGTCGTTTGTTCTGTGACCGTTTTTGTTTTGGTTTATTGGTATTTTTCTTAACGTCCTTTTTTACTGGCGCTGATTTTGAATCCTTTTTAACCTCAACTTGAATAATTGCTTCTCGACGACCAATTCCCAAGAAACCGTGACGTGGCTGTTGGAGTACCTTCACATTTAACTTTTCTGTTGCTACCCCGAGTTTCTTGCTTGCAGAGGCAACTGCTTGTTCAACAGTTTCTCCTGTAAAACGTCCCATCTATTTTTCATCTCCCAAAATAAATACTCGTTCTATTTTACAACAGATAGGTAAGCTGCGCCAAATCCACCTTGAAGAACAAAAGACGCTAATAAACCGAAAGTTCATTCAGAATATTAACGTCTTTTATTTAATTCTTTACTTCCGCCGGCTACTGTATGCCCGACGTTTTGCTTTTTCTAACTTCCGCTTCTTGGCCTTTTCTTGCTTTTCCTTTGCTTCACGTTCCCGACGAATCTTAAATGGATTCTGTAATAGGAGCGTTTGGACAACTTGGAAAGCATTAGAAACTACCCAGTATAAGGTAATCGCTGATGAGAAACCTAATGCCATGAAGAATACCATGATCGGCATGAACCATGTCATTGCTGAAGTCATTGCATTCTTTTCTGGCATCGAAGCCATTGAAAGCCATGAGCTTAAGAAGGTAAACAGGGCGGCTAAAATTGGCAAGATGTAGTAGGGATCCGTGTGTCCCAATTGAAGCCAGAGGAAGGACCCATGCCGCAATTGTGGGGTTCGCCAAATTGCTTGGTACAAAGCCCACATGATTGGCAACTGAATAATCATTGGCAACATCGAAGCCCAAGGATTAACCCCCGCTTCCTTGTATAGCTTGCTAGTCTCTGCTTGCATCTTCATCATGGATTCACGATCTTTTGATGAATACTTCTTTTGAATTGCCTTTAACTTAGGCGTTAATTCCTGAGTCTTTAACATTGACTTCGTTTGGTAGAACATCAATGGCAATAAGAGAACCCGAATAATAATCGTGAAGATAATGATTCCCATACCATAACCACCACAATTATTTGATAGCCAAATGATAAACCGAGAGAAATTATAAACGATATAGTGATCCCAGAGGCCAGTACTATGACTCGTCACTGGCTTATTTGAACATGCTGCCAAGAAAAGCGTCAGACTTCCAATTGCAGCAAGACTTAGGGCACGCTTTGCCTTTTTCATTGATTAACGATCCTCACTTTTTTCTTCTAGTAAATGTGCTCGCTTAAGAACATGCACAAGATTCTTCTTTGTTTCCGCCATCTCCAGGCCATCCGCAGCTGGACGAGCAATTACCAAGAAATCCACGTCCTGCCGTAGATAAGGCTTTACTTCAAGTAGTGTCTGCCGAATACGACGTTTTACCCAGTTCCGATGCACGGCATTTCCGATCTTTTTCCCTACAGAAATACCAACTCGAAAATGCTTTTGACCTGGCTTTGCCATTTGGTAGATGACAAATTTATGGTTGGCGACGGAATTATGGGTTTCAAACACGCGTTGAAACTCACTTTCCTTTTTTACCCGGTATGATTTTCTCATAATAATGTAGATCTCCAGCCTTATTAAATATAAAAGGGCCGGACATTGCAGCTCCAACGAAACGATAGCTCGTCAAGCTGACTGCCCTGCCCTTGCAATAAAAAAAGCCACTATAAAAGTGGCCGTAATTATGCAGATAATACTTTTCTGCCCTTTTGACGCCGACGTGCTAATACCTTACGGCCGTTACTGGTGCTCATACGCTTACGGAAGCCATGGACACGTGCACGGTGACGCTTCTTTGGTTGAAACGTGCGCTTCATACGATGCACCTCCTATTCATTCTGAATGGTTTGGTTTTTATAGTCTAAAAAGACGATCTCTTCAAACATACCCTGGAAGTATAACATACTTTTCGCAAATATTAAACTTGAAATTTTTTTGAGATTTTTTGATTATCCACAGAAAGGTAAAAATAATCCACAGCGTTGTGTATTATTCATTCCTGTGGATAAGTTGTTAACTGTTAATTCACAGCATTTTTCACCAATTCACATCTTGTTAATAAAGTTATCCACAGCCCTGTTAAAAACTGTTTATAACTCTCAAGATCCCTTTCATTTCAACGATTAGTTATCCACAGGAAATGTGAAAAACTTCCTTCTTTCATTATTTTCCCCTAATTCCACACTCCATTTCCCAATTTACACACAGTGTTGTGTAAATTTTTTTAGATTATCCACTTCCCTGTGGAAAACTTTTTTTCATAATGATAAAATGTCGTTTGTAATTTAATAATCTAGGGGGGAACTATTTTGACTGAGCTCGATTCTCTATGGGAAGCGATCCAAAATTCATTTCGTCAAAGTAAAAGCCAAGTTACCTTTGACACATTAATTGCTCCGGCAAAACCACTCTCTCTCTCTCAAAACCAACTAGAAATTGAAGTACCAACAAGGGTTCATCGTGACTTTTGGGAAAAGAACTTAAAGGGCGAATTAAAACAATACGCCAAAGCAGTTATTAACCAAGATATCGAACCTCACTTCGTTCTTGAGGGAGAATTTGATCCTTATCAAAATGATCAGCCAGCAGACAGCAATAATTTTGAAATGGATACACCACTTAATCCACACTACAACTTCAAAACTTTTGTTGTTGGTGAAGGCAATAAAATGGCCCATGCCGCGGCTTTCGCTGTTGCAGAAAGTCCGGGTGGGCTCTATAATCCGTTATTTATTTATGGTGGAGTTGGTCTCGGAAAAACCCACTTAATGGAATCAATTGGTAACCACATGCTGCAACTTAATCCAGCAGCCAAGGTGAAGTATGTTACCAGTGAAGAATTTACCAATGACTTTATTCATTCTATTCAAAATAATTCAACCGAAAGTTTCCGTGAAGAGTACCGTAATTTAGACCTTCTATTAATTGATGATATTCAATTTTTAGCAAATAAAGAGGGAACACAGCTCGAATTTTTTAATACCTTTAATGCCCTCCATGACAATAAGAAACAAATTGTCATGACCTCTGATCGAATTCCAAATGAAATCCCAGAACTCCAGGATCGTCTTGTTTCTCGATTCCGTTGGGGTTTAACCGTTGAAATTACTCCACCTGATTTAGAAACTCGAATCGCTATTCTCCGGAGTAAGGTTGAGGAAGACCATATTAATATCGGTAATGATACTTTGAACTATATTGCTGGACAAATCGATACTAATATTCGTGAACTTGAAGGGGCATTAACCAAGGTTCAGGCATTTTCTAACCTAAGTAAGGAACCAATTACGCCGCACCTTGCTTCACAAGCGCTCCGTGGTTTACAGAGGAATACCAAAACAACAATCACAATCGCTACAATTCAAAAGAATGTTGCTGACTTTTACAACATTACCCAAAGCGACATTATCGGCAAAAAACGGGTTAAGCAGATTGTTGTTCCGCGACAAATTGCAATGTACCTTTCTCGAGAACTAACCGACTTCTCTCTACCTAAAATTGGCAAAGAATTTGGCGGAAAAGATCACACAACTGTTCTCCATGCGATTGATAAGATTGAAGAAGAACTTCAAACTGATAAAAATCTTCAAGAACAACTTAATACACTAAAAGCAAAATTGAAGGCATAGTTGTGGAAAAGTTTAAAGTTATCCGCAATCTTATCCACAGGTTATCCACAGCCGGATTTGCTGATTTAAGTAAGTCGAACATAGTTATCCACAGTATTAACAGTACCTACTACTTCGACTATTATTTAAAGTATTAATATAAATATAAATATATATGAACTACCAAACAAAGGGGTATTGATAATGAAATTCACTATTAATCGTTCTGCATTCATTAGCCAACTTAATAATGTTCTTCGTGCCATTTCATCTAAAACAACTATTCCAATTTTAACGGGATTAAAGATGGTTGTTGCTAGTGACAATATTACTTTAACTGGAAGTAATTCAGATATCACTATTGAAAGTGTTATGGCAACCAGCAATGAAGACTATGAACTAGAAATTGAAGAACCGGGTGCTATTGTGCTACCTGCACGATTCTTCAGTGAAATTGTTAAAAAGCTGCCAGACAAACATGTAACTATTGAAATTACTAGTGGATTCCAAGCAGACATTACTTCTGGAAATGCAAAGTTCCAAATCAATGGACAGGATGCTGAAAACTTCCCTCACTTACCAGAAGTTGAAGCTAATAATACAGTTGTCCTTGCTAATGACATGCTAAGAGAAGTCATTCGACAAACCGTAATCGCTGTTTCTAAACAAGAAAGTCGGCCAATTCTGGCGGGGATCCACGTTATGTTGCACGATGGATTGCTTACGGCAGTTGCCACTGATAGTCACCGTCTTGCACAACGGAAAGTGACGTTAGATGGCGTTGGTGACGTTAACTATGATGTCATTATCCCAGGAAAGAGTATGGACGAACTTTCAGGAATGATCACTGACGTTGATGATGACGTGAAGATGCAGGTTACGGATAACCAAGTACTTTTCGTTTTCGGTAATACTCACTTTTATTCCCGACTGTTAGAAGGAAATTACCCAGAAACAAGTCAACTGATCCCAGATAGCGCGGATACGACGGTTGAGTTAGATGCAGGAACTTTCTTATCTTCAATCGATCGGGCATCATTGCTTTCACACGAAAGTCGAAATGATGTTGTTAAGTTAACGATCAAGCCAGAAGAAAATCTTGTTCGGATTAGTGGAGATTCTCCGGATATTGGGATGGTAGAAGAAGATGTTGTCACAACAGCCGTTGAGGGTAATGATCTAGAAATTTCCTTTAACCCTAATTACATGAAGGATGCATTACGTTCGTTCGGTCAATCAACGGTTAAGATTTCGTTCACTTCACCGTTACGGCCATTTACATTGGTTCCGACTGAGGATACTGAAAACTTTGTTCACTTGATTACACCAGTTCGAACATTTTAACTAAACGAGGATTATGATAAGGGACTTGTCATAACCCTTTTTTATTTTAAATTTCGACAGGAAGCGACTTTTAAGCAAATTACGCGAGTTTAACCTAATTTTGACAAAAATGGCTAATTACAGCTAAAAAGCCTAAAAAAGGCTATGTGTCCGTTTATGGCCCTTAAATGTGGTATAATAGTATTTGTGAAAAGTAGGTGATTAAGTGTGGAAACCAAAACCATAAAAATTGATCGACCGTTTATCACGTTGGGACAATTGCTTAAAGAAGAAGGGATTATCCCTACTGGTGGAGCGGCTAAATGGTTTTTAAAGGAGCATGATGTTCGGGTTAATAACGAACTTGATGATCGGCGAGGGCGGAAATTATACCCAGAAGATGTTGTGATTATTCCTGAACATGAGCCAATTATGATTAAGAGTAAGTAGGAAATTGCATGATTCTTTCAGAATTGCACTTGCATAATTTTCGTAATTATGAGGATCTAACAGTTCAGTTTGCCCCAGGAGTTAATGTCCTTATCGGCCACAATGCACAGGGAAAAACGAATATGTTAGAGGCAATTTATGCATTGTCATTAACGAGAAGTCACCGGACTAACAACAACCGGGAGCTGATCAACTGGCAGCATAAATCAGCAACGATTAGCGGAATCGTTCAGAAAACAAGTGGACGAGTTCCGCTAGAACTAGAATTCACTCCTAAAGGAAAGCGAGCAAAGGTCAATCACCTTGAACAGGCTCGCTTATCAACATATATTGGCCAACTAAATGCCATTCTGTTTGCGCCGGAGGACTTGTCCCTCGTGAAGGGGGCACCAGCACTGCGGCGTCATTTTATGGATATGGAATTTAGTCAGATGAGTAGTAAATACCTTTATAACGCTGGACAATACCGAACCCTATTACGCCAGAGAAATAAGTACCTGAAGCAACTGAAATATGGCCAACAACATGACAAGGTTTTGCTTGGGGTGCTTTCGGATCAACTCGCTGCATATGGTGCGGAAGTTATTATTGCGCGTTATCAGTTCCTAAAGCATTTAGAGAAATGGGCTTCACAGCTTCATCAAAAAATTTCGCTAAACGCTGAACAGTTAAGGTTAGACTATGCTACCCAATTAAAACTGAGTCAGGATACGACTGTTGAGCAGGCCTACCAAGAATTACTTAATCTTTATCAGTCCCATGCTGATTGGGAAATTGATAAGGGGACCACAATGTATGGGCCACAACGCGATGATATTCATTTCATGGTTAACGGGAAAAATGTTCAGTCCTTTGGTTCACAGGGGCAACAACGAACAACGGCCTTGTCCGTTAAGTTAGCAGAGATTGACCTAATGAAAGAACAAACTGGGGAATATCCGTTACTACTTCTTGACGATGTCCTATCTGAACTAGATACGATTCGTCAAACACACTTATTAACTGCCTTTCAGGATAAGGTCCAGACCTTCCTAACAACAACAAGTCTTAATGACGTTGCTCGGCAGCTAATCCATCAACCGAAAATCTTTGAAATTGAACATGGTACTTTGAGCAAGGGGGAAACACAGTGAGCGACGAGCAAAAAGAAACAAAAGCTGAGTTAGCGAGCGAGTATGATGCCAGTCAAATTCAGGTCCTAAAAGGGCTTGATGCGGTACGAAAGCGGCCGGGGATGTATATCGGTTCGACCTCGGCTCAAGGACTACACCATTTGGTTTGGGAAATTGTCGATAACGGAATTGATGAAGCCTTAGCAGGATTCTGTGATGAGATTAATGTGGTTGTTGAACCGGATAATAGTATTTCCGTTACCGATAACGGTCGTGGTATTCCAGTAGATACCCAAAAAGAAACTGGTAAGCCAGCGCTTGAAACTGTCTTTACCGTCCTTCATGCCGGTGGTAAGTTTGGCGGTGGCGGATACAAGGTTTCTGGTGGTCTACACGGTGTTGGTGCATCTGTCGTTAATGCTTTATCGACAGAACTTGATGTTAAAGTTGCCCGTCAAGGCAAGCGTTACTACATGGACTTCGATCACGGTCATGTTAAGACCTCGATGAAGGTTATTGACGAAAACGTACCGGAAGATGTTCATGGGACAACCGTTCACTTTAAGCCAGATCCGGAAATTTTCCGTGAAACGACAACGTACAATATCAAAACATTAACCAATCGTCTCCGTGAATTAGCCTTCTTGAATAAGGGACTTAAGATTACGATTGAGGATAAGCGTGACGAAAAACCAGAACGGCAAGAATTCCATTACGAAGGTGGGATTCGACACTACGTTGATTTCTTGAATGAAGGAAAGACGACTCTTTTTGAACCGCCAATTTATGTTGAGGGAAAGGAAAACGGCATTACAGTTGAAGTTTCCCTTCAATATACGGATTCATACCGGAGCGAATTATTAACGTTTACTAACAATATCCATACCTACGAAGGTGGGACGCACGAGACCGGGTTCAAGATGGCCTTAACCCGGGTAATAAATGATTATGGCCACAAGGCAGGTGTCTTAAAGAATAACGAGACGCTTTCTGGTGATGATGTGCGTGAAGGATTGACAGCGGTTGTTTCGATTAAGCACCCTGACCCACAGTTTGAGGGACAAACGAAAACAAAGCTGGGTAATTCAGATGCACGGACCGCAACGGATCATGTCTTTGCTGCAACCTTTAACAGGTTCTTGCTTGAACACCCTGATGAAGCGCGACAGATCATTGAAAAGGGGCAATTAGCTTCTAAGGCACGGGTTGCTGCTAAACGAGCTCGGGAAGTTACCCGAAAGAAGAGCGGATTGGAAATCAGCAACCTGCCAGGTAAGTTAGCTGATAATACAAGTAAGGATCCAAATATCTCTGAACTGTTTATCGTCGAGGGGGACTCGGCCGGTGGTTCTGCAAAACAGGGACGTTCTCGGCTGACTCAAGCTATTTTGCCAATTCGGGGGAAGATCCTGAATGTTGAAAAGGCAACCCTTGACCGGGTCTTAGCAAACGATGAAATTCGATCCCTTTTCACAGCATTAGGAACTGGCTTCGGTGAAGATTTCGATATTACTAAGGCCAATTACCATAAGTTAATTATCATGACCGATGCCGATGTTGATGGTGCACATATTCGAACACTGCTCCTGACACTCTTCTACCGGTTCATGAAGCCAATGATTACTCATGGTTATGTTTACATTGCCCAACCACCTCTATATCAGGTTCGTCAAGGTAAATTCGTTAGATATATTGAATCAGATGAAGAACTCGATCGGGTTGTTAATTCCCTTCAGCCAAGTCCTAAGCCAGTTATCCAACGGTACAAGGGTCTTGGTGAAATGGATGCCGAACAATTGTGGGAAACCACAATGGATCCCGAAAAGCGTCACCTGCTTCGGGTTAACCTCGATGACGCTAAGGCAGCAGAACAAATCTTCCCAATGCTAATGGGGAATAAAGTTACACCGCGTCGTGAATTTATCGAAAAGAACGCCAAGTTTGTTGAGAACCTTGATTTGTAAAAAAGCAAAGGAGGAACAAAGATAGTGGCTGATAATGAACTATCAAATAGCCGGATTACGGACGTTAACTTGACTAGTCAAATGAAAAATTCATTCCTTGACTATGCCATGAGTGTTATCGTCTCCCGGGCGCTGCCTGATGTACGGGATGGGTTGAAACCAGTACAGCGACGGATCCTGTACGGAATGAATGAATTAGGGGTTACTCCTGATAAGCCATACAAGAAGTCTGCCCGGATTGTTGGGGATGTTATGGGGAAATTCCACCCCCACGGTGACTCTTCAATTTACGAAGGGTTAGTTCGGATGGCTCAGGATTTTAGTTATCGGTACATGTTAGTTGATGGTCACGGTAACTTTGGTTCAATTGATGGTGATAGCCCTGCCGCCATGCGGTATACCGAAGCAAAGATGAGCAAGATTGCTGTTGAAATGCTCCGGGATATTAATAAAGACACTGTTGATTTCCAAGATAACTATGATGGAACTGAAAAAGAACCAACTGTTTTACCGGCTCGTTTTCCAAACTTGCTTGTTAACGGTGCTTCAGGAATTGCCGTTGGGATGGCCACGAATATTCCAACCCATAATTTAGGAGAAGTAATTAGTGCAATCCACGTACTAATGGATAACCCTGATGCAACGACTGAGGACCTAATGAAGGTCTTACCAGGTCCTGATTTTCCAACTGGCGGTGTTGTCATGGGTAAGTCAGGTATTCGGAAGGCTTATGAGACGGGTCGCGGGACAATTATTGTTCGGGCTAAGGTTGACATTGAGGAACGGAAAAATGGTCGACAACAGATTGTCGTTCATGAAATTCCGTACATGGTTAACAAGGCGAAGTTGATTGAACGGATCGCTGATTTGGCCCGGAATAAGGAAATTGAAGGAATCACTGACGTTAACGATGAAACTGACCGTGAAGGGATGCGGATCGTGATTGATGTGCGTCGTGATGCCAGTGCCGAAGTGATCTTAAATAACCTTTACAAGATGACTTTGATGCAAACGACTTTTAACTTTAATATGCTAGCGATCGTTAACGGTGCACCAAAGATTCTTAGCTTAAAGGAAATCCTTAAGTATTACCTCGAACACCAAGAAAATGTTGTTCGTCGGCGGACACAATTCGAGTTGAAGAAGGCTGAAAACCGGGCACATATCGTTGCCGGTTTGCGGATTGCTCTAGACCACATTGATGAGATTATTAATATCATCCGGAACTCACAAACAAGTGAGATCGCGAAGAACCAGTTGATGGAGAATTATGGTTTGTCAGATCGACAAGCACAGGCAATCCTTGATATGCGGTTGGTCCGGTTAACCGGATTAGAGCGGGAAAAGATTGAAGCTGAATACAAGAAATTAATGGCTGCAATCGCTGACTATAAGGATATTCTTGCTCACCAAGAACGAATTAACAAAATTATCTATGATGAACTGTTAGAAATCCAAAAGAAGTTTGGTGATAAGCGGCGAACTGAGCTTCAAGTTGGTGACATTACCAATATTGAAGATGAAGATTTGATTGAAGAAGAATCAATCATTGTTACCTTGACACATAATGGCTACATTAAACGGCTACCGGTTGATGAATTTAAATCTCAACATCGTGGTGGTCGTGGTGTTAAGGGGATGGGAGTCCACAAAGACGACTTCATTGAACAATTGATTTCTAGTGATACGCATGACCTTCTTCTCTTCTTTACCAACTCTGGAAAGGTCTACTCCATGAAAGGGTATGAAATTCCAGAATACGGTCGTTCCGCACAGGGAATTCCAATTATTAACTTGTTGGGAATTGACAATAAAGAAAAGATTAGTGCTGTGATTAACGTTTCACATGAAACCAATGACGACGATAAGCTTCTCTTCTTTACCACCAAGAAGGGAACTGTAAAACGAACTCCGGTTACTGAATTTAAGAATATTCGGAGTAATGGTTTGAAAGCAATTAACCTCCATGATGATGACGAATTGATTCATGTTGATATTGTTAAGGATCAGCAGAACATGATTATCGGAACTCATCATGGTTATGCGTTGAGCTTTAACTCATCAGTAGTACGGTCGATGGGTCGTTCAGCTGCTGGGGTACGAGGAATTCGTCTCCGAGATGAGGATTATGTCATTGGCGCAGCACCACTTGATGATGACAGTAATGTTTTAGTAATTAGTGAGTTAGGTTACGGTAAGCAAACCCCTGCTAACGAATACCCAATTAAGGGTCGTGGTGGCTTAGGTGTAAAGACCGTTAACGTCACAAAGAAGAACGGACCACTAGTTGGCCTTACAACTGTTAAGGGTGACGAAGATATTATGCTGGTTACTGATCATGGTGTGATTATCCGCTTCGGTGTTGAGACCGTATCACAGACTGGTCGTTCAGCATTAGGTGTTCACTTAATTAAGATGGACAAGGGAACGCATGTTGCTACGATTGCAAAGGTTGAAAAGGAAAGCGATGAGGAAGATGATTCTTCATCAAATGAAAACTCAACCAGCAATGATGAACAAGAAGTAGAAACATCTGCACCCGAAAAAGATGAATAAATAAAATATAAATCCTGAATTATTACGTCTTTATTAATTAGACCGCAAATTCAGGATTTTCTTGTTACCTGTTCCTTGTTTTAAACCAATGTCTGTGGTATATTTTATTCTTGTGAGTATACGTAACAGACGTCTACTCTCCTTGTTCTTCTTAATTTATTAACGGGAAGAGCCAGAGTCCATAAGGAGGTGTAACATTCATGGAAACACGTAAATATGAAATTACTTACATCATTCGTCCTGACATGGAAGAATCTGCAAAGAGTGATCTTGTAGCTCGTTTTGACAAGGTTCTTGAGGACAATGGTGCAACTATCGCTGATTCCAAAGATTGGTCAACACGCCGGTTTGCTTACCCAATTGACAAGTACACTGAAGGTACTTACCACGTGGTAAACCTTACTACCGACACTGACGAAGCCTTAAACGAATTCGATCGTTTAGCTAAGTTCAGCGATGATATCCTACGTCACATGATCATCAAGCGTGAAGCTTAATTTGATCTTCAATTAATAGAGAGGAGACGAGATCTATGATTAATCGTGCAGTACTTACTGGACGCTTAACAAGAGATCCTGAGTTGCGGTACACAACCAGTGGAACAGCTGTTGTATCCTTTACACTAGCTGTTGATCGTCAATTCCGGAACCAAAACGGTGATCGGGATGCTGACTTTATCAATTGCGTCATTTGGCGTAAATCCGCTGAAAACTTTAGTAACTTTACTCATAAGGGATCCCTAGTTGGAATCGAAGGACGGATTCAAACCCGGAATTACGAAAACCAACAAGGAAACCGGGTTTACGTTACTGAAGTTGTTGTCGATAATTTTGCACTGCTTGAACCACGGCAAAATGGTGGTAGTCAACAACAATATGGCAACCAACAACCATTTGGCGGTCAAGGTCAACCACAGTACAATAATAATCAACCACAACCTGGAAATAATGCTCCTCAAGCTAATTCGTCAAACAATGGCTTTGGTGGTAACAATAACCAATCAAGCCAACCAGATAATCAATTCCCTGATAGTGGGGATGACGGTCAATCCATTGACCTATCTGATGACGAATTACCATTCTAAAACTTTTTAACCAGATAGGAGGGTAATTTCATGGCACAACAACGTCGTGGCGGCCGTCGTCGTCGTAAAGTCGACTTTATCGCCGCAAACCACATCGACTACATCGATTACAAAGACACTGATTTATTACGTCGGTTCATTTCTGAACGGGGTAAGATTTTACCACGTCGGGTTACTGGTACTAGCGCCAAGAACCAACGTAAGTTAACTATCGCTATCAAGCGAGCTCGGATTATGGGTCTTTTGCCATTTGTTGCTGAAGACTAATTCCGTAGAATTAATAAAGAATCGTAGCAGATTATTGTTGCGATTCTTTATTTTTAAAATATTTTCCCTATTCGGTAAGTCTCAAGATGTAGTTAAATAAGGCAATGTGATATTATAGATATTGATTTATTTAACAAAGATTAAGAATTAGAGAAAATGTTAAACATCGGGAGGACCAGTATGAGAGATCTTTTTAGTCGAGAATACTGGCGAGAGCTGTTTAAGCAGCCGGCAGTTCGTTGGAATTTTATTTATATTTTAATTTTGACAATCCTTAGTTTGGTACTAGGATTTTGTATTAGCTGGCTTTTAGGAATTGTAATCCTAATTGCGGCAATTTTTGGTAGTCAGGTTAGTATCAGGCGTTTACGGACAATCGTGGATGATGCTCATGAATACTTAGCAGATTTAACTTACCGGGTTGAACAGGGCCAGCAAGAGGCTTTGCTTAAGATGCCAATGGGAATCATCTTGATGAATAAGCAGGGAGAAATTCAATGGATTAATCCTTACATGGCAAAGTACTTTGAACTCAAGATTGTTGTGGGTAAAAAGCTTAAGGAAGTTGATGTCGAACTCGCTAAATTAGAAAATGTTCATCGTAATGACAAGTTGCCTAAAATAGTTACCTGGCAAAATCGGCAGTTTGAGTTTCTTGTTCAACGGGACAATCACGTTATCTACCTGATGGATGTAACGAATTATGAGGAAATTAATAAACGTTACAAGCAGCAACAAATTTTCTTGGGGAATATTTACCTGGATAACTATATTGAGTTAACCCAAGGAATGAGCGATTCTGACGTTTCTAACCTTCATAATTACGTAACTTCGGAGATTAGCAAGTGGGCCGCAGAGAACCACTTGTTGATGAAAGTGATTGATGACGATAATTACTTAATTATTGGTCACCAGGCTTCATTGAAGCAATTAGAAGAAAAGAAATTTAAGATCCTTGATATTATTCGGGAAAATACGTCAAAGCAAAACTCACCGGTAACGCTAAGTGTGGGAATTGCTTATGGTGAAAACAACCTGGTTAAATTAGCTGATACTGCTCAGAACAACCTTGATCTTGCTTTAGGTCGAGGTGGTGATCAGGTGGTTGTCCGTGCTCACGATTCAGAGGCTCGGTTCTACGGTGGGAAGACTAACCCAATGGAGAAACGGACTCGGGTACGTGCTCGAATGATTAGTCAAGCGCTCCAAGAATTAATGGCCCAAGCAGATCAGCTCTTTGTAATGGGGCATAAGAACCCTGATATGGATTCACTTGGGGCTTGTTTGGGAATCAGGCGAATTGCTGAAATGAACAATCGTGAATGTTGGATTGTTATCGATGATGAACAGACCCATTCAGATATTCAGCGGCTTTTGAAGCAAATGGATAACTATCAGGAAATTAAGGAGCACATTATTACTCCTGAAGAGGCTTTGGAAAAAGCAACTCCTAATAGCCTACTAGTAATGGTTGATCATGCTAAGAAGGGGATTACGATTGCTCCAGAGCTTTATGAGCGATTACAGAACCGGTTAGTGATTATTGATCACCATCGGCGCAGTGAGGAGTTCCCTGAAAATCCATTATTGGTTTATATCGAACCATATGCTTCATCGACTTGTGAGTTGATTACTGAAATGTTTGAATACCAGCCACGGGAAGGGAAAGGCTTAAATAAACTGGAAGCAACAGCAATGTTGACAGGAATTCAGATTGATACTAAGTCGTTTACCAAGAGTGCCGGGACACGGACATTTGATGCAGCAAGTTATTTGCGGTCAGCTGGTGCCGATGGAATGATGATTCAGATGTTTATGAAGGAGAATGCGGATAACTTCATGAAACGGAATCATTTGATCTCTCGGGCAGAGTTAAATAATTCGCTTGCAATTTGTGCGGGTGAGGAGGATCAGATTTATGACCCTGTTACGGCCGCCCAGGCAGCTGATATGCTCTTGCAGGTTAATGGTGTTGAAGCAGCATTTGTTATCACTAAACGAGTCGATGGGATTGTCTGCATTTCAGCTCGATCCATGGGGGACGTAAACGTTCAAGTAATCATGGAGAGAATGGGTGGCGGTGGTCACCTGGCCAATGCTGCAACTCAAATAAAGGGAAAGACAATTGAGGAAGTTAAGCAAACGCTAATTGACCAATTGAGTAAAACAGAGGATGATAGTAGTGAAGAATCAACGGAGGAGTGACTAGGATGAAAGTTATTTTTGTTCAAGATGTACGTGGTCGCGGTAAGCGGGGCCAAGTAAAAGATGTTCCTGATGGCTATGCTCAGAACTACCTTATTAAGCGTGGCTTGGCTAAGCAGGCTACTCATGCTGCGATGAGTCAACTGGCTGGTCAACAACGGGCAGAAGAGAAGCACGCTGCTGAAGAACTTGCTGAATCAAAGAAGCTCAAAAAGATTCTTGAAGATGACAAGACAGTAGTTGAGCTAAGCGGTAAGGCTGGGACTGACGGTCGGATGTTCGGTTCGATCTCTACTAAACAAATTGCAACCGCATTGCAAAAGCAGTTCAATGTTAAGATTGATAAGCGGAAGATTGAACTTGCAGCACCAATCAAGGCGTTAGGTTATGTTAACGTGCCAATTAAGTTGCACCCACAAGTAATGGCTGAAATTCGGGTTCACATTGCTGAAAAGTAAGCTCATTGATTAAAGGAGCGTATCGTCATGGATAATGCACCAGTGCAAGAAGAGCCACGTGACATTGATGCGGAAAAGGCAGTTCTTGGAGCTGTCTTTTTAAGTAAAGATGCCCTGGCCGATGCAATGGAATATTTGGAACCGCGCGATTTTTACCGTAAGGCCCATCAGATTATTTTTCAGAAGATGGTTGATCTTAATGAAGAGGATCAGCCGATTGATGTGGTAACGATGCGGAGTGCATTGGACAAGGACAATCAGACTGAAAATATTGGCGGGGTTGCCTATATTGCAGAACTTGCTACGGCAGTGCCAACTGCAGCTAATGTTGTCTACTATGCCAAGATTGTCCATGATAAGGCAACGCGGCGGCGCCTAATTAATACTGCTACTAAGATTATTAATAATAGTTATGCCGATAATGATAGTATTTCTGACCTGCTTGATAGCGCTGAGCAGCAGATTATGCAGGTTTCACAGGATAATACACAAAATGGCTTTCAAAGCATTAAGGATGTCCTTGAGGATTCCTTAAAGCATGTTAATGACCTCTCTAAGAATGATAGTGAGGTTACTGGATTATCGACTGGTTACCAGCAGCTAGACGAAATGACGACTGGGCTGCATAAAGATGAATTGGTAATTATAGCGGCACGACCAGCTGTTGGGAAGACCGCCTTTGCATTAAACATTGCGCAAAATGTGGCAACTAGTTCTGATACCGCAGTAGCAATCTTTAGTTTGGAAATGGGAGCCGAATCCTTAGTTAACCGGATGATTTGTGCAGAAGGTAATATTAACGCCAATCACTTACGAACCGGACAACTAACTCAGGACGAATGGAATAGTTTGTTTATCGCTACGGGTTCGCTTTCGAAAGCTAATATTTACATTGATGATACTGCCGGGATCAAAGTGGCGGAGATTCGTGCGCGTTGTCGCCGTTTAGCAAAGGAAAAGGGCAACCTTGGATTAATTGTTATTGATTATCTTCAACTGATTGAAGGAACAAACCCTGATAACCGTCAGCAAGAAGTTTCTGAAATTTCTCGTCAGTTAAAAAAACTTGCTAAGGAACTAGAAGTGCCAGTAATTGCCTTGTCACAGCTTTCTCGTGGAGTTGAACAGCGACAGGATAAACGACCAGTACTTTCAGATATTCGTGAATCAGGTTCAATTGAGCAGGATGCGGATATTGTTAGTTTCTTGTACCGTGATGATTATTATGATCATGATGAAGATAGTGATGGCGAAGATAGTCAGAATAGTGGTCAAGCCGGTGATGATGATGACGGCTCAAACGTGAGTGAAGTTGAAGTCATTATTGAGAAGAACCGGAGTGGTCCACGGGGAACCGTTAAACTATTGTTTGCTAAGTCATATAATAAGTTTGCTTCTGTTTCATATATTCCAGAAGATAATAACTAATCGAATAGTAAGGGCATCTAAGAGAGATCGTAGGGGCCCTTTTGTGTGTTTTTAAAGAATATAAGCGTTCAGTTACCCCTTTGACAAGGAAAAAGGGTATAGTCAAAGTGAATGAGGCTTGTAAGTAAGCCGATCAAGGATAAAGGAGGAGGCGTAAGATGAACCGTCAAGGAATTGAATTAAAATGGTTGCTGCTAGGAATGTTTTTGGGGAGTATCGGTAATAGTTTTGTTTGGCCGTTAACTACCATTTATATGCACCAACAGCTTCATGAATCATTAACTGTTTCTGGGATTGTCCTGCTTTTGTATTCCGGTGCTAATGTTGTGGGGAGTTATATCGCCGGGACATTATTTGATAAGAAAAATCCGCGGCAATTAATGCTTGGCGGAACAGTTACAGCAACTGTAATCATGGGGTTATTAATTGCGTTCAATGGCTGGCCAGTTTATGGGATCCTACTAACTGGAGTCGGCTTTATGAATGGTTGGATAATCACCATGGTGAACTCTTACGGAACCCAGTCCGGACAAGATGGTCGGTATGTCTTTAACATGTTGTACTTTTCCAATAATTTAGGAATGGTGATTGGAACAACAATTGTGGGGCCGCTTTACCAGTACGCCCACGGTAACATTTCACCGATGTTTTCAATTACCACAGTCCTTTATGTTCTTTTTAGTGCCGTTGTCTTTTTCTTCTTTAAAGACAATAAGGGGACTCGAAGGAGTAATCGCGAAGTAGACGTGGAAGTCGAAGGTGGCGAGAAGCAAGCTAAAATGCCGGTTAGTAACCTTATAATTAGTTGGACCTTCTTCGCGGCTTTAATGATCATTTGGACGATGTATGAACAATGGGCAAGTAACCTTTCTGTATTCATGACAGATCAGGGAATTTCAATGACCAAGTACAGTCTTTTGTGGACACTTAACGGGGTCCTAATTGTGGTTATCCAGTTGATCATTACCTGGATTAATCGGTACCACTCAAATCTTTATTTACAGGTATTCCTCGGTATCTTTACGGTTGGCTTTTCCTTCGTGTTACTGTTATTCGCAAAGTCATATGTTTGGTTTGTGCTGGCAATGACTGTGCTGACAATCGGTGAAGCAACGGCCTTCCCGACCATGCCAGCAATTGTTAATGAGCTGTCACCTGTAAATATCAAGGGAAAATACCAGGGAATTTTGAACGCATTTTCATCACTAGGAAAAGCAATTGGACCACTATTTGGTGGAATTTTGATTGAGCTTTCTAGTTACCGAGCTCTGTTTATTGTTTGTGCTGCTGCTGTGTTTATTACGTTAGCAGTTGTATTAATCGTGGTGAGATCAAACCAGTCACGGACAGTTCGGTATTAAATTATTACCCGGGAAATATATTGGAAGTATGGAGTGAGATCTTTAGTGGATACTCCCATACTTCCTTTTTCTGTAGAGTGAAATAATGTTGTATAATCAAAACTAAACAAGATGATGGAGAAAAGGCAAATGAAAAAGATACTATTACTTTCTACTGGAGGAACGATTGCGTCAGTTGCTTCGGATTCTGGATTAGTTCCTAAAGAATCTGGGGAAGGTTTAATCAAGATGCTTGGCCAACTTCCATATAAGATTGAAGTTCGTGACATTCTCCAATTGGATTCTTCAAACATTCAGCCAGAAGAATGGGAATTTATTGCTAAAAAGATCTATGAATACCGGAATGACTACGATGGAATCGTTGTTTCTCATGGGACGGATACAATGGCTTATACGGCGTCCATGTTGTCATTTATGCTGCAAGGAATCAATTTGCCGGTAGTTCTTACTGGGAGCCAGGTACCAATTAACGTAATCTTGAGTGATGCTCCCGATAATTTACGGTTAGCCTTTGCGGCAGCCGCAACGTGTCGGCCAGGGATTTACTTAGCCTTTAGTGAGAAGGTAATGCTAGGTTGTCGGAGCGTGAAGGTACGGACAACGAACTTTAATGCATTTGAAAGTGTTAATGTCCCACCAATAGCTACTGTGACTTCAGATGGGTTAGTCCTTAACCCTCAGCAAGTTAATTTTCCTCATGCTGAGGAGTGCGTCTTAAACACAAAGATTGATCCGCACGTTTCACTGGTTAAACTATTTCCAGGGTTTGATCCGCAGCTTTTATTTGCGATGGTTAAGAATGGCTGTAAAGGGATTGTGATCGAGGGATACGGTCTTGGAGGAATGAACTTTATTCGGCGGAATATGGTTGGAGCAATTGGTGAACTGATTAAGCAGGGAATTCCCGTAATCGCAACTAGTCAGTGTCTGTATGAACGCAGTGACCTAACAAAGTATGAAGTTGGTCGAGAAGCCTTGTTGAAGGGAGCAATCAGCGCCCATGATATGACGTCCGAAAGTACGATTACGAAGCTCATGTGGGCTTTAGGGCAAAAGATGGATGTTCACCAGGTTGCTAAATTCTTTAATCAAAATATCGTTGGCGAGGTTAGCCTTTAATAAAAGAGATCCAAAACTCGGTAAAGTCGGGCTTTGGATCTTTGTTTATGCATTATATTTCTCGTTTTACCTGAGTGCTTTTATTAACTAAATTATTAGTTGTTTGCTATGATGAGGGTAAAACGAGGTGTTAATGATGAAGACAAAGAAATATCGTTATACAAAAGATGATTTTAAGCTTGACGAAGCACCAACAAAGGTTAAGGACTCCGCTGATGAGTTAAAGAAAATTAAAAAGCAGATTAAGAAAAATGTTAAAGCAATCAGAAAAGCACAAAAGATGATGTATGCGCGCCGCCATTTTGGTGTATTGGTGGTATTTCAAGCAATGGATGCTGCGGGAAAGGATAGTATGATCTATCATATCTTCTCAGGAGTTGATCCAGTCGGCTTTAAGGTTGCTAATTTCAAGCAACCAAGTAGCCGTGAATTACGGCATGATTACATGTGGCGGATTAATCGTGAGTTGCCAATGCGTGGTTGCATCGGGGTATTTAACCGCTCATACTACGAGGATGTGTTAGTTTCACGAGTCCACCCGAAGCTAATCCTAGATGCAAATTTGCCAGGAATTAAGACAATGAAGGACGTCAATAATCATTTCTTTGAGAGTCGGTATGAAGATATTCGCCAATACGAGAATTATTTAAACCGTAATGGATACTTGATTGTAAAGTTCTTCTTACACGTTTCAAAGGAAGAGCAAAAGCGACGGTTCCTTGCCCGGATTGATACTCCCGAAAAGAACTGGAAATTTTCAGCGGCTGATATTCGTGAACGGCAATACTGGGATGACTATCAAAAGGCCTATGAGAAGGCAATTAATGCTACGGCTACGAAGCAGAATCCGTGGTATGTCATTCCGGCCGATGACAAGTGGTATTCGCGGTTGATTGTATCTGATATTTTGACCAAAAAGATTAACAGCTTGCCACTAGCTTATCCTGAAATGGCTCCTAAACAAGAAGAGGAGTTACAGGTAGCGAAGAAAGAACTGTTGAATGAGGATAAAGAGGATTAAATGAAACTGGTTAATTAATAAAAATACCCGAAATCAATTTTTGAGTATTTAGATAAGCAGTAAGAACGATAATAACCCCCGAAAAGTAATTTTCGGGGGTTATTATGTTGAAGATTAGGTATGAAGATGCTGAAAATTAGATTTTTGGCGTTAGGGAACACCTCAACTAATCAACCACTGTTATTTGCCGGTGGTTACGAGTTATTTGACCGCTAGCTTGGAGCTGATTTAGTTGACGGGATAGCGTCTCAGGAGTCGTTCCTAAATAAGAAGCGAGGTCCTTTAGGCGCATTGGCAGGTTGACGGTTTGACTCCCTTGGTAAATTACTAGGTGGTGTAAATAAGCCATTAGCCGGTCTTCGATCGTTGGCAACCCCATTAACTGAGTTTGGTAGCGGAGATCTGCGATGCGGGCAGCCTGTTCCTCTAACAATTTAATGGCAATTTCGGTTTGTTCTTGAAGAAGCTGCATAAAGTCGTGGCGGTGTAAAATGCAAATTTCGCTTTCGGTATCAACCTCCACGTAATTATTAGCATTATCCATCCCCAACAACCACGTTTCACCAACATACTCTCCAGTGGTAACGATTCGCTGGAGCTGCTCTTCTCCTGCAGGATTAAGTTGGTACAGGCGGACTCGTCCTTTTTTGACGATTATTAACCGTTCACTTGCGCCTGGTTGAATGATCACCGTGCCCTTAGTAACTGTTTGCTGGTGAACTAGGTGCTCAATTTGGCGTTGCTTGGAAATATCTAATTGATTAAATAGCGGCACTAATTGCACACATAATTCTTCAGCCATTTTAATGCTCCTTAAAAGTCGTCATCCTCATCGTCTTCTTCAGTATACAACCCGGTTCGTACTTCGTGGCCTAAAACGTGCTGGGTTAAGGCAATTTGTTCTTTTATCCAGGTAAGAAAATTAATTAATGCCGTTTCTAATTCTGGCCACTGTTCGTTGTGGGCCAACGGGATCGCTTTATTGATGAAAAGAATTTGAGTATCAAAATCTTGGACTAAATGGAAGAGCTGTTCACTACCGGCGAGGTACTTGTCAGCCCCATTTTCTTCTAACATCGTAAATTCTTTTATTTGGTCGATCGTCGTGGGAATTGCTTCACCATTATTAACTAATAATTGACTTAGGCGGTTAAATTTTGCTTGCTCAAACTGAATCCAGTCGTCCGCATGATCAGCTAAAAAGACTGCTGCTAAATCATGGGCAAAAAACTTTGCCTGGGAAATTTTTAGGGTATGGATTAATAAGTTAGCGATGATGTGACCAGTCATTGCCCCGGCGGTCGGGGTGTGATGGTCAATTTCGCTTTGTTTTAATTCTTGCTGAAATCGTTCTTCACTGGTCATCTTAAAGCTCCTTTGTTTTAATTCCTTGAACTGTGTAACCCATTTTTTCAATGCCGGTCTTAATGTCGTCGGTAGTTGATTGGGTTGGGTCTAAGTTAAACTTAACTTTACCGGCGTTGAAGAGGACCTTAATCCCGTCAGTTCCGGCAGCACTTTCAACACTCTTCTGAATCTTTGTTAAACAAGATGGGCAGCTTAAGCCACCGAGTTTCATCATTACTTTTTCCATTGATGGACACTTCCTTTTTGTCTTAATTTTAACGAGTAACAGCAGTATAAAAATTGACGGTTATCAATTTTGCGCAGAAAAATGAATTAACCGCATACTATTTAGGATGACGATCAGAATACTTAGCTCGTGGATCAACATTCCAGAAGCCATTTCGACGTAGCCAACAAATAAGCCGATGAACAACAGGATGACAGTGATTAACGCAATAATAATATTCTCATTCATGTTCTTAATCGTGTGCTTGGCTAATTTCAGCCCGCGAACAAGGTTGCTTAAATTTGAGTTAACCAGTACGAGGTCGGCAACGTCCATTGCCACATCGGTTCCAGAGCCCATTGCCACGGCGACGTCCGCTTGGGCAAGGGCAGGACTATCATTGATTCCATCACCGACAAAGGCGACTTGGTGCCCCTGTTCTTGCAGTGATTTGACAAAACTAGCCTTATCTTGTGGGAGCATCTGGGCATGAACGTCATCAAGTGGTAAAGCGGTGGCAATCTGATTAGCTGTTTCTTGGTTATCTCCCGTCAGCATAATCAAGTTTGAGATACCGAGTTGCTTTAATTGTTGTAGTGCCTTAGTGCTGTCAGGTCGCAGCTGATCTTTAATCCCGAAGACTGCGAGCTCGGTTTGACTAGCGTTCGCAAAAATTACAATTGAGTTTCCTTCCTGGCTTAGTCGGCTAACAGTCGCTTGCAGAGCTTGATTATCACCGAGAAAGCTCGTTGCTAAATTAAGATTACCTACCATGTATTCGTGGTCCGCAATTTTTGCTTGCAGCCCACGGCCCTTAATAGTTTTACTCTCGCTGACGATTGGTGATTCAGTAGTTGTTAATTGTTGAATCGCCTTAGCTAGTGGATGATCGGACTGTTGTTCAATCGCTACCAATTGGTTAATGATTGTTTGCCGATCACCGTTGATAACTTCAACCGCGGCTACTTTTGGTTGGCCGGCTGTCAGGGTTCCGGTTTTATCAAAGACCATGGTGTCAACCTTGTGTAGGCGGTCCATTACATCGGAACCCTTAAAGAGAATCCCATGCTTGGCACCATTACCAATTCCGGCAACCGTTGAAGCAGGCACCCCAATTACTAGGGCACCGGGGCAGCCTAATACCATGACGGTAATTGCAAGGCGAACGTCCCGGGTTAAGAGTCCTACGAGTAGTGACACAACTAACACGAACGGGGTGTAATATTGTGAGAACTTGTCAATAAACCGTTGTGTCTTAGTTTGCGAGTCCTGGGCTTCTTCGACTAATTCAATAATCTTGCCGAAGGTCGTATCATCACCCGCAGCGGTTGTGTTAACGGTAATTACGCCGTTCTCAACGATCGTTCCGGCAAAAACTGATTCGCCTGCTTGTTTTTGAATTAATTTTGCTTCACCGGTAACGCTTGCTTCATTTAAGAGCGCCGTTCCGGTCAATACTTGACCATCGACGGGGACTTTTGCACCGGTTTTAATTAAAACGTGAGTTCCGGGATCAATAAAGTCGACATCTTCTTCCTCAGTACTGCCGTCATCATTTAGAACGAGGGCGGTCTGGGGAGCTAGTTGGGTCAATTGTTGCACGGCATTTCGTGTTTTTTGCAGGGTGATATTTTCCAAAACTTCACCGAACATAAATAACCAGGTAACGATTGCGGCTTCGTTATATTCGCCGATGATAAAAGCCCCAATTACCGCGATTGAGACGAGAACATCAATTGAAATTAATTTGACCCGCAGTGACGAAATTGCGGTAAGCAAAATGGGGATGAGGCCGATTAAGCCAACCACCGCCATAATAACTTGATAGGGAAGATTCATCACA
>NZ_JALCQI010000011.1 GCF_022651205.1 Limosilactobacillus sp.
CGTCCATGAAATTCAAAAACTAAATCTAGCTAATGTTATCCAAGCGCGGTTAGCTGACGGACTGGAAGCAATTGATGACAGTGATCGAATTGATACGATTACGATTGCTGGAATGGGCGGGGCATTGATTACCCAAATACTTGAGGCTCATCCAGAAAAATTAAATGGCATAAAGCGACTAGTCTTACAACCTAACATTGGTGAACCACGGTTAAGGACATGGCTGATGAATCACCAATTTCAAATCATGGCTGAGAAAATGGTTGCTGAGGATGGTCACATTTATGAGGTGATCGTTGCTGAGCCGTCAATCGTTCCGTTCCGTTACAGCAAGTATGAACTGACATTCGGCCCGTTCTTACTTGAACAGCATTCGCCCGTGTTTATTGAAAAATGGCAGGGTGAATTGCAACGTCAAAAGACCGTTTTGCAACAAATGAATCAAGCAAGTAAACCACCCGTTGCTAAAATCAAGCAGCAGGAGGAGTACCTAGGTTTGATAAAGGAGGTCCTTAGCTAATGACAACAGGAAATGAATTAATTGAGCGCTTTGAACAATTCGCTAATCCACAACTAGCGGAAAGCTGGGATAATCCAGGATTGCAATTAGGAAATCCGGATAAACCAATTAAGAAGTTAATGACAACTCTTGATGTGCGACCGGAGGTAGTTGATGAAGCCATAAAGAATGACGTTGATTTTATCTTCGCTCATCACCCGGTAATGTTTCATCCGGCAAAAAACCTTGACACTAGGATTCCGCAAAATGAAATGTATGCCAAGCTACTTAGTCATGGAATCACGGTTTACGCTGCCCATACTAACTTAGATACCGCTAATGGCGGAATGAATGACTGGTTAGCAAGTAAGTTACGGTTAACCAATACGGAACAGCTTGTTGATGCCGGTACTGATCCGATATCCCAAAAGAAAGTTGGGATGGGAAGAATTGGGACATTGAATGGTTCAATGACTACTAAAGAGTTTGCCCAGTACTGTATGCGAATCTTTAATGTTAACGGCCTTCGCTGGCTGGCCGCACCAACCGATTTGGCTAAACCAATTCACCGGGTGGCAGTCCTTGGAGGTGCTGGTCAAGACTTTTGGCAGGCTGCCATTGATAAGGGAGCAGATGCATACGTTACTGGCGATGTGTCGTATCACTTTGCTCATGATATGATTGCCAATCATTTAACGGTAATTGATCCTGGACACCATATCGAAGCAATTTGTGAGCCTCAACTAGCTAATCTGTTTAACCAGTGGAAACAGGAAAATAACTGGAACTTTACAATTGTGCAAAATCAGTTAAATACTGATCCATTTAACTTTATGCTTAATAATGAAGGGAAGAATTAATAATGACAGAAGAAAAGTATGAAGGATTATTACCACGTTTCTTGAAGTACGTTAAAACTGAAACCCGGTCCAATCCAGATTCAGATACGGTACCATCCGATCCAAAAGAGACCGCATTTCTGAATGAGTTAGCGGCGGAATTAAAAGATTTAGGGTTGAGTGATGTTCATATTAATCCCCAATGCTCATACGTCTACGCTACGATTCCAAGCAACTTGGATCACGATGCTCCAACAATTGGTTATATTTCACACGTTGATACTGCTGATTTTAATGCCCATAACGTTAACCCTCAAATTGTTGAAGATTATGATGGTCAAAGTGATATTCAGCTTGACGAAGATGGTAACTATGTTTTGTCGACTACAGAATTTCCTAATTTGAAAAATTACCAGGGGAACACGTTAATTACAACTGATGGCTCAACTCTGCTGGGTGCTGATGATAAGTCAGGAGTTGCCGAAATTGTGACAATGGCTGCATATTATATGAGTCATCCGGAAATTAAGCATGGCGAGATCAAGATCGGTCTTGGCCCCGATGAAGAAATTGGTACGGGTGCTGATCATTTTGATGTTGATGACTTTGGTGCAGACTTTGCCTATACCGTTGATGGTGGTCCATTAGGTGAACTAGAATACGAAACCTTTAATGCTGCCCAAGCTGAAATTGAAATTTCCGGGAAAGACGTTCATACTGGTGTCGCTAAGGGAACGATGGTTAATGCCATCCAGGTTGCAATTGATCTCCATAATAGTTTGCCAGCACATGAAAGGGCTGAGAGAACCGAGGGTCGCGAGGGTTTCTTCCACCTTTACAAGTTTGACGGTAGTGTTGATCATGCACGAATGGTTTACCTTATTCGTGATCACGACCGGGCCGTTTTTGAAGAGCGGAAACACTTGCTTGAACGGATCGTTAATGGCCTTAATAATGAGCTTGGTAGTAAGCGGATTAGTATGAACCTGTATGATCAGTATTACAACCTTAAGGATGCCCTAGAAGGTAAGATGGAATCAGTCGAAATCGCTAAAAAGGCAATGGAAGATCTTAATATTAAGCCAGTGATTTATCCAGTTCGTGGTGGGACTGATGGTTCTACCATTTCTTACAAGGGATTGCCAACACCGAACTTATTTGCCGGTGGTGAAAACATGCATAGCCGCTTCGAATATGTTTCATTGCAGACGATGGAAAAGGCCCTCGATGTTCTACTAAAGATTAATGAATTGAATAGTCAGAAATAACCATGATTGACTAGAGGCTGGGAATTTCCTGGCCTCTTTGTTGTTTAAAGGATTTAAATTTAGACTTGCATTCGAGGGGATAGTTCGGTAAGATAGCAATTGTTCTTAATAGTAATAATTACTGTTTGAAGGGAAGAAAATGAAAAAGTATTTCATTGGCGTGGGGTGCCTGCTTAGTTTATTAATTGTAATTTTGGCTTTATCATGCATCCCACTTAAGACAACCAATACGGAGAAAAAGCCAATTCGGGTAGTTACCGGATTGAACTTTTATGGAGAAACTGCTAGTCGGGTGGCAGGAAAATATGGAAAAGTAACTTCAATTATTGATAACCCGTCAGTTGATCCACATGATTACCAGCCGGGAACTACTCAAGCAAGGCAGGTCGGTGATGCTAACGTAGTTATTGAAAATGGCTTGGGTTATGATGAATGGCTAAGTAAGATTGTGAAGTCAAGTAGTCGTCGCCACACTAAAAAGGTAATTAATGTGGGAAAACTGATGGGAAAACATTCTGGACAAAATGAGCACATCTGGTATGCTCCAGCAACTATGAAACACTTAGCTCGTGATCTAGCAGCTCAGTATGGGGAAATTGATCCAACCCACCAAAAGTATTATCAGAAAAATGCACAGAAATATATTGATTCATTTAAACCACTGGAGCAAAAGATTACCCAAATTAAAGCAAACGTTAATTCAACAAACAATAAGGTTGCTGTTAGTGAGCCAGTTTTTGACTACTCACTATCTGCTTTAGGCTATCAAGTGATCGATCAACATTTTGAGAAAGCAATTGAAGATGGCAATGATCCAGCGCCCCAGGATATTCAACACTTACGAAGTGCGATTAAGAATCATGAAATTGCATTTTTTGTTGAAAATTCCCAGACGAGTGATCATGTTGTTAACGGACTGATAAAGCTGGCTCACAAAAATCACGTTCCTGTTCTTCGGGTAACAGAAACTAAACCAAGTCAAGCTAAGAATTATCAAGAGTGGATGATGTCGCAGTATCAAGAACTTTTACGAATTCAACGGGGTGAAAAATAAGAATGTCAATTGTAACAGTTAGTAATTTAACGGTTGCTTACGGTAGTCACCGGGTGATTAATAATTTAAATTTTAATATCAATCAAGGAGATTTTCTCGTTGTTATTGGTGAAAATGGGGTTGGTAAAACCACTCTTGTTCGTTCGCTATTAGGATTTATTAAAAGTCAAAGTGGAGACATAACGATTGATCCACAAACCAAGATTGGTTATGTCCCACAATTTCGCAATATTGATCAGGAATACCCTTTATCAATCCGTGATTTTATTGCGTTAAATGTCCGTCATAGTTATCTGCCGTGGTTGAAAAAAAGTGAACGCCAACGAATCGACCAAGTAATCGACGCAACTAATCTTCAAGATATTGCTGATCGACCATTAGGATTAGCTTCCGGTGGGGAGAAGCAGCGAGCATATTTGGCGCAAGCATTATTACCGGCACCAGGACTGTTAATTCTTGATGAGTCAACTGCAAGCTTGGATAATGAAATGAAGTATGAGTTGTTGGATTTAGTTACCCACTTTCAACAGCAGGGGCTTAGTGTGATGTTTATTACTCATGATTGGGGCCTTGCTCAACATTATGGAACACGTTTTCTTCGGATGACTGAGGATGGGTACTTAACTGGTCCCATTAATGAACTTCCACAACCCGAAAAGGAGGTTAAGTAATGTTAGCACTTAGTTTTATGCGGCATGCATTTATTGCCAGTACCTTCATTGCCATTGTTAGTGGGTTTGTTGGTGTTTTTGTTGTCGCCCGTAACCTATCTTTTTTGACCCATACGTTGTCAGAAATTGGCTTTGCTGGTGGCGCGTTTGCGGTCTTTATCGGTTGGCCGGTGTTAAACGGGATGATCCTATTTACAATGCTTAGTTCGATCCTTGTTGGACAAATGAGTATTAAAGAGTCTCGGCGAGAAGCCGTTACCAGTGCCGTTTCAGCCCTTTTTATTGGTTTAGGGATTCTTTTTCTTTCGTTAAGTAGTGCCAATGCTAGTTCGGCCACTAATATCTTATTCGGGAGTGTTGTTGGGATTAACTTGACTGAGGTTTGGCAGTTGATTTACTTATCGATTATTGTCATCTTAGTAATCTTTGCAGTTTACCGACAGTTAAAATTTACTTCATTTGATGCGATTGGAGCACGGGTAAGTGGGATTAACGCAACCTTATATTCGGTTATTTTCCTAATTATCTTGGCATTAAGTGTAAGTGTTGCGGCACAAATTGTTGGTTCGCTATTGATCTTTATCTTGCTTACACTTCCAGCTGCAAGTGCAAAATACTTTACTCATGGGGTAGCGAAAATGATTGGCCTTGCAATCCTCTTTTCATTATTAGGAACTTGGCTTGGTTTATTCTTGGGGTATATAACTAACTGGCCAGTTAGTTTCTTTATTGCTGTAATTGAGGTTGCAATTTATTGTTGTGCTTTAATGAAACAGAAGCTATCGGGGGCTGAGTAGTGTTAGCTTTGATAAAAAAACCGGGAAATTTAATTTCCCGGTTTTTTATTAATTCTTTAAAGAAGTTAGTTTTTTGATGGATCAGCTTTTCGTGTGATGAAGTATACACAGTTAGCGGCAACTAGACCGAATACAACGGCCAAGATACCAGTTACTAAGTAATCTGGGGTCATTGTTTCCAGTTGACTATCAATGTAAGCTAAAATCTCACCTAAAATGAGCGCAATAACACCACCACCGATGTTTGCTTCTAATAGTTTCACTCGGAACATCTCCTTATCCATCTCAATTAAAATAATTCTAACACTTCCTAGACTATCTCGCTAGACCTTCACAGCATAATTCAGCAACATTTGTTATAATTTCTGTGTAGAAGGGGATGAACAAGAGTGGACTTTACACCGTTACAAGTCAATAGTAGCTTTTCTTTGTTAAAAAGTCCGATTCGGATTCAAGAATTAGTGACCACCGCTAAAAGTCGTGGCTACTCGGCACTTGCCTTGACCGACAAAAATGTTTTATATGGAGCGGTTGACTTTTATAATGTCGCAAAGAAGGCGGGGATCAAACCATTAATTGGGTTGCAATTAACCATTACGTTAGATAATGTTGATGGGACAAACTTGGAACTAGTATTTCTAGCTAAGGATCGTGCTGGATACCGCAACTTAATGGAACTATCAACCCTCCAACAGACAAGTGAAGTTAAAAAGCTGCCGTTAACCCTTAACCAGATCAAGTCAATGTTATCATCGCTTTATATCATTATTCCACCGCAAGCAACGGTATTTAGCTGGTTAGAGAATAATGGTGCAATTATTGAATTACTTAATGAGACTGTAGACGAAGATAGTCTTCTTTTAGGAATTAATCCCCAATTAGACCAGATCCAACGTTCAACCTTGCAACAGTTAGCAACTAATAATTCCTTATCTTTAGTTGGTATTAGTCCTGTTGAATATTTAAATGCTGATGACTTATTTGCAAGTAAGGTTCTTCAAGCGATTGGAGCAAATGTTCAGTTAGAGAATATTGAGACAAATTCAAAAAAGCTGGGGAGCCATTATTTACATCCGCAATCAGATGTTATAGCAAGTTATCAGCAGGCAAACCTTGAGCAAGCCGCTGCTAAGACGGTCGAAATTGCCCAAAATTGTAATATTGACTTTGAATTTAAGCAACCGGTACTACCTCATTTTGCTACACCAGAAGGACAATCATCTAGTGATTATCTTCGCCATTTATGCATTGAAGGGCTAAAAAATCGCCAGGTTGCGCCAGGGTTAAAGCTAGGCGATTATCAGCAACGGTTAGCCAAAGAATTAAAGGTCATCCATGAAATGGGGTTCGATGATTACTTTTTAATTGTTTGGGACGTTATGCGGTTTGCCCATCGGACTAAAATTACGACCGATCCGGGAAGAGGTTCTGCCGCAGGGTCGTTAGTTGCTTATGCATTAGCCATTACTGACGTTGATCCGCTACAGTATCACTTGCTATTTGAACGGTTTCTTAATCCCGAACGTGCGCAAATGCCGGATATTGATCTTGATATTCCTGATAATCGGCGTGGAGAAGTCCTCCAATACGTTCATCAAAAGTATGGGCATGAACGAGTTGCTCAAATTATTACCTTTGGAACATTAGCAGCCAAGCAGGTTATTCGTGATGTAAGTCGGGTATTTGGCTTGAACCGTTATGCGATGAATGAACTTGTGGGGACGCTTCCACACGGCTTACACATTACCTTAGCGGGGAGTTTAAAAGAGTCGCAGCGACTCCGTAACCTTCTTAACGATCATCCAGAATATAAGGTGTTATACCAGGTCGCTCAAAAGCTTGAGGGATTGCCACGGCATTACTCAATTCATGCCGCCGGGGTTGTCTTATCCGAAAAACCACTTCACGAGATTGTTCCATTACAAAACGGGAGCGAGGGTTTATTGATGACTCAATTCCCTAAGGATACGGTTGAAGCCTTGGGACTTTTAAAGATGGACTTTCTTGGATTACGGAACCTTTCCATCATGGATAATACCCTGAAACTAATTCGTCACCACGATCCTCAATTTAGCTTATCGAATATTTCGTTAGCAGATTTACCAACACTTAGTCTTTTCCAAAAAGGTCTGACAGATGGTGTCTTTCAATTTGAGTCAGCAGGTATTCGGGAGGTTTTGGTGAACTTACATCCTGATATCTTTGAAGATATCGTAGCTGTTAACGCCCTTTACCGACCAGGACCGCTGGAAAATATTCCCCACTTTATTGCAAGAAAGCGGGGACAAGAGAAGTATCAACTACCTGATCCTTCACTTAAACCAATTTTAGGTGCAACTTATGGAATCTTAGTTTATCAGGAACAGGTAATGCAACTAGCTTCAGCAATGGCTGGCTTCAGCTTGGGTGAAGCGGATCTTTTGCGCCGGGCAATGAGTAAAAAGAAACGCGCCACTATGGAAAGTATGCGGACAAGGTTTATGAAGGGCGCTAAAGCTAACGGCTATTCAGAATCAATCGCGGAGCAGGTCTTTGATTATATCGATCAGTTTGCAAACTATGGATTCAACCGTTCCCATGCGGTGGCGTATTCTAAGATGGCCTTCCAAATGGCCTATTTAAAAGCGCATTATCCAGCAGAATTCTTTACTGCATTAATGAACGCTGAACCAAATGTTGCTAAGCTGAAGGCACATGTTCAGGATGCCCGTCATTTTGGCGTTCAATTAGTTGGACCACGAATCAATCAGAGCCAAGCACAGTTTTCGATCCACGATAAGCAACTGTATTTTGGCCTAGCTTCGATTAAGGGCTTACGGCGTGATTTGATTCGGGAAATTCTTCAGGAACGGCAGCAAAATGGCCCTTATAAGGAGATTCGCAACTTTATTTCCCGGCTAGGAAGCAAGTGGCAGAAAGCTGAATTAATAGCACCATTGATCTATGCAGGTGCATTTGATGGTTTAGGGTACAATCGGGCTGAGATGATTAACGCCTTGCCAATGTTAATTTCGGGTATTCAGCTTTTTAGTAGTAGTGATGAATTGGGGACGGATCCCGAATTACAGTCAACAATTGCCAGCCACCAGGAGTACCCCTTAACCGAACGACTAGCAAAGGAAAATGAATACTTGGGAGTTTACCTGTCAGGACATCCAGTAACCCAGTATCGGGACTTAGCGACACGGTACCATGTTCAGACTGCAAGTCAGTTGCGTCCT
This sequence comes from Limosilactobacillus sp., assembly GCF_022651205.1. GTDB lineage: Bacteria > Bacillota > Bacilli > Lactobacillales > Lactobacillaceae > Limosilactobacillus. Next base: position 8,350 of record NZ_JALCQI010000011.1, read on the forward strand.
AGAGAAAATGTGGTTGTATTGGTACTGATCAATCGAGTAAAAACCATTCATACCAAAAAGGATCACCGTCAAATGGCCTTTGTCTCGGGAACGGACCAAACCGGAGAGATTGAGGTAACGATTTTCCCTCGCCAATATGATCGGTATCAGCAGTTGCTACAAGACAATCAGGTAGTAATGGTTAATGGTCATACTGAGCAACGAGCAGGGCATGGCCTCCAAGTTATTGCTGATCGGATTCAAGACGTTAATAAGTTACGTCAACAGCAAAGAAATTCACAGCAACGGTGGTTCCTAAGGATTATGCCTGAAAATGATAACCAGCAAGTGCTTCAGCAGCTATATAAGTTTATGGCAGGGCATCACGGGACAATCCCAGTTATTATTTACTATCCGGAAACTGACCAGAAAAAAATTCAGCCAAGATCTCGGTGGCTAGATTCTCGTAAAGAGACACGTCAAGGATTGATAAAGCTTCTTGGTCAACCAAATGTTGTTTTACAACAAAGCCCCCAATAAGTTAATAAAATTAAGACTTAATGAGATCTACAAAATGATAGCGTTTTCTTGATATCTTTTCACAAAAAAGTACAGACACGGATTTTAAAAAGTGCTATTATAAGGCTGTGCAAATGAGGTATGCAATTGCAAACCGTAGTTGATGCATAAATGCAAAGGAGAGATTCATTTATGAAGAAAACCAAGATTGTAAGTACACTTGGTCCTGCAAGTACAGATGTTGATACCATCGTTAAGTTGATTAATGCTGGTGCAAATATTTTCCGGTTTAACTTCTCACACGGTGACCACCCAGAACACTTGGGTCGGATGGAAAACGTTAAGAAGGCCGAAGAAATTACTGGTAAGCACGTTGGTTTAATGTTAGATACCAAGGGTGCTGAAATTCGGACAACTGTTCAAAAGGAAGGTAAGATTACCTACGAGATCGGCGATAAGGTTCGTATCTCCATGGATCCTTCAATTGAAGGTACTCATGACAAGATCGCCGTTACTTACCCAGGCCTTTACGACGATACTCATGTTGGCGGCCACGTCCTCTTCGATGATGGTTTAATTGACATGTTGATTGACGAGAAGGATGAAGAACACAAGGAACTTGTTTGCCATGTTCTTAACCATGGTGTACTTGGATCTCGGAAGGGTGTTAACGCTCCTGGTGTTTCCATCAACTTGCCAGGTATTACTGAAAAGGATAGTAGTGATATTCGTTTCGGCTTGGATAACAAGATTAACTACATCTCTGCTTCATTCGTTCGTAAGGCTCAAGATGTTCTTGATATTCGTGAACTCCTTAAAGAAAAGAACATGGAAGACGTTCAAATCTTCCCAAAGATTGAATCACAAGAAGGTATCGACAACTTTGAAGAAATCATTGAAGTTTCTGATGGTTTGATGGTTCCTCGTGGTGACATGGGTGTTGAAATTCCTGCTGAAAATGTGCCAATCGTTCAAAAGCACATGATCAAGCGTTGTAACGAATTAGGTAAGCCGGTTATCACTGCTACCCAAATGCTTGACTCAATGCAAGAAAACCCTCGTCCAACTCGTGCCGAAGTTTCTGACGTTGCTAACGCTGTCTTTGACGGTACTGATGCAACCATGCTTTCTGGTGAAAGTGCTAATGGTGACTACCCTGTTAAGTCAGTTGCAATGATGAACGCTATTGACATCAAGGCTGAAAACCACCTTTGGGAATTCGGTACTGAAACATTTGATTGGGACAAGTCAGATGTTACTGAAACAATCGGTTCAGCTGTTGCTAACGCTGCCAAGGACTTAGACATCCACACCATTGTTGCCTACACTGCTTCAGGCTACACTGCTAAGATGATTTCTAAGTACCGTCCAAATGCTGATATCGTTGCTCTTACACCAAACGAACGTGTAGAACGTGGCCTTATGATCAACTGGGGTGTTCAACCATACGTTGTTGATGAAATGAGCAATACTGATAAGATGTTCGACTTAGCTGCCAAGAAGGCTGTAGAACTTGGCTTTGCTAAGAAGGGTGATAAGATTATCGTTGTTGCCGGTGTACCTCTAGGTGTTAAGGGTGCTACTAACATGATGCGGATTAAGACTATCGACTAATCAAGTCATTAGTTTAATTCAAGCTCTTGCGGAATTACCGTAAGAGCTTTTTGTTTTCCTAGTAATACTAGTAAAATTGACCTTAGCCGTGTAAAATTATTTATTAGTAGTAATAAATCGGATTAATGAAAGTGGGATTATTTAATGAATTCAGCATTGGGAAAAGTCGTTACTGCGGTAATGATTGACGAGAATGAGGATGATTACTTTGTTCAGCCTGACCGTAATGGTCAAACATACAGGTTGCCAAAGGAAGAAAGTCCGCAAACTCTACATATTGGTGGCCAAGTTCGAGGATTTGTTTACGAAAACGAAAACCACCAACTGCAGATGACGTGTAAATATATTCCTACCGTCCAGGTTGATCATTATGATTATGGTAAGGTCGTTAGTGTTCGGCGTGACCTGGGAGTTTTCGTCGATATTGGTTTACCAAATAAGGATATTGCAGTTTCGTTGGATGATTTACCGTCGCTCAAACATCTCTGGCCACAACCTGGGGATCGTCTGTTAATCTCATTGCAGGTTGACGATAAGGATCGTATTTGGGGTAAATTAGCCGATGAACAAATTTACCAAGCAATTTCGGTTGCTCCTAATAAACGATTACTGAACCGTGACGTTACCGCGACCGTTTACCGACTTAAAATGAGTGGGACATTTGTAATAACTAATGGCTACCACCTAGGCTATATTCATCCGAGCGAACGTGATCAGGAGCCTCGGCTTGGGGAACAAGTTAAGGCTCGGGTAATTGGCCTTTCTTCTCATGGTGGACTTAACTTGTCACTGAAGCCACGCGCATACCAAGCAATTAATGAGGATGCACAAATGTTATTAGCCATGTTAAAACACAATCCTAACCGCCGATTACCATATACTGACAAGACAGATCCAACGGTAATTAGGGAAGTCTTTGGGATTAGTAAGGGACAGTTTAAGCGAGCAGTGGGTCATTTACTGAAGGCAAACTTAGTAAAAGAAGACGCTGGTCAACTAATTCTTCTTGAGAAAAACAATGATGCAGCAAACGATTAATCAATTTATCGAATATTTGATGACACAGAAGGGACGTTCCCAAAATACTTGTGAGAGTTATCGTCATGATCTAGAAAGTTGTGCTGCCTTATTTATGGCTAATGGGATTAATCGTTGGCAAGATGTTGATCAGTATGCGGTGATTAACGTTATTGCAAAAATGAAAAAAGAGCAGCGAGCTAGTACAACCATTAATCGGACAATTTCGAGCTTACGGCAATTGTTTCGTTATCTTCTCCGAACTCATCAGGTTCAAAACAATCCAATGGACTATATTGATCACGAAACAGTTGACTTAAGAAAAAAGCCAGTGACGTTATCGCAAGAAGAGATTGAGCAATTATTGGCAGTTCCAGATGTGAAAACAGTTAGCGGGTTACGTGATCGCGCATTGCTAGAATTAATGTACGGCACAGGGATGCTGGTTAGCGAATTGATTAATCTGAAACGCTCACAGGTACACTTTGATTTACATATTTTACAGTTGCAAGAGAGTCCCCGTCATCAACGGGTAGTTCCTCTTGGCCGTAAAGCAGAAAAATGGCTAAAAGACTACCTAAATGATACGGCTGCTACTTCAAGTGACTATGTTTTTCTAAACGCTCGTGGTTACCAAATGACGCGCCAGGGTGTTTGGAAAAATTTTAAGGCGATTGTAAAAGAGTCTGGACTAAAAAAGAACGTTACTCTTCAAACCCTGCGTCATACATTTATTGCCGATCTATTAAGTAATGGTGCTAGCTGGCAGGCAGTTCAAATGCTTCTTGGTCGGGAAACCGGTCGGGAAAGTTATGAATCATATATTCATTTTGATACACAAAAATTAGTTGAAATTTATCGGCGGTGTCATCCGCGAGCTTAATGGAGTTAAGGAGGAAAAATCGTGTTAGTTCGTTACCGAAAGGATTACCAAAAAATTGCAATGGGCTTACTTTCATTTCTTCCTGAACTACGGGACTATGATCAACTAGCAGATGCAATTGAGAATTCTTTGGCAAAGGGTTATCAGATTTACTTATGGAAGGATACGGAAGATAATCACTTTATTGGCATAATTATTATTGAAGTTGGCAAAGAATACGTACTAGTTCGTCAACTTTCCTTTACTCCTACTGAGAGATCAGGAAAAAATGTTTATGCGCTATTAACTGCTATTTATGAATTGCATCGTGATAAACGGTTGATGGGGACGTTAAAAACCCAACCATTAATTTCAAATTGGGAGCGTAATAATGAAAAATAATCAAGAAGTAATTCCACGTTACCCGTTTCAACCGACATTAAAGATTGGCGATTTTGAAGGACCACTTGATTTACTTCTTCACTTAATTCGTCAGTCAAAAATGGATATTTATGATATCCAAATTGAGCAAATCACGCAGCAATATTTTGACTATCTTCGAAAAATGAAAAGTCACCAACTTGAAGTAGCTGGTGATTATTTTGTGATGGCTGCAACATTGATGAATATCAAGAGTCGGATGCTATTGCCTCAACCAGAGGAAGAGATGGAAGAAACAAACGAAGAAGTTGAGGATCCTCGACAAGAATTGGTTGAACAATTATTGGAATACCAACGCTACCAAAAAGCCGCTTCTCACCTAAAAGATAAGGCTACCTTTCGTCAAGCAGAGTATACGCGACCAGCAATGCATGTTCCTGTTGAGATGATTGCCCAACATGTAGAGCCAGGAGTTACGTTGGTGCAGCTTCAGCAAGCGTTTGCTGATGTCTTAAAACGTCATCAATTAGTAGCACCGGTTCACGAAACGGTTGCAGCAGAGAAGATTAGTGTTGCTCAGCGAATGGAGCAGGTTTTTATGACCATTCGGAAGGCGGCAACCCGGTTTGATGATTTATTTATTGGTAAGCGAACGCGAGATGAGTTAGTAACCACGTTTTTAGCGGTTTTAGAGCTAACCAAGCACCAGGCAATTGTGGTCCATCAGGAAGAATTATTTGGGCCAATTATCTTAGTGGAGGGATCAAAGGGTGAACAATACCGAGTCAACAAATCTAGCGAAGATTGAGGGCCTCCTCTTTATTAGTGGGGATGAAGGCATTACTTTGGGGGATTTAGCTAAAATCACCGGCTTCATGAAGCCAGCAGTCCATGAACTACTTAACCGATTAAGAACTAAGTATGAAAATGATCAAGATTCGGCACTAGTTTTACTGCATAGTGGTGATACATATCGGTTGGCTACTAAGCATGATTTGTCACCGGTAATTAAGCACTATTTTGAAGTACCGTTAACGATTCCGTTGACGCGAGCACTATTGGAAGTGTTAGCAATTATTGCATATCGCCAGCCAATTACACGGTTGGAAATTGACGATATCCGTGGTGTTCAGAGTTCGGGATCGTTGCAAAAATTAATGGTTCGGGGATTAATTGAAACCCACGGTCGTTTAGAAGCACCAGGGAGACCATTCTTATACGTTACAACTGATAATTTTTTAGATTACTTCGGTCTATCCACACTAAAAGATCTGCCACCGCTTGTTAAACAGGAGGATCTTGATCTTGATAATATGAATGGTGATTTATTCTTAAGGGCATTACAAGCCAAGCAAAAACAACAGGAGGACTAAAATGGAACGTCTACAAAAAGTAATGGCTGAAGCAGGGGTCGCATCTCGACGAGCTTCAGAAAAATTAATTGCTAGTGGTCATGTTCAAGTTAATGGTCAGGTCGTAACAGAAATGGGGATTAAAGTAAGTGAACACGATAATGTTGTGGTTGATGGTGTTCCTCTCCAACGAGAAGCTCATGTTTACTACCTACTAAACAAGCCACGTTCCGTAATTACTAGTGCCCATGATGATAAAGGACGACGGACAGTAGTTGATATTTTAAAAGAAGCGGACGTCACAGAACGGGTCTATCCTGTCGGGAGACTTGATTATGACACTACTGGGATCCTGTTGCTTACGAATGACGGTGATCTAGCTAACCAATTGATGCATCCTAAGTTTGAAGTCGAAAAGACATACATCGCAAAGGTACGGGGAATTGTTAGTAATAACGACCTCAAACAATTGCGAATTGGGGTTGAGATCAATGGTCGGCTGACAAAGAAGGCTAAGAGCCGATTAATCGAAACGGATCATTCAAAGCAAACCAGTTTGGTTAAACTGACGATCCATGAAGGACGCTATCATCAGGTGAAATTAATGTTTGATGCCATCCATCATCCGGTGTTAAAACTTCATCGGGAAACTTATGGACCTTTAGACTTACAAGGCTTACAATCAGGTGAATTTCGTCCGCTAAAGAAAGACGAAGTTAAGTTGCTAAAGAAAATGAGTAAGTAGTGGTTAATCCTTGACACACTAGTCAATCCTCGGTAAGATAAAGATATAAATTTTTATAGAAATTGTCTTCAAGGCGTGGTGAAATTCCCGACCGGCGGTTAAAGCCCGCAACCCATTTCGATGGTTGATCTGGTTCGATTCCAGAGCCGACAGTATAGTCTGGTATGCAGAAGATTCTACTACACATAGTATATTTAAACATGGTTTAAAATGCGCGTTGCTGACAATTAGAAGTTGGTTAACGTGTTTTTATTTTGTGTTTAAGTTAATTTTTGAAGACAATCTCAATAGGAGGTTGTTGTCGATGGTAACATCACATCAAAGAGTTCACCAAATGGTTGGTATTTGTTGTTTGAGTGCTTTAGCATTTATTTTAATGTTGTTCGAGTTTCCGATTCTCCCGGTGGCCCCATATCTAAAGATGGACTTTTCTGATTTACCGGTTTTAATTGGTGGTTTCATTTACGGACCAGTTGCTGGAGTAATGATTGCCTTTTTGAAGTGCCTTATTCACGCCTTAACACGTGGCTTTTCCGCTGGTGAATTGGTTGGTATTTTGGGGAACTTTCTTTCTTCATTATCATTGCTACTACCGTTCTGCTGGGTCTGGAGGCATAAGTCCTGGTCATTCAAACGCCAATTATGGTTAGGCGGAATTCTTTCAACGGTTACTTTAGTTATCGTGATGGCGTTATTAAACTGGTGGGTCTTAACACCACTGTACATGGCGCTTTGGAACTGGAAGTCGACCTTACCGATTCCAGAATTAATTGCGATTGCCGTTGTTCCATTTAACTTGATTAAAGGAGTTCTCGTTGGAGCTGTCTTTGCACTAGTTGCGGTTCGCTTAAAATCGTGGTTAACCCAGAAACAGCTTGAGAGGTAGTAAATAAGATTTTTAGCAAACGTCAATTGTTAGCGTTCAATTAAACGTTGAACGGTAATGATTGGCGTTTTGTTATGCCAATTGTATAAATTATTTTCAGATCATTTTAAATTCTTTCCGTTATAATAAGTTAGAGTGGAGAGTGAAAAGATGAATTACTTATTGAGATTTTTTGATGAGCATCAGCCACGGCGTATCAGGGTGATTGAAAATACATTAAGAAATCGACGGACCGTATCAACCCTCTTTTGGGCTAAGCAGTACGGGATTCTTGGTTGGACGGGAGCAGATCGATCATTAAATCGTGAAAAATTTGACCAGTTGCTGGAAAACTTAGTGCAAGATAATTTAATTAAAATTGATTCCGATGGTCAAGCTGTATTAACCACCCCCGGGATCCTTAAGCAAGAAGAATTAAAAAGTGAGGAATATCAGCCACAATTTCTTGACTGGTACTGGCTGGCTAATACCAATCGTGTTGAGCGTCGGTTATTACTTGGCGTCCAAGTTGTTTCTGAATTGACATACCATAACCGTCATTATGCCCCATTAACAAATGAATATCAGGAATTGCAGTTAGTTAAGCGGTGGCTGTTTAATTGTCGCCAGAATATTATTAAACAATTGACAGATGAACTTAAAATATTTGGTAGTTCACTTGCAAATGCAGATGAGCGCCTCGCTAATTACTTCTTTTATTCGTTAATTGGTCATCAAACAGCGGGAGAAAATATTTTACAATTGAGTAAACAGTTAGGAATTTCCACTGATCAAATGCCGGTGGTTAAACAGGATGCATTGTTAGCGGTTGCCGCCTTTGCAAATAGCTATCGGGGAGGCGCATTAAACCAATTGCTAGCGGATCTTCTCACAGAAACACCATTGAGCTATAGCGCGAATCAAACCCTAATGCTATATCAGCGGGGACAGACAATTGAGCAAATTGCAAAACGACGACGAATAAAAGCAAATACAGTTCGCGAACATTTATTAGAGACAGCAATCGTTTATCCGACAGCGATTAACTGGGATCAATTATTACCAGGGGAGATCCGTCAGCAGTTGGCTAAGCATTACCAAGGAGATGTTAGCAAATGGCAATTTAAGCCAGAAATAGTACCAGGGGATCAAGCAGCCTTTTACTACTTTCGTCTTTATCAATTGTATCGGGAGAAACAGGATGATTAGTGAACAACGGTTATTAACAGTTCTCAACGAAGAATTTGGCTTTTCTTCTTTTCGGGAAGGCCAATTAGAGACCATTAAAGCAGTTTTAAATAACCATGATACGTTAGCTGTATTGCCAACAGGTGGTGGAAAATCGCTCCTATACCAATTGCCAGGATATTTATTGCCGGGGAGCATCTTGATTGTTTCACCGCTAATTTCGTTGATGCAAGATCAGGTGGATCGTCTTCATCGCTCGGGAGAAAAACGGGTATTAATGATTAATGGTCAATTGACAGGGAAGAGTCGACGTCAGGCGTTAAGCAAACTTTCCACATTTAAATTTATTTTCACGTCTCCAGAATCACTGGCTAATCCAGAAATTATTGGCGCATTAAAAATGATCAAGATCAGCTTGTTTGTTGTTGATGAGGCGCACTGTATTTCACAATGGGGGCCAGATTTTCGGCCGGAATACCTTTTACTTAGTTCAGTTAGAAAACGTCTTGACTTACCAACAACCCTTTTATTAACGGCTACAGCAACCCCAGAAGTCCGTCAAGATGTTATTCAAAAGATGGGACTTCAGGCGGAAGCAGTTACTCAGGTAATTCGTTCAGTAAATCGATCGAATATTTGTTACGCCGTTAAGCGGTTCCTGTCTACTAATGAGAAAGAATCGTATTTGATTGAGTTAGTAAATGAGTTAGCAGGCGCGGGGATTATTTATTTTGCGAGCCGTAAGTTAGCAACCCAATTTGCGGAAGAATTAAATGAGAAAACTAATAAAGTAGTTGCAGCTTATCATGCGGGAATTCCGTCACTAGAGCGTTACCGAATTCAGCAGCAATTTATGGATAACCAGATTCAATTGATTTGTGCAACCAGTGCTTTTGGAATGGGAATTGACAAGGGTGATATTCGATTCGTAATTCATTTTCATCAGCCTGCAAATCTTGAGAGTTATGTACAAGAAGTTGGCCGTGCCGGGCGTGATGGAAAATTAAGTTTAGCACTATTATTGTATTGCCCGGGGGATGAACAGATTCAACGAACACTAAATTACATTGATTTACCGGATAGTAATTTGCTGGATGCCGTTAGTAAGAAGCAACAGCCGGTTAATGTTCTGGGGGATAATCAAGAATTGTTTACCTTTTATCTTCAGCATGGTTATAATGGTAAAATGATTTTTAACACCTTTGAAAAGCGGCAGAAAAACATTGATAACCATTTAAGGTGGATGGCACGTTATGTAAATAACACTAAGATTTGTCGTAGAGAAATGATATTAAATTATTTTGGCGAACAATTAAAAGAAACGCCAGCACCATGCTGCGATGTTACAGAGCCAGAATTAATTGATAAGTTTAAACACGAGCCTCAGCAGAATTCTGAGCCTTTGCCGGGGGTGTCTGAGCTAAATTGGCAGGCACGACTCTATCAGTTATTTAATATTAACAATAATAAAGAAAACTAGACATTTGACGATTATTTGCGCTACAATCAAAATGTTAATTTTAAAAGTAAAGGAGGGGCAACCATGAGTGAACGACGAGAAGAAAGTCGTGAAGCAAACGATCGATTATGGGATAAGAAGTTTGCTGAAAGTGAAGATATGGGTAGCGATGGTCACCTATCGCGGACAGAACACCGTCGTCAAAGAGAGCATAATTCGACGATTACTACTGTTCTAATTGTTTTGATTATTATATTGGCGGCCATTCCGCTTATCTACTGGGTAAACCATAAGCAAACGATGAATCATCCCGTTCGAACTGAACGATTAGCTGAGTCTCAATCTACTAAAAAAAAAGCTCATTCAAAAAAGCAACATTCGAATTCAAGCAAGCAAGAATCGCGGAAAGCATCTAGCAAGTCTAGTTCAAGCATGAGTAGTAGTTCATCTCTTAGTTCAAGTTCCACGTCCAGCTCTTCAGTTAGCCAGTCATCATCAAGTATGATTCGTTACGCCACTGTTCCCCGAAATGGGAGTTTATATCGGGTTGCCGCACAAAATGGTATCTCGGTTAATGAACTAATGCGGTTAAATGGTTTAACCCCCAATGCCCATCTAAGACCTGGGCAACAATTAAGAGTGCGATAGGAGAGAGAATTAAATGTCAATGGGATTACAAGTTGCAATTGATGGGCCTGCTTCAGCGGGAAAAAGTACCGTTGCAAAACGAGTTGCCAAGAAGTTTGGTTATGTTTATTGTGACACGGGAGCAATGTACCGTGCAGTAACTTTAGCAGCGCTCCAACAGGGCCTTTCAATGACCGATACAGATAGGATTGCAGCATTAGCAAAACAAATTAAGATTACTTTTCAACCCGCAGAACCAGAACAACGGGTGTTCATTAATAGCCAAGAAGTAACGCGAGATATTCGGTTGCCTAAGGTGGCAAAAAATGTTTCGGCCGTTGCTGCGATTCCTGGTGTTCGTCAGGAAATGACTAATCAACAGCGAGAGATTGCCGCTAATGGTGGGATTGTAATGGATGGACGTGATATTGGAACCACTGTTCTGCCTAATGCCCCCGTTAAGATCTTTATGGTTGCAACTGCTTATGAACGGGCTCGACGACGTTATTTAGAAAACAGGCAAAAGGGAATTGCAACTAGTAGTTTAGAAGAGCTTCAAAAAGCAATTGAACTGCGTGACAAAAAGGATTCAACGCGGAAAGTTTCACCGTTAACTCAGGCGAGTGATGCGGTTCGATTAGATACCACCAATTTGACCATTGATGAGGTCGTTGAGCAAATTAGTCAAATAATTAAAAAAACTGAAAAACATTTAGCATAATTACTGGAAATATCACACTCTTTCTAGTAAAATGGTTTTTAGAGTTGATTGTCGCAAGGAGGATTTTTTTTAATGGCTGAAAACAACGAAAACAAAAACGATATGTTAGAAGCTCTTGATAGCATTGAAACTGTAAAAGTCGGTGATGTTGTTAAGGGTGAAGTATTGGCAATTGATGATGATCGCCAAGCTATCGTTGGTATTAAAGATGCAGGGGTTGAAGGTGTCGTCCCTGCTAAGGAATTATCAACCAAGCCAGTTGAAGACATCAATGATGCAGTTAAAGTCGGTGACGAACTTGACTTAGTAGTTATTTCCAAGATCGGTAACGATAAGGAGAATGGTAGCTACTTACTTTCACACCGTCGTCTTGAAGCTCGTAAAGTTTGGGATGACATCCAAAAGAAGTTCGATGCTGGTGAACACATTACAGCTAAGGTTACTCAAGCTGTTAAGGGTGGCTTAGTAGTTGATGCCGGAGTACGTGGCTTCGTCCCTGCTTCAATGATTACTGATCACTACGTAGAAGACTTGAACCAATTTAAGGGTCAAGAACTTGAATTTAAGATTATTGAAATCGAACCTAGTGAAAACCGTCTTATCCTTTCTCACAAGGAAATTGTTCAAGCTCAACACGAAGAGGCTGCTAAGGAAGTCTTTGCTAAGCTTCAACCAGGTGATGTTGTCGAAGGTAAGGTTGCACGGATGACTAACTTCGGTGCTTTCATTGACCTCGGTGGTGTTGATGGTTTAGTTCACGTTTCTGAAATTTCTTACGATCATGTTGACAAGCCTTCAGATGTATTGGAAGCAGGTCAAGATGTTAAGGTTAAGGTATTGAGTGTTGATCCTGATCGTGAACGGATTTCACTTTCAATCAAGCAAACATTACCTGGACCATGGGATGATATTGAAGAAAAGGCTCCAGAAGGTAGTGTCCTTACTGGTACTGTTAAACGGTTAACCAGCTTTGGTGCCTTTGTTGAAGTCTTCCCAGGTGTTGAAGGTTTGGTACACATTTCCCAAATCTCTCATAAGCACATCGCTACTCCAGCTGATGTTTTGAAGCCTGGTCAAGAAGTTAAGGTTAAGGTTCTGAATGTAGATCCAGAACGTCAACGTCTTGGTTTATCCATGAAGGCTCTCGAAGAACGTCCAAAGGATGAAGATAACAACAACGGTAACGAAAACCGTGGTCGTCGTCGTCCTCGTCGTAACAATAACCGTAACTTCATGAACAACGCCCCTGAAGAAGAAAGTGGCTTCTCTATGGGTGATTTAATTGGTGATCAATTAAAGGGCTTGAAGTAATTAGGAACCACAAATTAATTTAGAAAGGGGTATGACATTCTGTCATACTCTTTTTATTTCGTAAAAGAAAAGGAGGGTGCAAATAAATGGCAAATCCAGTTGTTGCAATTGTTGGTCGGCCCAATGTTGGAAAGTCGACCCTGTTTAATCGGATTGCGGGAGAACGGATTTCGATTGTCGAAGATACTCCTGGTGTTACTCGAGACCGAATTTATGCTCATGCTGAATGGCTCGGGAAGAATTTTAATTTAATCGATACTGGGGGAATTGAAATCTCAGACCAACCCTTGCTTACCCAGATTCGGCAGCAGGCTGAAGTTGCAATTGATGAAGCAGATGTTATTGTCCTTGTTGTTGACATTTTGAATGGTGTCACTGACGCAGATGAACAGGTTGCAAAACTTCTATATCGTTCAGATAAGCCAGTAATTTTGGCCGTTAATAAGGTTGACAATCCAGAACGACGAAGTGATATTTATGATTTCTACTCGTTGGGATTAGGGGAACCTTACGCTGTTTCTGGTGTTCATGGTGTTGGTGTTGGTGACCTTCTTGATGCTGTTATCATTAATTTCCCTGAGACAGCTGATAATGAAGATGATGGAACCATTCACTTTAGTTTAATTGGTCGACCAAATGTTGGTAAATCATCATTAGTTAATGCTCTTCTTGGAGAGAACCGTGTGATTGTATCAAATGTTGCGGGAACAACTAGGGATGCGATTAATACTCGTTTTACTGCAAAAGATGGTCGCGAATTTACGATGATTGATACGGCAGGTATTCGTAAAAAAGGTAAAATTTACGAAAATACTGAGCGCTATTCACTGATGCGGTCAATGCGGGCTATTGATGATAGCGATGTTGTTCTTGTTGTCCTAAATGCTGAAGAAGGCATTAGGGAGCTTGATAAGCATATTGCGGGATATGCCCATGAGGCTGGTTGTGGTGTCATTATTGTCGTTAATAAGTGGGATACGATTAAGAACAAGGATCATCGGACAATGACTGATTTTACGACCTTGATCCGTAATGAATTCCAATACTTGAGCTATGCACCAATTGTCTTTGTTTCAGCGAAAACAAAACAACGGTTAAACCAATTGCCAGGGCTGATTGAAGATGTTTATGATCACAGTCAACGGCGAATCCAGTCTTCAGTATTGAATGATGTCTTAATGGATGCTCTTGCTGCTAACCCGACACCAACCCAAAATGGTCGCCGGTTAAGGGTGTACTACGGAACTCAGGTAGCTATTCAGCCGCCAACATTTGTGATTTTCGTTAACGATCCAGAACTAATGCACTTCTCTTATCAGCGTTATTTGGAGAACCAAATCAGGAAGGCATTTGACTTTACCGGGACGCCGATTCATATTATTAAGCGAAAGCGGCAGTAAAATGTTCTGTTTAGTTGAAAATTTCCAAAAAAAGGGTGAAAAAGCTTCTAAACCGCTTGTCATCAAGGTTTCACTATGCTAATCTTAACAATGAAATTATACGAATTCTTCGTATGTTTCGTTAATTTTGGACCACTCAAAATTAACATTCATTCATTGATGTAATCAATTTTGGTTACGTTAAATGTTGGAGGTGAAATTCAATGGCTAACAAAGCGGAATTAGTAAGTAATGTTGCAACTGCAACTGGTTTAACTAAGAAGGATGCTACTGCTGCTGTTGATGCAGTATTTAGTTCAATCCAAGCATCATTAGCTAAGGGTGAAAAGGTTCAATTGATCGGTTTCGGTAACTTCGAAGTACGTCAACGTGCTGCTCGTAAGGGTCGTAACCCACAAACTGGTCAAGAAATCCAAATCCCTGCAAGCAAGGTACCAGCATTTAAGCCTGGTAAAGCTTTAAAGGATGCTGTTAAGTAATTTTAAATTACTTGATAATAATTGAGGACTGTGACTTATTGTCATGGCCCTTTTTTAATTCGATTAATAACCGTTTTGAAAATAACTATGCTAAGATAATTAATGTGATGGGGATAGTAGAGGAGGAAAATAATGACTTATTCTGAAAAAATGTTAGAACAGATCCAAGCTGGACAAGTGCCAGCTGCACAGCAATCCTTCACTGAAGCCCTGGCTAAGGACAGTGATGATATGGTCTTTAGTTTAGCAGAGGAACTATACGGAATGGGATTCTTGCACCAAGCGCGGCAGGCTTATCTTCATTTATTAGCTAAATACCCTAATGAAGATGAACTACGGGTTAATTTAGCGGAAATTGCGGTTAGTGAGGGCCATAATGATGAAGCTTTATCATATTTAGCCCAAGTACATCCTGATTCCGATGCGTATCTGCAGTCGTTACTCGTGGCAGCTGATTTATATCAGACCGAAAACGAGTATGAGGTTACTGAAGAGAAGTTGAAGGAAGCATATCGGATTGCTCCCGACGAGCCAGCAGTTCAATTTGCCCTTGGTGAATTCTACTTTATGACTAGTCGGTTTGATGAAGCTATTCAATATTATTTTGAGTTAATCCGAAACGGTTATACAGAATTTGCAAAGGTTAACATTGCCGGTCGCTTAGGGATTAGTTATGCCCAAAGTGGTCAATTTAAGCAGGCACTTGGTTACCTAAACCAGGTTAGTCCAGAGTACCGAACAAGTGATATTCGTTTTCAAACCGGCCTCACAGAATTAGAGTTAGGAAAAACAACTGATGCAATTAAGTCATTCAATGATTTAATCAAAGATGATTCGCAATATGCTTCTGTTTATCTTGAACTGGCAAAAGCATATGTTAAGGAAAATAAGTATCAGCAAGCCCTGAAAACTCTTCAAGAAGGGTTAGCTGTCGATCAGTACAACGCGCGCTTATATGCACAAGCGGCTGATGTAACCAGCCACTTAGGAAATAATAAGTTGATGGATGAGTATCTGAAGAAAGCCCATGAATTGGATCCTGACAACTTAACAATTACCTTGGAGTATAGTAACTTCCTTTTACATACGCATAATGACGAAGCTAACGTGAAACTTTTAGAGCCGTTGATTGAAGAAGACGAGGTCGATCCACAGATTTATTGGAACCTTGCTCGTTCATACCAACGACTTGAAAACCTCGCTCTTGCGGATAAGTACTATCGAGAGGCAGCTGTTTCATATAGCGAGAACCCAACCTTCCTTAAAGAATTAGTCAACTTCTACCGTGAGTCCGGCGATCCTGAACAAATGGTGGATGAACTAAAGCATTATCTTAAACTTGTTCCAACAGATGATGAGATGCAAGAGTTATTGGAACAGTACGAAGAAGATTATTAAAAGAGAAAACAATAAAGTCCCTTAACTTTCGATCCAAATGACAGAAATGCCAGTAGTCGAAATGCTAAGGGACTTTATTTATTATGGTTAACCAGTTGCTTTTGGTAGTACAGTAGCGAAGATGGATCCAACCGTAGCTTTTCCATTAATTGCGTAGCAGAAAGTTCTGGATGGTTGTTAAGCTCATAGAGAATATATGCCTGGTGCAGAAACTTTGGGGCTAAGCTAAAGCCCAAATAATCTTCGTCTTGACGCAGGTATTTATGGAGACCTGCATTAGATAATCCAGGGTTATCTGGTGAGAATCGTTGCTTAAGAAAAATCCGGGAAGAATGTTGGAGTTCCTGTAATGGTTTAACGAATAGATTAAAATGATCGATAAATTGCCTTTCGCTTTCGTTAGCTGGTTTTAATTTTTGCCAAACATTTTCAAATCCTGGAGCAAGAAATTCACTTACAGTGTACCCACGGCTAGAGAGAAAAATCGTTATACGAGTATAAAAGTGAATTTGATCATCCTGGAGAATTTCGGGAAGCTTTTCAAGCCACTTTGTTGTTAATCGTTTATTGTTGTTAGTCGCTCTTCCGTGGATTGTCAAGGTCGGGTAAATACCAATCAACTTGTGGGTAAAGAGGTAGCGAAAATAATGATTAAGGTGGGAAAGCGTCTTATTGTAGGTACTAAGAGTGATCTTTTCATCCTCTTTTAGGGCAACAAGGAACGCACGAACGTCGGCTTCAGTGAGATTGCTCAGCTTAGGATTAGCAGCAAATTCTGGACGGTTACCCATCAGAAAATTGAAGAAGTGGGTTAACGTTGCGTTATAGGTTTTAACGGTTAACGGCGCGAGGCCCTGTTGAGTTAAGAATAATTGAAAACGATCTTCATATGGATAATTCATTTTAGCACTCCTTAATAAGCAATAATTTACTTTAACCATAATTCTAAACCAAAAGCTTCAAAAAGAAAAGAAATTACAACAGTTCACAGGCCCTTGTCAGATTTGCTATAATCGAGGTTGACTATAAAATGAAGGACTTGATTAAATGATCATCAAACACTTGCCAGCAATTTTTGAACCTGCTCGGCCAGTACTGCAGAAAATTGAGAATGCTGGCTTTGAGGCATATTTTGTTGGGGGCTGTGTTCGTGATACGATTCTTGGTGACAAAATTCATGATATTGATATCGCAACGAGTGCCTACCCGAGTGAGATTAAAGCAATTTTTAACCGCACGGTTGATACCGGAATTGAGCACGGCACTGTGATGATCCTTGATCATGGTACGGGGTACGAAACGACAACCTTTAGAACCGAATCGGGATACCAAGATTTTCGTCGTCCTGATAAGGTGACTTTTGTTCGTTCATTGAGTGAGGATCTTAAGCGACGGGACTTTACAATTAACGCCTTAGCTTTAAAGGAAAATGGTGAAGTAATTGACCTATTTAATGGGCTAGAAGACTTACAGCGGCATTTAATTAAGGCTGTTGGTGATCCTAATGAACGTTTCTATGAGGACGCTCTACGAATGATGCGGGCGGTAAGATTTGCTTCTAAACTAAATTTTGTGATTGCTGCAAAGACCTTTGAAGGAATTAAGCAAAATGCTGCCTTATTAGATAAAATTGCGGTTGAGCGGATACGGGTAGAATTTGAGAAACTCTTACTAGGACAAAATCCAGTTGCTGGTCTTAGTGATTTTCTTCAAACAGGGCTTTATCAATATTGTCCTGGATTAGGTGGTCAGAAGGAAAAATTAAGCGGACTGCTGTTATTAAATAATTGGCACCTTAAAAATAATGAGCAGGCATGGGCTATGCTTGTAACCCAATTAGGACTTAATTTGCGAGAAACAGGGGAATTTCTTCGTCAATGGAAGACCTCTAACGAACTGATCACTAGTGTAAAGAAGATGCTTCCGGTGATTGCCGGGCTAAGAACTGGCGATTTGTCAGCGTTAACCTTATTTAAGGCTGGAGAAAAAGCTGCCCAGGATGCTAATCAGGTTACAAAATTGTATGGCTGGTCGCTTCCTGATGAGCAATTAAAGAAGCAATATGATTCATTGCCGATTAAAAGTAATAAAGAGTTGGCAGTTAATGGTGGAATCCTAATTAAAGATGCGGGAATTAAACCAGGACCATTGTTGGGTAAGATCCTTAATCAATTAACGATTCAAGTTGTTAATGGCAAACTAGCCAACGATAAACAAAGCTTAATTAATGAAGCACAAAAGATAAAGGGAGAGGGATAAAAAGAATGCAAACAATGCAAGCTGAGGGATTAACCAGTACATATGGTGAGAAAACTCTCTTTGATAATATTTCCTTTACAATTAACGAAAATGACCGAATTGGATTAATTGGTGTTAATGGAAGTGGTAAGACAAGTCTCCTTAATGTCATTAGTAAACAGACAAGTCCGGAAAAGGGAACGATTACTACGCCAAATGACTATACAATTGGTTATTTGCAACAGCAACCGGCACTTGATCCCACGAAAACGATTATGGATGCAATTTTTGCAGGTGATCAGCCAGTTTTTAAAACAATTCGTGAATATGAATTAGCGCTGGACCGGTTTAGCAACCATCCGGAAGATCCTCAAGCAATGGATCGGTACACAAAAATGCAGGCGAAAATGGATCAAGAGGATGCCTGGGAGGCCGACAGTCGGGTTAAGACAATTCTTACTCAGTTAAAGATCAAGAATGTCAGCCAGAAGATTAGTGAATTATCCGGTGGTCAGCAAAAACGGGTTGGCCTTGCACAAGTACTAATCGAGAATCCTGACCTTTTGTTATTGGATGAGCCGACAAACCACCTTGATCTTGATTCAGTGGTCTGGCTTCAGGAATTTCTTACTTCTTATAAGGGTGCTGTTCTTTTAGTAACTCACGATCGATACTTCCTTGATCAGGTTACTAATCATATCTGGGAGTTATCATTTGGACAGCTCTACCATTATGACGGTAATTACCAAGACTTTGTTCGACAAAAAGCTGAACGGGTAGAGTTAGCTAAGGATACCGAAAAAAAGAACCAACAATTATACAAGAAGGAATTAGCTTGGATGCGAACCGGGGCTAAAGCACGTTCAACGAAGCAAAAGGGACGGATTAATCGTTTCCACGAATTAGAGAACAAAGTTGGTAACCTTAAGACTGATGAAGATATTTCCATTAACCTGGGTTCACAACGACTCGGGAAAGACGTCATCAAATTTAAGGATGCTAACCTGACTCTTGGCGACCACCAAATTCTTCACAATTTTGACTGGTTGGTTCAAGCTGGTGATCGGATCGGGATTACTGGTGAAAATGGTGCCGGGAAGACGAGTCTCCTCAACGTGATTGCTCAACGCGTCCCATTAGATAGTGGTGTACTAAAGATCGGTGAAACGGTAAAACTAGGTTACTACACTCAGCAAACCGAGGGAATTGATGACAGTAAACGAATGATTAGTTTCTTGAGTGAGATTGCTGAAAATGTTACCGATAAGGATGGCAATAAGCTTAGCGTTACCCAACTTCTTGAACGCTTCTTGTTCCCACGTTTTATGCATGGTACATTAATTAGAAAACTTTCGGGTGGAGAAAAGCGTCGGTTATACCTATTGAAAATTCTGATGCAGCAGCCCAATGTTCTTTTGCTTGATGAACCAACAAATGACCTTGATATTGGAACGTTAACCGTTTTAGAGGATTATTTGGATAATTTTGCAGGGACGGTTATTACCGTTTCCCACGATCGCTACTTCTTGGATAAAGTTGCGGATGATTTGCTGATATTCCACGGTAACGGAGATATTCAACACTATACGGGTCGCTTTACGAATTATCTTGCTGATGCTAAGAAGAAGACAGAAGAACAGCAACAGCAAAAAAAGTCCATTAAGAAACAACAGCAAACCTCAGAAAAATCACCGGCTAAGGATAAGAAGAAAAAGACCAAGTTAACCTATGCTGAAAAGTTAGAGTGGGATCATATAGATGATGACCTTGATCAGCTTGATAGTAAAAGAAAATCGATTGAAGAACAAATGACCGAGCAATCTGCTAATTACCAAAAGTTAGCGGAATTGCAAAAAGAATTAGATCAGGTTAAAAAAGAAATTGATAAAAAAACAGCCCGTTGGGAATATTTAAGCAACTTTGTTGAATAATAACGGAGGCAAGCAATGGCAATAAACGAAAATGAACAACAATATTTGGATTTAGCGCAATACGTCTTGGATAACGGTCATACGAAAAGTGATCGTACTGGTACTGGGACACGCTCAATCTTTGGCTACCAAATGCGATTTAATCTGCAAAAGGGCTTTCCAATTTTAACAACCAAGAAGGTTCCATTTGGTTTAATTAAGAGTGAACTATTATGGTTCCTCCGTGGAGACACTAATATTCAATTCTTGTTAAAGCATAAAAACCATATTTGGGATGAATGGGCATTTAAGAAATGGGTTGAAAGTGATGAATACCAAGGCCCTGATATGACAGATTTTGGCCATCGATGGCTTCAAGATCCCGAATTTAAAAAGGTTTACCTGAAAGAAAAGCGCAACTTCTGTGAGCGAATTGTTAATGATGATGAATTTGCTAAAAAATATGGCGACTTAGGACTTGTGTACGGGAGTCAATGGCGTCATTGGAAGACAAGTAACGGACAAACAATTGACCAAATTGCTAACGTGATTCATCAAATTAAGACAACTCCAGATTCACGGCGGATGATTGTCTCAGCATGGAATCCTGAAGATGTTCCTTCGATGGCCTTGCCGCCTTGTCACACAATGTTCCAATTCTACGTAAACGATGGCAAGTTAAGCTGCCAGCTTTACCAGCGAAGTGCTGATATCTTTTTGGGAGTACCATTCAATATTGCCAGTTATGCGTTATTAACCCATATGATTGCCCACCAGTGTGGTTTGCAGGTAGGTGACTTTGTTCACACCCTAGGTGACGCTCATATCTACCTGAACCATCTTGATCAAGTTAAGACTCAGTTATCACGGACTCCTCATGAAGCACCTCAGTTGGTTTTGCCAGAGGAACCTAAGCCAATTGATCAATATCAGATGAGTGATATTAAGTTAGAAGGCTACACCCACGAGCCGGCAATTAAGGCTCCAGTAGCGGTTTAGGATGTTCAGGAGGAATAAAATGCGAGAAGTTAACTTTATTTGGGCTGAAGATTTAGACGGCTGGATCGGTAAAGATAATAAATTACCTTGGCACGTTCCCGCCGATTTGAAACATTTTCGCCAATTGACGGCTAATCACCCGGTTATCATGGGAAGAAAGACATATGAATCCATTGGTCGGCCATTACCTCATCGCCAAAATATTATCTTGACGCACCAAGTAATTGCCAATGAACAAGTTACCGTTGTTCATGACGTTGAAACATTAGATCAATTGATTGATGCTCTACCAGACGACCAGGTATATGTTATTGGTGGTGCACGAATTTTCTCTTTATTGATGCCATTAGTTAATAAGCTTGAACGAACAATTATTAATGGTCATTACGATGGTGACGTAAAAATGCCATCGATCGATTACGATCAATGGCATTTGATTCAACGGAATGAATCCAAAGAAGACGGTAAAATTAATTGTTGGTTTGAAACTTGGAAATTAAACGAACAGGAAGATTGAGAAGTACATTAAGGTAGTTCCCACTAGCACAAAGATGTGCCAGATAAGGTGGGTATATTGAGTTGGTTTACTGTAGATAAGTGCACCGACTGTAAATGTAAGGCCACCAGCAAGAAGTAAACCAAAACCGACCGGCCCCAGAGCATCCCAAAGTGGCCAAAAGGCAATAATGCATAGCCATCCCATGAGGACGTATAAAAGTGTTGACCAGTGACTCTTCTTCTTTAACCAAATACTTTTGTATATTACTCCAATGATGGCTAGTCCCCAAATAACCCCGAATAGGGTCCAACCTTGCCAGCCACGGATACTTACTAGGCAGTATGGGGTATATGTCCCCGCAATCAAAATGTAAATAAAGTCATGGTCAAAAATCTGGAATATTCGGCGTGCTTTTGTAAAGTAAAGTGAGTGGAAAAGAGTAGAGAATAGGTAAAACAATACTAAGGTACTCCCATAGATTGTGAAGGTAACTATTTTCATGGGATTACCTGTCTTTGCGGCATTGATAATTAATAGGACTAAGCCAGCAATTGCCAGGCCAAGACCGATTCCATGTGTAATTGCATTACCAATTTCGATAATTACTGAATGCTTCTTTTTAATACTTTTTTCCATTTTTCTACCCCTTTCGTATAATGTAGCGGTGAATTTTAGCGCTACTTTTGCTATACTTAGATAATAAATAATTAAGTTGACCATAGCAACTTTATATATCATAATAGTTTATGAAAACTTGTTATCTAGTTTTTAAGACTAGATTATTATAACATAACATTTTCTAGGAAGAGTGAATTTTCATGGGAAAGATTAAGATCGTTTGTGATTCTTCCGCAGGATTGACGGAAGAAGAGATCAAAAAATACGATATTACAGTTGTTCCGTTAACGGTAATGATTGACGGAACCGTATATGTAGAACGGGAAACAATTACCAATGACCAGTTCCCAGAATTAATGAAGAATGCTAAATCATTGCCTAAGACATCTCAGCCGCCGATTGGTAAGTTTGTTGATGCATTCAATAAACTAGGGGAAGATGGCAGTGAGGTTCTTTGTGTAAACATGATGGAATCAATTAGCGGAACGGTTCATGCTGCTGAGCAAGCTGCTGGGATGACAAAGACCAAAGTCACCGTTTACGATTCGCAAACGACTGATCGGGGAATGGCCTTTCAGATTATCGAAGCTGCAAAGGTGATTGAGAATGGTGGCTCTGTTGAGGACGCTATTAAACGTATGAAGTATATTTTTGATCATTCAAAAGTTTATTTGGCAATTGATAACTTAGATAACCTAGTTGCTGGTGGTCGAGTTAGTAAGTTTGCAGGTGCCTTGTCTAATTTGCTGAATATTAAGGTAATGCTTCAAATTGCTGATGGTCAAATTCATATTATTATGAAGGGACGGGGGAAGAAAGCCCTTCATAAGGAATGGGATCGAATCCTGAATGAAATGAAGAATGGCCCTAAGGTTGTGAGTGCTGGTATTTCCCACGTTGAAGGGGATAATGAGGTCGATCAACTTTTAACAAAAATTAAGGATTTTGAACCTAACCTTGATATTGTTGTCCGGGAAACGGTACCAATTATTGCTACCCATACCGGACTGGGTGCTTGCTGTTTACTTTATTATACTAAATAGACTAGAATTAAATATTCTTAAAGCGGTCATAGTCAATATGCCGCTTTTTTGGTAAAAGGTGAAAATTATAATGAGAAAAAATAAGAACTTATTCTGGTTAGCCTTGGTTACAGTCTTAATTGTGGTTGGTGGCTGGTATAGTTATCACCATTTCCTTGGTCCTGAAATAAGACAAGAACAGCGGGTCAAAAGGGTTGAAAAGCGACATGTTAAATTAGTTGCGTTGGGAGACTCGCTTACCTATGGCCAGGGGGATGAGAAAAAAGACGGTGGCTACGTGGGCATTATAAAGCAAAAGATCCAGAATAAATACAAGAAGACAACTGTATCAACTGCAAATTATGGTGTAAGTGGCGATCGATCTGACCAAATCCTTGCACGTTTAAACAAGCAAAAGGAGATCCAAAAGGACTTAAAAAATGCTGACGTAATTGTGATGACGGTCGGTGGAAATGATTTAATGCAAACGCTGGAAAAAGACATTATGATGCAATCGCAAAGTAAAATTCAGTCAAATATTGATCAAGCACAGGAAACGTATGAGAATAAATTAAATCAGCTATTCACTGCCGTAAGAAAAGAAAATAAGGATGCCCCGATTTTTGTGATGAGTATCTACAATCCGGTGTATACGTACTTCCCAGATGTTGAAGCAATTAATGATTCGATCAATCAATGGAACCGAGCAACCGACAATGTAACGAAAAAATATTCAAAAATGCATTTCGTTAGCATTTATAAGGTAATGTCATATGGCCAATACCAGACTAAAGAGCAACGGCAACAACTTATTCAGCAGGAAGAGAAGATTAATCATGGGAAGGTCAAGCAGTCACAGTTGCTGGCAATTATGGGAAATAAGAATCATAATTTGAATGAATATATTTCGACAGAAGACAACTTTCATCCTAACCATTTAGGGTATCAGCATATGTCAAATCAATTATTTAAGAGCATGGTTAAGTATGATAGTTGGGAATATGTGAGGGAATAACTAATGAATAGTAAAAAACAGGTTAATTGGTGGAAATGGGCGTTTATTACTTTAGTCTTGGTAATTGTCATTTCCGTGGGTGTAGTTTTGCATCGGGCAACTGCTCCAGCTCCTCAGGCTGAAATGGCACAGGAAACAAAAATAAATAATTCATCATTGGTAGTTGAATTAAACCGTAAGCAGGTAAATGCTCTTTCTGCAAACTACTTAGATAATTACCTAAAGGATAATAAAATTAAGTATAACTTTATGGTTGGTGAAAAGTACGCGACCCTAGTTGGTGATACGAAATTTCTTGGCACAAAAGTCCGGTTTGCGATTAACTTTATACCCGAACGGACAAGCCAGGGGAACGTCCTTTTACGTGCCAAAGGGTTGAGCGTTGGTCGGCTGAATATTCCAATTAAGTTCGTTATGGGGTATATTGCCAAAAACTATAATATTCCAAATTGGGTTTCCATCAATCCAAAGAAGAAGACTGTTTTACTAGATTTAAACCGTTATAGTAAAAAACGCCAATTAAAATACTCGGCACAAGAAATTAATATGCAGAACGGTCAATTTAAGTTCTTAATTACCGTTCCTGAAAAGTAGAGTTAATAAAATCTGAGGAGGAAATTGAATGGCAGTCCGTGAAAGTTTTTATCATTATCTAATGACCCAAAGAAAGCCAACCGATGCAAATGAAGTTGAACAATTTGCTAATAATGCCTTTTTTGATTCAGCATTCCCTAAACAATCAACAGATTTTGATGAAATCTCAAAATACTTGGAAGAAAATGCTGACTACTTACCGTCAATGACAATTTTTGATACTGCTTGGCAACAATACCGCGACGCAATGAACTAGGAGGAAAAGAAAATGGCTACAATTCAATGGTTCCCAGGACATATGGCGAAGGCCCTGCGTCAAATTCGCGAACAAATGCACCTTGTAGATATTGTTTTTGAATTAGTCGATGCACGGGTCCCTTATTCCTCACAGAACCCAGAAATAGCATTAGCGGCCGGTAAGAAGCCACGGCTGTTAATCATGACAAAGACTGACCTTGCTGATGAAAAACGGCTAAATGAATGGCTAGATTATTTTAAGGAGCATCATCAGCCGGTATTAGCGCTTGATTCACGTCAACAAAATGTTAGTAAAATCGTTACTGCAAAAAGTAAGGAAATCCTTCACGACAAGTTAGCTGAAGAAGTTGCAAAGGGATTGAAGAAACGACCAATCCGGGCAATGTGTGTTGGTGTTCCTAATGTTGGTAAATCGACGCTGCTAAACCACTTAGTGAAAAAGAATGTTGCCATAACTGGAAACCGACCGGGAGTTACAACTGGCCAGCAATGGTTGCGATCATCTGCTGAGCTAGAGCTGCTAGATACACCAGGTGTTCTTTGGCATAAGTTTGCCAGTCAAAAGCAAGGAACAATGTTAGCTCTATCAGGAGCAATTAAAGATAGTCTTTACGCTAAGGATGATGTGGCCCTATTTGCTCTTGACTATCTTCGTCATCACCAACCTGATGAACTAGTCAAACGATACCGATTAACCGATACGGATTTAGGTGAAGATGTTTCTAACCCAGAACTTTTGTTACGAATTACGGAAAAGATGGGATTCCGTGATGATTATGACCGAGCAAGTGAACGCCTAATTTTTGAGTTACGAAAGGGTAAATTGGGTCCAATTACAATGGAAGTCCCAGCCGATTTAAATGAGGATGGGATTAATGAGTAGTAGGACCGTAGCAGAAATCAAGCAGGAACTAAAAGAAATTCACGATCCCGATGCGCCATTATTAATCGAATTAGCTCAAGATCAACGAAAAGGTGTTCAAAATGCTCTTAAACAGTGGTATCGGCGGGAAGAGCGTTATCAGACAGCATTAACTGCCTTTCACCAGCGATTCAAGTATGAGCAATATTATTGGCAACAGGGGTGTCAGTATGTTGCCGGCATGGACGAAGTTGGTCGGGGACCATTAGCGGGGCCGGTAGTTACTTGTGTCGTAATTTTGGATCCAACGTTCGATCTGGTTGGGGTTACCGATTCAAAGCAATTAACGCGGCATGAAAGGGAAAACCTTTATTTACAGATTGTAAATGAAGCGGTAGAAGTGAGCATTGCAGTTAATGATGCTGCAAAAATAGACCGCCTAAATATTTATGCAGCTACTCAGGACGCGATGATGACGAGCGTTCGTCAATTGCACCATAAGCCTGATCATTTAATAGTTGATGCTGTGCCATTACCTGCACTTGAGATCCCACAAACGACACTTATCAAGGGTGATCAAAAATCAATTAGTGTGGCTGCTGCTAGTATCATTGCTAAGGAGTACCGGGATCACCTTATGCGGGACTATGATCGAATTTACCCAGGCTATGATTTTGCCGATAACATGGGATATGGAACTAAAAAACATTTAGCTGGGTTGCGTAAATTAGGGGCAACGCCTATTCATCGGCGCTCATTTAAACCGGTTCCGGAATATTTAAAATAATGCCAAATTAAAAATTCTCCGTACTGTATTGGTAGGGGGGATTTTTATGTTACAAGCTCAAGAATTTTTATTAAGATTAAGTCTTTGTCCAGGATTGAGTCCAATTTCACGGTGGCGGCTATGGAAAGTTGCTGAAAAGGCACGGGTATTTAATAATCTCAGTTTATTGATTGAGCGTTCAGGAATTAGTATTCGGGCACAGAACGCGCTGTTAACAAAGTGGGATAGTTTTGAATTGCAGGAGAAGGTTCAGTTAAATATGAAACAATCCTACATTACGGTCGTTGATAATGAATATCCACGACAGTTAAGTGAAATATTTTGCCCACCACTAGTATTATTTTATCGGGGAGATATTAGTCTTTTAGCGACGCAGAGTTTAGCGGTAGTTGGTGCTCGACAAATGACAAGTTATGGTGCTGCAACGCTGAAGGGAATCCTTCCAATGATTGTGAAGCGAGGGATTACAATTGTGAGTGGGTTAGCTGCCGGAGTTGATGGATTAAGTCATGAGATTACCTTGAAGAACCAGGGAAATACGATTGGTGTCGTTGGCTGTGGGTTAGATCAGGTGTATCCACGGAATCATCAACAGCTGCAGCAAGAAGTCGCCGAACGAGGGTTAATAATCTCAGAATACGGACTAGGTGAAGGACCACTGGCTTTTCATTTTCCAGAGCGGAACAGAATTATTGCTGGCTTAGCCGAAACGCTTTTGGTCGTTGAGGCAAAGAGACGCAGTGGTAGCCTTATTACAGCTGGAATAGCTTTAGAAGAGAACCGAAATGTTTGTGCTATTCCAGGGCGGATCGATGCTCCATTATCATTAGGTTGCAATCAACTAATCGCAGCTGGCGCAAAACCAATTACGGAAGCCAAGGATCTCTTGGATGAATTTCTTTTGAACAATTAATCCTTGCAATTTGACTCCTTTTTAATTAAAATCAACATTCGATTGGATAAAGTTTGACAGATACTATCTAAATGCATTAATAATAGTAGTGTCAGTAAGTAAGATATTTATAAAGTATAAAAATAAGGAGCCAATAGAATGGCAACTAGTACGAAAAAAAGAAAGTCGACGGGAAAACGAAAAGTAACCCGACGCGCAAAGCCAAGAAAAAAATTGGTAATAGTTGAATCGCCTTCAAAGGCAAAAACAATTGGAAAATATTTAGGCCGATCATATAAGGTCGTGGCAAGTTTGGGTCATGTTCGCGACTTACCTAAGAGTCGAATGGGGGTTGATATTGAAAATAATTATCAACCGGATTATATTTCGATTCGCGGTAAGGGGGATGTAATTAAAGAGTTACGTAAGGATGCGAAGAATGCGAAGGCAGTTTATCTGGCATCTGACCCCGATCGTGAGGGTGAAGCGATCGCATGGCATGTTTCAAACATTTTGAAGCTTGATGATTCAGAAAAGAATCGGGTAACCTTTAACGAAATCACAAAGGACGCGGTAAAGGAAGCCTTTAATGAACCTAGAACCATTAATATGGATCTAGTTGACGCCCAACAAGCACGGCGAGTTCTCGATCGTCTTGTGGGTTACTCCATTAGCCCAATTTTATGGAAAAAAGTTAAAAAGGGCTTGAGTGCAGGTCGGGTTCAATCAGTAGCACTTAACCTAATTATTCAACGGGAAAATGAAATTCGAAACTTCAAGCCTGAAGAATATTGGACAATTGATGCTGAGTTTAAGCATAACAAGGATCAGTTTAAAGCAACATTTTATGGTGAAAATGGTAAAAAGGTTGCTTTAAAGAATAATAATGATGTTCAAAAGATCCTTGGTAAACTGGATAAGAATAAAGATTTTGAAATAACAAAGGTAACCAAACGAGAGCGAAAGCGTCAACCACAGCCTCCATTTACAACTTCAACAATGCAACAGGATGCTAACCGGCGCCTGAATTTCCGTACCAGGAAGACAATGATGACAGCACAAATGTTGTATGAAGGAATTGACATTAAGCAGGGAGCTGCTGTTGGTTTGATTACCTACATGCGGACTGATTCTACGCGGATTGCGGCAATTGCTAAGCATGAGGCTTCTAAGTTCATTCATGAGGAATACGGTGGCGATTATGCAGCAATTAAGCCGATTAAGGGAAAGTTGCCCGAAGGAGCTCAGGATGCTCACGAAGCGATTCGGCCGACTTCAGTATTTAGGACTCCAGCAAAGATGAAGCCTTATTTAACTAATGATCAGTACAAACTTTATAGCCTGATTTGGTCTCGCTTTGTTGCTAGTCAGATGACACCTGAAATTATTGATACCATGAACGTTAACTTACGGCAAAATAATGTAGATTTCAGGGCATCCGGTTCAAAAGTTAAGTTTGCTGGATTCACTAAGATATATAAACGTGGTAAGGAACAGGATAACCTCCTTCCTGAATTAAAGGAAGGCGATGTTGCACAAATGATTAGCGATAATCCTGCTCAGCACTTTACACAACCACCTGCTCGTTATACTGAAGCTGCTTTAATCAAGACCCTTGAAGAGAATGGCGTTGGGCGTCCTTCTACTTATGCGCCAACACTAGATACGATTCAACGACGTTACTATGTACGGCTAGTCTCTCGGCACTTTGAGCCAACTGAACTAGGTGAAATCGTCAATACAATTATTGAGAAGCAATTCCCAGATATTGTGAATGCTAAGTTTACCGCTGATGTAGAAGGGAAGTTGGACGAGATTGAAGAGGGTAAGCAAAACTGGGTCCGAGTTGTTGATGGTTTCTACCAACCATTCTCAAAGGAAGTAAATGCCGCAGAAAGCGAAGTTGCTAAAATTGAGATGAAGGATGAACTTGCTGGAATGGACTGTGACATTTGTGGTGCCCCAATGGTA
Organism: Limosilactobacillus sp.; assembly: GCF_022651205.1. Classification (GTDB taxonomy): domain Bacteria; phylum Bacillota; class Bacilli; order Lactobacillales; family Lactobacillaceae; genus Limosilactobacillus. Next base: position 37,932 of record NZ_JALCQI010000011.1, read on the forward strand.
ATTAAGATGGGGCGTTATGGTAAATTCTATGCTTGCTCTCGCTTCCCTAATTGTCGAAATACTAAAGCGATTGTTAAGGATACCGGAATCACTTGTCCAAAGTGTGGCCAAGGAACGGTTGTTGAGCGTAAGTCCAAGAAGAATCGCCTCTTTTATGGTTGTTCTCGTTACCCTGACTGTGACTTTGTTTCATGGGATAAGCCAATTGGCCGGAATTGCCCTAAGGATGGTCATTTCTTAGTCGAGAAAAAGATTAAGGGCGGTACTCAAGTTGTCTGTCCGAATGGTGACTATAAAGAGGAACCACAAAAATAGTAAAAACGTTTTCAATAGTTTTACTAAATTTTACTATTTTACTAATTTAAAAGAGCTCTCTAATTTGCTATGATGCGGTTAGAGAGCTTTTTACTAAGGAGAAATGGTACTATGATTAAGCTAGAAAATGATAAATTAACAGTTGAAATCGCTGAACTAGGGGCACAATTACATAGTATTCGACGGAATGATAACCAGATTGAATATCTATGGCAAGGCGATCCTGACTCATGGAAGCGTCAAGCACCAATCCTCTTTCCGTTTGTTGGGCGATTGAAAGATGATCAATATAAATTCGCTGGAAAAACATATCACCAAACTCAACACGGATTCGCGCGAGACAGGGAATTTAAGGTAGTTGATCAGAGTTCTTCAAGAGTGATTCTTGAACAAACGGATAGTGAAGACACGTTAAAGGTCTTTCCTTTTGCATTTCAATTGCAGGTAATTTATGAATTAGCTGGTGATCAGTTAAATGTTTGTTATTCGGTTACTAATCCAGATAAAGGGCACTCATTAATCTATGCTATTGGTGCTCATCCTGGCTTCAATATGCCATTAAGTAACCAGGGTACATTTGATCAGGTCCAACTAAACGTTTCTCCTGCTGAAAAGTATTCACGGATTGTTCTAAACGGTCCTTATAATGATTCACAAAATCCAGTTATGATTGATATGCAAAAACCTTTAACAATTAACCATGAATTATTTAAGAATGATGCGGTGATTTTTGAAACTGGCGGTGCTAAATTTACTGCTACGTTAACTGATCCAAGCAATAATCATGGAGTTCATGTACACACTCTAGGAACTCAGCATGTCGGTGTCTGGTCACCATATCCAGCTAAAGCTAATTTAGTTTGTGTTGAACCTTGGTGGGGAATTGCGGATAATGTTAATACAGACGGTGAGTTGCTCCACAAGCAGGGAATGCACCGGCTAGCCCCTCAAGACAATGATAAATACAATTTCAGTATTCAACCATTTTAGAAATAGAGTGTGAGCTGCAGTAAACGGTTCGACCATGTAACTGGTGAATACGATTAAATTATATTTAAAATAGTAAAGAAGCTGGGAATTAACTTTCTCGGAGGGACGGTTGACTAACCTAGAACGATGAATGATGATGAAATCATCAGAGTCGTTCGTAGTTAGGCTCGAGTCCCT
>NZ_JALCQI010000012.1 GCF_022651205.1 Limosilactobacillus sp.
TAAGGTCTAGACGAACTCCGGTCATGATAAAAAAGATCGGAATGAAGAAGCCGTAACCAATTGAGGTCAGTTTCTCCTGGGTTGCTTCGCTTGGTTCCAGAAGCTTCATTACCATTCCGGCTAAGAAGGCTCCCAGAATGTTTTCCGCCCCCACAGTTTCAGCGACCGTCACAAGAGTGAAAATCAGGAAGAACGCCAAGCGAATGTCAAGCTGGGTCGTCGCCTTTGAAACATTATTAAACCAGACATATGGCTGGCGGAACCGCCGTAAAAGAATGATGGCGGCTAGGAATAGAAGAACGATTAACCATAGACGCCCAGCATTATGACCATAGATTGAAGCATAGAACGTCAAGGCTAACATTGGGATGACTTCACCAAGGACTGCTGTCAAGAGGATCGTTTGCCCCATTGGCCGACCTAAAATTTCTTTTTCCTTTAGTGTCGCGATTACAACTCCCAAAGCAATGGTTGAGAAGAGGATCGTTGCTAACAAGACATCGGTGAATAAGCCGAGGAAGTACAAAATAATTCCCAGAACAAGTGCCGTAATGACAACACAGGTGAAACTCATCGCTGCCATCGAGACCGGTGACTTAGAATCACGTTTTTTCTGCCCTGGAGCCTTTTTAAATAGGTCAAAATTAATCTCCATTCCGGAAAGGAACATCAACAGGATCACCCCTAAGCTAGAAAGGAGCGTCAACGATGATGTTTCATGAACAATGTTAAGGGCACTCTTTCCGATCAGGATCCCGACAACAATTTCTGCAACAGCGGTTGGAACGCTGGAGACCTTGAACCTGGCCATCGCTATCGGAATAATAAGTGCTGCTAACATCACAATAAGCATTGATAGTTGTTGCATAATTTACCTTCTCCCACGAAAAAAAATAATCATTCTATTATAAGATCTTTTTCTGCTAAACGCCAAAGAATATTAATTGTTAGCGCTTACTATTTGCCTAAGCGGTGTATAATTGAAGGGAGAACACGGGAAACATAAAATTAATAAAAAGGGGTTCTTAATATGCCAAACAAATTATCCGCTTGTACGAGTATTTTGATTGGAAAAAAGGCAAGCATTGACGGCTCAATTATGATTGGTCGAAATGAGGACGCTAAGGCTGCCTGGCCAAAGCACATGGTAATTCACCCACACGGTGCGGTACCACAAAAGTTTGTCTCAAAAGAAACTAAGCTAGAAATCGATCTGCCAGACGATAGTGCTCGGTACTCCGCCACTCCAGAATGGACTGATAAGTACGGGCTATTTGAGGAAGACGGGATTAATGAATACAACGTCGCAATGAGCGCGACCGAAAGTGCTTATTCTAACAGCCTCGTCTTGGGTGCTGATCCACTAGTAAAGAACGGCTTAAACGAAGAGGCGATGGTAACTGTTGTCTTGCCATTCGTAAAAACCGCCCGTGAAGGAGTCTTACGCCTGGGGAGTTTAATCGCCAAGTACGGAACCGGTGAAACTAACGGGGTCTTGTTTGCTGATGATAATGAAGCCTGGTATTTCGAAACTGGTACTGGTCACTACTGGGTTGCCCAGCGAATTCCTGATGATTGCTATGCCGTTGTTGCTAACCAACTAGCAATTCAAGAAATTGATTTTAACGATCCAGATAACTTCATGTTCCACCCTGGAATTCAAGACTTTGTAGAGAAGAACAATCTGAACCCTGACCCAACGACCTTTAATTTCCGGAAAATCTTCGGGACTGCAGACCGCTCTGATGCAATATACAGCGAACCACGGGTTTGGATTGGTCACCAAATGTTTAGTCCTAAGCAGGCAACGGGTGAAACGCCAGAATCAACTGAGCTGCCATTCTTAATGAAGCCTGACCAACTATTATCAATTAGCGATGCGCAAAACTACCTCAGTAACCACTATGAAGGAACCGAATTTGATCCCCTTACCAGTAGTCCAAACGCTCATAAATACCGTCCAATCAGTCTTGCTAAAACTCAGGAATCACATGTACTACAAACCGGAAGGAAAGGACCTGACGTTCACTGGTTAGCAATGGGGGTTGCCAACGAAAGTACCTATGTCCCATTCTTTAACGGAATCACCAAGCTCCCGGCTGCTTATAGTCGTGGTAAGTTGCCAGCTCAACTGAACTCGGCTTACTGGATCTTTAAGCACGCCAGCGTTCTGGTTGACAGCCACCTTCATGACTTCCTTCCACTTCTTCGTGATGTTCAAAAAGAACGGAATAGTGCTGCACAACAGTTAATCCGTGAAACAGACACAAAGGCTCAATCACTAACTGGCGATTCACTAACCAGCTACCTAAATGACCAGAGTGATAAGTTTGCTAACGATACCCTAGCTGCTTACCGGAACTTAGCAATGGAATTGATTACTAAGATGACGGACTATTGTGAGCTGAACTTTAAGACGGATGAGAATCTGTAGGAACTGCTATTAGTTGATTTAAAAAGACCAAGTACACAATCAATGAGGTTGTGTGCTTGGTCTTTTTCTACTGCAACATAGTTTAAACGTGCTTCGTTCAACTTGGTAATTTCCTTGTTACTCCAGTTGAGGAGAGACTTGTTACCCTTTTTAACGGCTGGGGAGATGTATTGCTTAGGACCAATGCTCTTGATACCAACAGTGTACTTTGGATTATTCTTAACCCAAGCGTAAAGGTAGGAGTTATCGTCGGCAAGGGCTGCGGCACGGTTATTCTTTAAGGCGTTGAATTGTTGAGTCTTGGAATCAAACTTCAATAGGTTAACGCCAGGCTGCTTACTGGTAAAGTAATTTTCAGCAGTGGTTCCCTTAGTTACGATCACCTTTTTACCCTTCAATTGGCTAACCTTGGTAATGGCCTTCTTCTTTGGTGAAACGACACCAACGGAAACCTTCATGTAAGGCTTGGCAAAGTCAACGACCTTTTTCCGTTCTGGGGTAACGGTAAAGTTAGCTAACACAATATCAGCCTTATTGGAGTTTAAGGTATCAACCCGGTTATTAGCGTTAACCTGAATGAACTTTGGCTTAACACCAAGATCCTTAGCCATCCGCCGAGCTAATTTAACATCATAACCTACTCGCTTTCCGTCCTTGTTAACCCAACCATATGGTGGTAGGTCACCGAAGACAGCTACTCGAAGAGTACCACGCTTCTTGATAGCACTCACTGAGCTAGAATCACTAGCTGCGTTGGCGGTTGCTGGCTTTAAATAACTAGAACCAGCGAGTAAAGCAACCGCTCCGGCAACGGTAACGGCACCAGCAATAATTTTCTTCCAATTAAACTTCATCATTTGATCTCTTCCTTCCTAAAATTCCATGCTTGACAAGAACTCAGCAGCCCGTGCTGTTTGTGGGTGTTCAAAGAACTGCTTCCCTGGGGTATCTTCGAGGAGTTTTCCGTCCTCAAGGAATAGGACCCGATCTGCAATCTGCGCGGCAAAGTTCATTTCATGCGTCACAATAATCATCGTCATATGGTCCCGATCCGCCAGTTCCTTAATGATTTCCAAAACGCCACGAACCATTTCTGGGTCAAGTGATGCGGTCACTTCATCAAAGAGCATTAGTTCAGGGTGCATCGCTAATGCCCGGACAATCGCAATTCGTTGCTTTTGTCCACCAGATAGTTGACGCGGATAAGAGTTCGCTTGGTCAGCCAAGTCGACCCGTTCCAACAGTGCCATTGCTTCCTTCTTAACCTCTTCACGGTCCCGCTTCTGAACCTTTGTTGGTGCTAGCAAGATATTATCCAACACGGTCAGGTTTGGGAAAAGGTCATAACTTTGGAAGACCATTCCAATCTGCTGACGCAACTTCTGCCATTCCTTTGGTGTGGGTTCAACCTTTTCACCCTTAAAGTAGATATTGCCATCCTTAAACGGCTCCAATCCATTAAGGGTCCTAATCAACGTACTCTTTCCTGAGCCCGATGGACCCAGCAAGGTAACAACTTCACCCTTTTGAAGGTCAAAGTTAATGTCATGAAGGGCTTGCCAATCACCATAAAACTTATTCAAATGTTCAACTTTGAGAATCTCTTCTGCCATAATACCACCTGCCTAAATTAATCCTTTTGCTTTGCGGTTAAGTGCTTTGCCCATAGTGATAATGGGTAATCGACAATAAAGTAGAGAATGAAAATCAAGCCATACACCCAGAAAATTCCTGTTGGGTGTGTTTGGTTGTTTGCTTCAATAATCTGTTGACCAACATTAATGACATCCATAACACTAATCATTAATAAAAGTGAGGTTGTCTTAATCACCCGGGTAGCCAGGTTAATCGTTGCTGGTAGTTCAAGCTGGATTGCTTGCGGTAACAAGACATAGCGGAATAGTTGCCATTGGTTTAACCCTAACGCTTGTCCAGATTCTCGTTGGTGTTTTGGAACGGATTCAAGCGCTCCCCGGACAATATCGCTAAACTCTGCCGCTACCCAAAGTGAGAAGGCTAAAACGGCCATCCAGGTAGCTGGCATGTTAATGTTAAACTGCCGCGGGAGAATGTAATAAACCAGGAACAGGAGAACAACAGTCGGGACGATCCGGAAGAACTCTAAGTATAATAGGAGGACAAAGCGAATCAACCGACTTCTTAGTGTCCGCAAAAGGCCAAAGAGCGTTCCCAGTAGCAAGCCAATTGCCAGCGAAACAAGGGCGATCCATACCGATGTCCACAAGCCACCCATCAAGCGAGCAAAATTGGTTCCTTCAAAAAGAACACTAATTCCCGAATGCGCCATACCGAACCCTCCTTTCAAGCCAGTCAAGCAGTAAGATTACCGGAATTAAAATGATTGCGTAGGCAACGACCAAGACGAATAAGTACTCGTTTGATCGGTAATACATCCCGATTAAATCCAATGCCGTGTTAGTCAACTCTGGAATTGCAATCACGGAGAAAATTGAAGTTTCCTTAATCAGGAAGATAATGTTTGCCGCTAAGGCTGGAACGCTTAACGAAAGCCCCTGAGGAAGAACGACATAACGGGCAAGCTGGAACTGGTTCATCCCCAATGCTTCACCAGCATCAAGTTGGTTTTGACTAACACCATTAAAGCCACCAGTAAATCCTTCTGCCATGTATGCCCCACCGAGGAAAATCAAACCAATGATCCCACAGGTTTCGGCAGTCATTTTGATTCCCATCACTGGAAATGCGTAATACAAGAAAAATAGCTGAATTAATAACGGGGTATTCCGGGCCACCTCAACGTAAACGTTCAGGATTTGTTTTAGAACGGGAACCCGAAAATACTGAACTAAACTGGTGATAATTCCAACAATAATTGAGCCGACAATCCCAACTAATGAAAGCCACAGGGTTAATTTAAATCCCTGAACAAAGTTGGGCAAGCTCTGCTGGATAATCGTCCAATCCATATAATGATCATCCTCTCTTTCCTACCGCGAAAACAAAAAAGCTTACAATTCAAATCCAGAATTGTAAGCCTAGTTATTCAATGAGAAGGCTAAGGACCTTCGTCACCTATTAATTTACTAGAGTACAAATTACTGAATTTTTACCACGTCAAAAAACTTGTTACAAACAGTGCAACAAGCAAAACAGCATTCTTTTGACATGATAGTATTCAGCATTCTCTGTACTCCTTTCGCGATTGATTAACTAAATTTTACCTAATAATAAGCAAAAGTCAATAGTTTATTGCTAACTTTTTGTAAGTTCTACTAAAAGATACTGACTAATGATGTCAGCAGGACAACAATCAAGATAATTCCCATGATGATTTTAGCGGGACTAAATTTTTCCGGCTTCTTAGCATAGGCCTTCCGGTGCTCCTTTTCAACGTGATTCAGTCGATCGAGAGCATGTTTTTCGACCATTGACTCATTTTCTTTATCTTGCTTTGCCATTTGTCAACTCTCCAATCACTTTCTTGTACTGTTCCACAGTTGAATCATTTGCATGTTCACGTTGGGTATCAACCAACTTCTTCATTAAGGCTGGTTTGAGCAATGCCGTCAGGATTGTTTGGGTCATTTCCCGAACCTGTCCCTGCTCGAAAATATTTTGTGGGGCAACAAATTGCGGTTCGTGAAGGGTATCCTTGAAACCTAAGATCAACATGTTTTGCTCAAAGGCTGCCCGAACACTGTCAAGGATTTCACTCCCCTGATTAATATCAAGGTAAATATCGCAGTCCTGCAACAGCTTTAAAGCACGCTTCCGGCTAACGTTAGGGTAAACGTTGACATTGTCGCGTTCACCAAAGGCTAAGAGCTTCCCAGACATCTCAGTAACCGCCGCAATCTCAAACTGAATATTTGGCATTGCCTGAACCAATTCATTAAGGTGATCGATTTGATCAGAATTGGTCATAATCAGGATCCGTGGCTGTAACTTATTACCACGTGGGTGCGGGTAAATCATCCCTAGATAGTGAAGATCCGTAACGTTTCCTAGATTTTCAGGGAACAGTTCACGACGCCGAATCCAGTCACGGTGACGTTGGAAAACAATGTGCTTAGTCCGCGTCTTGGTATCAAGCAGGTACCGCATATTCCCCGGAATTTCTGTCCCAGTGTCTTCGTTCCAGAACAAGGTATCACTACCGCCGGCTGGTAATTCATCAATCACCCACAGTGGGTAACTAAGTGAGTTATAGAAGACATGGTCAAGATTATACTTCCGCAACTGGAGGTAGAAGGCAACGAACTTTGGCAATGAGGTAAAGTGACGGTGAATCCCCTTAGTATCCAAGAAAATATCGTCCGCCTCAATATTCCATTCAATCACGACTTTACCGTGGTTATCAAAGTACTTCCGGTACGTTGGCTGGTTGCTTTCATAATATGTCTTTGCGAACAAGTGTCCATGATTATTGTAATGGTCAACCCATGAAGTAAGACCAACATCGTCAAGCCAGTGAACTTCCTTAACGAAGCGGGAATTATTCGTTGCACTATATACTATCCGGGCTTTCAAGTGATCCAGGTCAAAGATCCGTCCACCAGCACCTGTACTTAAGATTCGCCAGTAATAAGGAATCTTGAGCTGATCAAAGTATAGTGGATCGTGATGATCGTTTAAGTTACAGAAATACTTAAATGGTGAATCAACATCGTCCGGCAAGAAGCCATCATCAATCATTGCTACTGACGGAATCTTGATCTTCGCCGTCTTTTGTGAAAAGAGAAAGTCTCGTGAACTTCCATCATATTTTTCAAATAGGTTAATCATTCTTTAATTCCTCCAATAGCTTTCCCCAACGCTTTGCAACGTTATCAGTAAGGTATGGCTCAGCCAAATCGTATGAACGTTGAATAAACTTTTCTTGATCAGCCTTAGTAAAGAGCTTAACAACCGCATCAGCTAGCAAGCCAACTTTCTTATCATCGCTCCAATCCTGAGTATATGGCAAGAGGTAACCGTTCTTCCCATCATCAATAAAGGTCTGGTTACCGTACGGAACATCAAACCCGATCATTGGTAATCCTGAGCCAACCGCTTCCAGGAGACTTAGACCGAACCCTTCACTCGTTGAACCAGCAATATAAGCGGCATAGTTCTTATAAACTTCGGTAAGGTCGTGCTGCCCCATTAACCGGATATATGAACTGGCATGGTTCTGATCAATTAAGTTCCTTAGCCGGCCCATTTCGCCACCCTGACCATAAATATTAAGAGTAACATCTGGAACACTTTGGTGAGCCTTCGCGACTGCCTTGACTAACCAATCAATGTGCTTTTCGGTTGCCAACCGGGATGCGGTAATCAGTGAATGAGGCTTCCGGGGCTTCGTTGGCTTGGTTAACTTCTGCAGGTTACCAACCGGAATCGTCGTCACATCTGGCTTAACATTCTGGTATTGTTTAAATTGCTTTTTCAGCAAGTCACGTTGCTTGTCCGTTGCCACAATGAAACTAGCAACCTCCCGAGTATGGGTAAATTGGTATTCGTAGAAGTTATTCCATAAAACGGTCTTCTTATTTGTGTAGTGATCATCATAGTGGTCAGCGTGAACAACAAATACCAACTTAGCAGGATTGTGGTATTCAAAAATCAATTGACCATTGATCAGAACATTACCGTCGTCTTCCCGGTCAAGGATAATGACATCATCCTTAGTCAGTTTCAACCGCTTTAGCATTTCACGGTAAAGTTCGTTCTTTGAATAATAGATTTGATCAGGAAATTCAAAGATTTCGTTCTTCCCCCGTGGGTGTTGGGTGTAGGCAATTCGCCCATCCTCGTTATAAAAGTCCCGGTGGGTAACATGGTTGTTATTTGAAGTGCCACTATAATATTCAGTAGCGTATTTCGTGTACGAATAGAAGTCCCGTTTGACCATTACCCCATTAGCAACGTACGAAACCTGATCGATCGTCTTCTTTTCTTTGTCATGGAGGCGAACGTTAATCGCTAATCCCTCATCATCAGCGGTATAGAACAGGTTTTTACCACCGTTAATTTCTTCTTTATCAAAATGCCGTTCTTTGAGGTTAATGTCCTTTTCAAACTTACTTAACGGATAGTCTGACGGAGCAATTTTAACGTCGGTGAAGAAGTTGTAAAACCAGATAATTTCATCATCGGCATAACCAAGGTTCTTGGTTAAATCCTCAATATTGTTGGCCAGGATTAAGTCCGAAAAGATGAACTTAGCTGGCACCTTTAATTTGCGTAGGGATTGAGCACGGTAAGCCTGGGCGTATTCTACACCACTGCTTGCCCAGCCAATTCCAAGATTGACATTGTATACAGTCATTTACTCGTCCTCCCGTTTAACTAGTTGAAACTAACCACTAGTTGGTTCTTCTTATTTAATTTAATCCGACTAAGCAGCAAGTTATCAACCGCTTTCTTCCGTGCTTCACGAAGCATGTCCTTATATGAATCAAATGCTTTAACTTGATAAATATACCCGGGATCACGACCAGAAAGTGACCATGGTTCAACAATAATCCGTAAATCATTCAGGTAGTTAACCTGGTCTGTCCAACAATGATCAAGGGCAGTTAGTAATGCTGAACGGTAAAACTGGTTTAGCTGCTCCGTATTAATTAATGTCTTGTATTTTTCCTTTAAGATGTCGGTACAAAGGCCTTCAAGGTACTTCTTTAACCCCTTCCGGTTATACATTAAGTTATCCGGAACACGAACTTCTTTATAAGTAAAGTGCTCGTTAATCAGGTGTTGTAACTGACTTGGCGTCCATTCGGTCTGTGCGTTAAGGAAGTCATCAATTCCTTCGCTCAGCCAATTACCGACCGTCCGTTCAAGGCGGGCATTATTCATTAACTTAGCCCGTTCCTTATAGAACTGCGTCCGTTGGATCCGCAAGGCCACTTCATACTTATTCGTCTTTTTCCGTGAACGAACTTCGCCGTCCGCAACCCGACTCTTTAGCATTTCTAGACTTAAGCGAATCCGGGGACCACTAAGTTCTTTTGGCATTGCTCCCTTGCGCCGCTTTTCAACCAGTTTCCGGTACATCTTCTTGAACCGCTTGGTACTTGCCTTAGCGATATAGCTATCTTCCAGTGAGATATAGAACTGACTCGAACCGGGATCACCCTGTCGACCGGCACGACCAGCAAGCTGTAACTTCACCCGCTCTGGCAACATTTCTGTACCAATTACCGCAAGGCCACCCTTTTCCTTCACACCGGGGCCGAGTTTGATATCAGTTCCCCGCCCGGCCATGTTGGTGGCGACGGTTACGGCACCCGGTTGACCGGCATCCTTAACGATTGCTGCTTCACGGGCAATGTTAAAGGCGTTCAGGACGTTGTGCGGGATTCCCCGGTCAAGAAGAAGTTCAGAAATAATTTCAGAATTTTCCACTGAACCAGCGACAAGCAGAATTGGCCGCCCTGCCTTATGAAGAGTAATGGCATCATTAAGGGCCTGCATTAACTTTTCTGAAGTCGTCAGGTAAATTTTGGCTGGGTAATCCTTCCGAATAACAGGTTTATGGGTCGGAATCTGAACAACTTTCATGTTGTAGACGTTAATAAATTCGTCTTCATCACCCTTAACGGTCCCACTCATCCCCGAGATCTTATCAAAAAGACCGAAGAGACTTGGGAACGTAATTGAGGCCGCAGTCTTTTGGTTATCGGTTACTTTAACGTGTTCCTTTTGTTCAACAGCCTGGTGAAGCCCGGTGTTAACCTTAACCCCGTTCTTCAGCCGACCATCGGTTTCATCCAGTAAGACAACCTTCCCTTTTTCTACCAGGTAGTCATGACCGTTCTTCATGAAGTAGTGAGCCCGCATCGCCAAGGCAATGTGACGGTAAACTTCCCGACTTTCATCATCATAAAGGTTCCGGATCCGGAAGTATTGTTCAGCCCGCTGGACACCGTTATAGGTCAGCCAAATAGCCTTGTCTCGCCGCCGAACAGTAAAGTCTCGCTTTGGTACCAGTGTCCGTACAAAGTCGTCACAGAGCCGGTATAAGTTTGATTGCAACATTGGCGCACTAGCAACAACGAATGGTGACGTGGCTTGATCCAAAAGGACATCATCCACTTCATCAATAATAACGTAGTGGTATGGACGAAGGTATTGCCCCTCCTTGTTCGCAGCCAAGTTATTAAAGAGGTAGTCAAAGGCCAGGTTACTAGCAGTGGTGTACAGGATATCGGAGTTATACCATTGACGCTTTTCCTGTGGACGAACCTTACGATCGGGATCATCCTTAGGGAAGCCGGTGCTTACAGTTAATCCCATCCACTCGTAAACTGGTGCCAGTTGTTCCTCATCACGCTGTGCCAAGTAGGCATTTGGTGTTACCAAGATTGCACCCTTCCTACTTAGGGCATTCAGATAAAGGGCAAGGGTCGCGGTAAGGGTCTTCCCTTCGCCGGTCTTCATTTCAGCGATATATCCCTGGTTAAGAACGATCGCACCCATTACCTGTGTATCATACGGGAACATTTTTAGGACCCGCAAGTCAGCTTCACGCATTGCGGCAAAGGCCCGTGGAAGAATCTGATCAACGGTTTTCCCGTCAGCAAGCTGCTTTTGGAGAATCTTAGTTTGGGACTTCAATTCTTCATCACTCATCTTACGCATCTTGGGAGCCCACTTGTTGACCTTCCGCAATTGCCGTTTGATCTGGTGACGTTCAAAAGCATCAAGAATCATTTAACTTTCACTCCTCCCCATAAGCCATTGATGGCGTGCGTAATTGTGATCCAGTCCGGATCGATTAGGTCGGTCTTACTCCATTCAGGAATATCCCGACTTGCGTATATTTCGTAGTCAATGTGTAATTTGTCATCCTGCGTATTTTCAGTTAGCAGTAGTTGCGTCTTCGGGCTTGCCTTATGAACCTTCCGTAACTCCTCATCCAGATCTGCTGACGTGCTGATCAGGTGTGCATAAAGCTGGTTTTTCTGTTCAATCCAGTGCACCAGCGTTTCTGCCAAATCACCATCATACTGCCAACCAATGCTAATAATCTGCAACGGAAGACCATTGAGCATTTTACCGACAGATTCCCAAGTCTTTTTTACCCGCTTTGGATCGTGCATTACAACAATATTAATTGGCTGATCCGAATCATTATTGACTGGCTTATGAAACCATAAGTCATCGTGGACCTTCCGTGGTAACTTTGCAGGACAAATTTCGAGTCGCTTAAATTGCATACTGGTACACCCCGTATTAACTAGGCTAATCTCGTAGTGAACCGCTCCGACAGGAAACGTAAACGTCTTCTCTAAATTGTGGAACTCAAGCCGACTAATTTCATCCCCCTGACCATTAAAAAAGACGATCCGGGTAAAAAATCCTTGAGCCGGTTCAGATGATGCTTTTACCGAAACACGGTAACGCTGGTTAATCCGGAGTAATGGTAACTGCGGAACAATTTTATTTGCCTGGAAATTATAAACAGAACTCCACTTAATGATATTCTTTCCGGGCACCATCAGTGGGTTATTAAAGTCTACTTCCCTTTTGGCGGAAATCGTTACCTTGGAACCGTTGTAATAAGTATTCCATGCTGGTCCCCAATATACTTGGTTAATATAATTCTGCATCTTATTAGCCCTTCCTGCCAAAATCATTTTGCATTAGTTCCTTAAGCCGACTAACAAACCAGCTAACAACTTCTGGATCATCATTGTGTCGACCAGGGAACCCTTTATAAATAAATTGTCGAGCCTTTTTGACTGCCCGATTATTTGCTAAATCGTGGTACGCCAAATTATCGTAATCGTCATCTTTCATGTAGGCAATGAATAACTTAGTGTTGGTTAAATCACACTCAGTAAAGTCCTCCCAGAAAGTCTGGTCAATCATGTTTAGATCAGCAATACTTAGCTTCTTTGTTAATTGAGAATCAACATCAAAGATCGTATCAAATTCATCAGGCCGGTGAAGGCGTCCCCGAAGTGCAACATAACCCAAGTTAGTAATTGGCTTAGAAACAATGATTGCATGTGCTGATAATTCCGCACCGTACTTTAATGCCGGGTAAGTCCCCATTGAAATACCGTTCATTACTAATTGATCCTTAGTAAAGCCAAGCTCCTTCAAGTGGGATACGATCTTTTCTTTGATTAGCTCAGAAATCTTTGGTCCCGTATAGAACTGACCAACTTCTAGTCGTGGATCAGTAAACAGTAATGATGGTGCATGAACACTCCTGAATAGCGGATAAGCTTCAAAGCCTTCCAATTCACGAGCACCGGAGAAGTAAACATTCAGTGGTGGCTTAAGATCACCAGGATTGTAATAGACACCAACCTCTTCCCGGGTTTGTGGATCGACAAGGCGATCACCACCAACAATGTAGTTACCAACACCCCGCCGTGACCAACGAAGGTGAAGGTTACCGAGAACTAGCACCCCTTGACCACATGCCTCAAGCTAAACATTGGTTAACCGTCCAGCTTCTTCAGGTGATAGTGGTAATTCTTGCTCCTGTGGTGAATCCATATCGATAATAAATGATTTTGCAGGGTCACCATCCCCACCAAGCGGACTATAAAATGCCCGAAGCCGGAGATGGAGATCGTCAGTACTCTGTTGTTCAAGCCAGAACTTGATAACCCGTTCTGGATCGATGTAGAGGGATGGTCGGTAGTTTCCCAACGACCGCCACTGATCCTTAGTATCAACATTCAAGATCAGGTGCCCTTCGTCATGAAACTGCATCTCTTGGACACACTGGTCATCAATCATTAAACTTTGTGGGGATACCCGCATTCCTGACTGACCAAAGTAATACTTACTTGGTAAGTCATTAATTAACTTTTGTGGTTCTTCGTTAACTGGCTTGGCTAATTGGAGACGAAGGTAGGTTTGTCCAGCGAGACTGAGTTGTTCACGAGCTTCAGGGACATATAACACCGTATAAGGATCAGATAGCCACTGAAGCTTTGCCCAGTCCTCGTCACTGAGTTGGACTGCACCCGTAACGATTACAACCGTATAACGGTGTGGTTTCCCGTCACCCGTTGGTCGGGGATACGCATTATGTTCCCATTCAACACTGTCCGGAACCGCATAGTCAGCTGACCAATCGCTCGGTCCTAATTGAAGAACATTCATCATCTCTCACCTCACTTTGCCGTAACTCGTTGCCAGACCTTAAGCATGTTTTCCTCTGAATATTGGTTAAGCATCTGAACATCAAACGTCAATGCGGTATTCCAATTCTTCAGGTTATCAATGTAATAGCTTAGGGCCGCTGGTAATTGAAGCATATTCTCGCAGATGAAGCCGTTCTTGCCATTTACAATCGCTGCTGTTCCAACCTGACGAATCTGAGGAATCCCGACATTGATCGTTGCCATTTGCAAAAAACTGTCTGGTCGTTCTCCCCAATCAATGACGACCCGAATTTTATCAAGGGCGCTCATCACATCATTGTTGTTAGTCCAACGGTGGACCCGAATTTCAAGCTCAGGTGTCTCATCCTGTTCATCAGGGACGACCCGCTTGAGCATTGGCCGTTCTGGCTTTAGCTTAAATTCTCCCCGGTGGGCATCTTTTAACTCTTCAATTAGCTGGTTTGCTAACTGTTCTTTTTCACTAGTGTAGGCAAATAGGTAAAGTGCCTCACCCTTTGGATTTTTAAGAAGCCGCTGGTAAATCAACTCAATAATTGGTCGCAGCATATTAGGATCAACATCTTCAACAAAGACCCCGATTCGTTGCTGAAGGATCCGTTGACTATGACCAAGCTTGAATTGGGATGGGAATAATGGGATTACACCGGTCTGAATAGCAACCATATAGGTCTTCTTAAGTAGTGCAGAGGTTTCTTCTGAATCAACGAAGACACCCTGGTTAGCTTCACTCCGTATTGCCTGAAGGGTCTTCTTAAATGGGTGCCAATTGCTAACCGAGTACACTGGACGAAGCCGTGAAAATGTCTCGTTCTTAACCGTTGATTGATCATCCATCGTTACTACCAGGTTATCTTCCTTATGCAGATGATTGATAAATTGCGTTTCAACAATCTCAGAAATCAAATCCTTCATTTGTAAATAATGAAGATGCTTAGTAAATCTTGGCAAATCAGGGTTAACTTCTACTTCACCACTGTGTAAATGATGCTTTAACCGCCAGTGTCCCTGCTCATCATAATAAGTGTTAAGAACTAACTGGTTATTTTCTAACCGCCGTTCACGTGAGATGAAGCCCCGACTATCAAAATCAAGGATCCGGTCAACCTTTCCCTGCTGGTTAGCATACTGAACCGTTAAAATTTTCCCCTGGTTGTCAAAGGTTACCTTAGCATAGAGCTTATCCTTGTGAACTGCATAGACCCGAAAGGCAGTGTAATTAAAACTAATATCATCAGGCCAGTTCAGATCCCGAAGGCTAACGATCCTGCTTGCAAGGTGGTTGATCCCTTGTAAGTAATCAAATACGGAAAAGATTTTTGAAGGTGCTAGTGCCATCTCATTTAACTTTGTCATCAATTGAGGTTGGTAGTCGGTTACAAGCAGGCCAACCCGATTTTGCGTGTTCTGTAATAACTGCATATGACTTGTGGCATCATCAAAGGCGATTTGAGGAATAGTCGTGGCCCAGTCTTCCATCAAATTATGCCAAGCTGGTACTAAATAATCCAAAATTATCCCTCTTTCTTCATTAGTTTCTCGTAACGACTTGGGAACAGAAGGGTTAACAACTGATCCTTAATTCCCGTCATAAACATAACCAACATAACAATGTTCATTGGAATGACCGCAAATCCAGCGAACTTACCAAGAAGCTGGTTCCCCAGAAGACCAAGAGTCAGCTGAATAGCATTAAGGAAGGCACCCCAAAAGGAAACCCGCAGCAATTTTTGTTTAAGGTAATCCTGAGTTGGCTTCCCCGGACGGATACCGAGAACATAGTTATTACTGTTCCGTAATTGCTTTGCCTGTTCCTTAGGGTTGAATTGCATAAACGCAAAGAAGTAAAACAGACCAAACGCCATCACACCACTGACCAGAGCATCGAAGTAGACGTTAGCAAAGATCGAATCTTTACCAAGGAGGCTCCCGATTAAGGTTGGGAACATTAATAGGGCCATCCCGATCATGTAAGTCATCATTGCCCCAGAGTTAAGGCCAATCGGAACAATGATCGGCTTGGAGCTACTTGGCATTGAGGTATTGATCGTTTTAACTGGGTAATATGCGTGTCCAAAGGCATTCCAAAAAACAATTGCAAGGATCCCAACAAGGACTAGCGCAATAATCCACAAATCTGGATGGGATAAAGTGCTAATCCCCTTAATGGCTTTTTTGAGGTTTGGCAGAGACATCGTGACCATGTTAAACAGAACGATCGTGATCGTCCCACCAATACCAAACTCCATATTCATGTACCCCATCCAAACAACGAACAAGCTCCCGGCAGTTAGAATAATAATTACCGCGATTGCCTGTAAAATATCTGAAGTCAGGTGGAGACCAATAACCAGTGTAACGGCCTGAATTAGAGTCAAGATCAGTGTCACAAATTGCTGAACAACCATCATTTGCCGCATTGATAACGAGTCAAGGCTGAAGAGCTTCATCATCATTAATAGTTGCATAATCAACATCGCAATCATTAACGGGTTCAGCCCGATCATGAATAGTGACAGTTTTTGGAAGTTGGCACCACTCATAAAACTAACAACACTTAAGGGAGTATTGTTTAGCAAATGGTGAAATGACTTGGTAAATCGTGCAAACGGAACCGGAATTGATGATCCGAGCATGTAAACCAGTAATGTTAGTAACGTCACTGCCACCCGGCGACGCAAGTTAGACAACTGAGATGTTTTTCGCATTTTTCACACGCTTTCAATTAAAATATTATTCAAATATCAGATATAGCAACTTACTTAAATTAAAAATTCCCCAAATAAAGATTTCTTTTCATTGCTAAATCACTCTAATAACTTAATTTTAATGCAAATAGATCATAAATAAAACACTTATTACTATATAAATGAAAAGGAATAGCAAACTTAGTAGATAAAAATGCCCCTTAAGTTCAACTTAAGAGGTTAATAAAATTATTTAGTTAATATTCTGAGCTTTAAGTCGGCATCTTGGTAATCGTGATACCTGCCCGTTGCTAAATATGCCTGTCGACATTTTTTCAATCGTTTAACGTAAATTTTCTCAAGTATTTCTGGATTGTATCCCAGAATGCTCAAAAATGTAATCTCCTCTTCAAGACTTCTTAATGGTCGGATTTGGCTCTGATCCTTTTGCCGTGATAGTCCAGCCGGATTAAGGCGGTAAACATAGTCTTCATCACTTAGGTAGGCGATCTTGGTTGCTTGTAAGTAGGTTTTCCAAGTCGTGAACTCATCATCAATCTTGGTGTTTTCCGGGCAATAAACCTCACTAAGAACTTCTTTTCTAAAGAGCTTCCCCCAGAGGACCGTATAGATTAATTGGAAGAAATCATTCTTGTTCGTATAAGCAAAATCAAACCATTCATGAGGAGAAAACGTTTGTGAACTTGGCTCGTGATCCGGAAGGTGAACTAATAGGTGGCCGTTCCCCTTATAAGCCTGAAAGTCACTAACAGCAATCTGACTATCGCTTGTTTTCAATAGTCTTGCCAACTCTTCCAGATAATTTGGCAATATATAATCATCACTATCAATAAAGGTAATTAAATCCCCGTTGGCCACATCCAGTCCATAATTACGGGCTTGGCTAACGCCTTGATTAGCTTGATGAATCACCTTTACTCGCGGATCAAGCTGACGATAATGGTTACAAATTGCAAGCGAGTGATCAGTAGAACCATCATCGATCAGAATCAATTCTAAATTCTGATAAGTCTGTCCTAAAATGCTTTGGATGCACTGATCTAAATACTTTTCAGTATTATAAATCGTTGTGATTACTGATATTCGTTCCTCGTCCATAATATCTCCTCAAGAATCATTCATAGTAGGCTTTAAAAACGGCTTCAACTAATGCACGTTTAGTAAAGTATCCACCACGAATCAATTTGGCAAATTCGTCAATTGAAGCAGCCATTCGGTCGTACTCCTCAGTAGTCATTGTCCTTACCCGATCGATTGCTTCTGTTAGTGAATCCGCGACAATACCCAGATGCTTCTCTTCAATAATATCGCGTGCTGGTGTGGCACTATTGACAATGACTGGCAACCCAGCAGCAAGATAAGTTGAAAGCTTAAATGAGCAGTTAAGCTTCATATATTCAAGCCAGTACGGATCGCCAGACCAGATCAGACCAAAGCCACCCACTCGTCGAATATCATTTAGTAAGGCGACATCCGGCATACTACCAACGAATTCAATATTTCGCCCAATTCCCCATTCTTTAGGTGATGTAAAGACTCGTAGCTTAACATCGGGAGTAAACCAGGTTCCACCAAAGCCATACTTATTAGGATTGGTTGGGTCACCGGCGAAGTTAATAATTGGCGCATAGTGAGGCTTTTCATTTCCTAGGTCAACATCAACATTATGATCCCACATTTTTTGGATTACAACTTTTTTCACGGTTAAACCATGTTGACGCAAGATATCAACCATTTGTTGGGATGGAGCAATAATAACATCAGCCATATTATAATAGTCGACCCACTTATCAAGGAGGTAGCGATTACTCTTCCACATCAAGGGAATCACATCATGAATAAAGATAATTCGCTTCAAATTGTCATAAAGCAGGGTCCGTTTAAGGAATACTGTATCCCATTCAACCGAATTCCATGATGGTGATTGGAAAACAATGACATCGCCCATCTCGACCCCAGCGAGCATCCCATCAAAACGAGCAAGTAGAGATTCTTCGCTCTCATTTTCATCACTATACTGAAAAATACCGATCTCACGGAAGCCAAGTTCGTTAGTTGCAATATCGGTTACCATGTGTTGGGCGATCTTTGCGACCCCGATCATATGGTGAGTATTAGTAATATGAACTCTCAAATTGTCCATCCTTCTTTCTGAAATTAATTATAACAGAATTAACGAAAACTACAAAAAAGCCCCCGCATTTAAATATTAAATGCGGGGAAGCTCTAATGTAACATGCATTATTAGACTTATCTACGATAAATCAAAACAGTTAATTTTAATTTCTAAAGTTAGGCTTGTTGTTCAACTGCTTGAACCAGCTCTTCCAATGTTTGACTACCGAAAATCACTGGGCTATCGTTAATCATTGTTGCGGGAACGCTCATGATATTCTTCGCCTTCCGTAATTCTGGGAAGTGCTGAAGATCAATCATTGTAGCACTGATCTTAGGATTTAGTGAAGCCATCCGTTGACAAGCAGCAACAACATCTGGACAGAAGTGACAGGTTAACGAAACACCGATCTTAATCTCTGCTGCCGGTAACTTCTTAATCCGCTCAACCATCTCTGGTGAAATTGTCTGTCCTGGTCCAGCAACGTTGTATACACCGAGGACAAGTGAATTAAGCTCATGCCCGGTTGGAATACCAGCGTAATGCAGACCAGTATCATTGCCGGTCTCATCTAATAACCGTAGTTGTGGTAGGTATTTAACATCCTCAGGAGCAGAAACAGTCTGAACTGTCATATGGTCATCTAGTCCAGCAAACTCGGTCACAAAGCCAACTAACTGATCGCTTAATGCGGTACCATCAGTTAAAACTTGCAACGTTACCTGCTTCGTTAAGCGGGCAAAGATTGGTTTCAATTGCTGATCAATATCTGCAGACAGCCAGTTACCAGAGTGCGGTGCAACTTCTTCCTCATCATCAAGGGAAGAAGTTTGACCAACCGGTTTAGTTGGTTTTTTAATTTCAGCATGGATTGGAATACCCAGTCGCTGCTTTTGTTCTGCAATATACTTTTCAGCAGCTGTTGCAGCTTCGGCACCATCTGCTGTAGCAGTAACTATTTGACGAAGTGACTTTTGAATAATATCACCAGCAGCGAAAACACCAGGAATGTTTGTCTGTCGCTGATCATCAGTCACGATATAGCCCTGTTCATCAAGGTTAACTGTTCCCTCAAGGTTCTTTGTTGCTGGTTGAGTGCCGATATAGATGAACATTCCAAAGGTTTGATCACCATCGTCAAGATGATAAACGGTCTTTTCACCGGTCTTATTGTTAACTAGAGTTGCTTCCGTTAGGTAATCATCGCCAGAAACGCTCTCAACTTCAGTATTATATTCAACGCTGACCTTAGGGTTATCTAAGGCCCGAGAAGCAATTAGTGGCGGGCAAGTGAAGTGATCACCACGAACCAAAACTGTAACGTGTTTCCCGTAACGACTTAAATAGTCAGCCTCTTCCGCAGCGGCATATCCGCCACCGACAACGAAAATTTGCAACCCGGTAAATAATTCTCCATCACAGGTTGAACAGTATGCAACCCCACGACCACGGAACTTATCTTCTCCCGGGAAACCAATCTTCCGTGGGTTAGCGCCGCCAGAAATTATGATGCTTCGAGCGTAATATTGCTGACCATTTGAATCAATAACGGATTTAACATCAGCGGTTAGATCCGCATATTTTTCAACAACAGCGTGCTGAATTTTAACACCAAAATCAGCAACTTGTTTTTGCATCTTGTTCATTAACTCGGTGCCATCAACATCCGCCACGCCTGGATAATTGTAGACAACAGATGTCGTTGTTACCTGGCCACCAACGCTGTTTCCCTCAAGAATTAGAGTATCAAGAGTTGCACGACCGGCATAAAGACCAGCCGTTAATCCAGCCGGTCCGGCACCAACGATAATCAAATCATAGATATGCTCGCTCATCGGCCTTCCCTCCTCAGAAATTAAAGCTTACCAACAAGATCTAAGCTTGGCTTAATTGAGTCTTGACCAGGCTTCCAATTTGCAGGGCAAACTCGGTCACCATGTTCACGAACGAATTGAGCTGCTTGAAGTGTCCGCAAGATTTCATCGGCACTCCGACCAATTCCCATATTATTAATTGTGTAGGATTGAATCTTACCATCGGGGTCAACGATGAATACACCACGGTAAGCCTGACCGGCATCTTCATCCAAAACATCAAACATCCGTGCAAGCTTTCCTGCAGGGTCAGCTAACATATTGTACTTGATCTTACCAATCTTTTCTGATGCTTCAGCCCATGCCTTGTGAACAAATTCAGTATCTTCGGAAACTGAATAGATGTCTGCATTAGCCTTCTTGAAATCTTCATACTTATCTTGAAGTGCTTCCAGTTCGGTTGGGCAAACAAATGAGAAGTCAGCTGGGTAGAAGAAGAAAATGCTCCACTTGCCTAAGACATCGTTCTTAGTAACTTCCTTGGTCTTACCATCTTGGTATGCATTTACCTTGAAATCATCAATTTCGTGACCAATAAAATTCATCATATAAACCCTCTCCTTAATTTAGAATCATTCTGAACTACACTTTTAGTATAACTAATTTTAAATTAAGATCAAGCCTAATTTAGAATAATTTTAAATTAAATTGATTTAAACTAAAAACAACTAAATTAGGCTCAAATGCTGCCTAATTTAGTTGCCACAATTAATTACTTATTTACTTAACTATTCGATGACTAGTATAGCACAGAATCGTGATTCTGTTAACAATGATTTGGATATTCGAATGCAATGTGCTTCGCCAGGGACTTGCTAGAGCTAACGCACTTCTGGCTAGACGTGAACAAGTCACGTCTTCGCCAGAAGCCATCGTTAGCCAACCGCAAGTCCTCCGCTGGCTCACACTCTATTTTTACCAACTAGCCTTCTTGACACCAGGGATTTGGCCTTTGTGGGCAAGTTCACGGAAGGTTAGACGGGACATGCCGAATTTGCGCATGTAGGCATGAGGACGGCCGTCATAGCGATCACGATTGTGTAAGCGGACTGCGCTGGAGTTCCGTGGTAGCTTGGATAAGGCGATGTAGTCACCTTGAGCTTTTAATTGTTTCCGTTTTTCTGCGTACTTCTTTACTAATGCTTCTTGATGTTTTAATTTAGCAATTTTTGACTTTTTTGCCATTAAATATATATCTCCTTTTTAACTTAAATTATAAAATGGTCCACCATTTCAAAGAGCCCAGAAATTAATCTAGTCCCTTAATCTTTAGTAACTATGCCAAATATTCTCACTAGCGGACAGCTAGCTTTTGCTCTACATCAGAAATAACATTTGCGAATAATTCTTAATCATTATACTGACTTTTTGTAAGAGTTACAAGAAAAATGTTTGACTATTTTTGACCAATTCTTTTACAGTAATCCAGATACTGAGCTGCATAGCCATATTTCCGGTTAAGCCGCGTCAATTTTTCAGGATCATGAGTATATGCCCTTCCTGTATGCATCATCAAATCATAAAGTTCAATATAGGGAACAGCGGATTGATCAGCGATTGCCTGTTCCGCCTTTCGATCATAACCAACGTGGCGGAAACTAACAGAAGCCATTCCGAGATCATCAACTTCAATTACTAAATAATGGGCCCGTAAGTCTCGTTGCAGGTTAGCCCAACCATTAAATGGCTCACCAACGGCACCCGGATTCATTACGATTCGCTCATCACTTGCATACCGCATAATCTCGTGATGAACATGGGCATAAATTGCAACGTCAATTGGTGGATTAGCCGGTGTAAAGACCTGATCGAAATTTTTCGTTGACTGGGTCGGGAAAAGGTCCTGT
This sequence comes from Limosilactobacillus sp., assembly GCF_022651205.1. Classification (GTDB taxonomy): domain Bacteria; phylum Bacillota; class Bacilli; order Lactobacillales; family Lactobacillaceae; genus Limosilactobacillus. Next base: position 22,097 of record NZ_JALCQI010000012.1, read on the forward strand.
CCCATATTTAACCAGGGAAGGTTATGGGAAATGCCAAAATTCAATGGGCCAACTTTTTTTGTCACGTGCAACGGCCAACTGGCAATTTCGTCTACCATCCCCCGTGGAGCATTCTCCCCAACATACTGTGCCAAGCGAGCAAAATAAACATGAGACGGATATTCAACGTCAATTTTACCGTGGACCCCATTAACAACCAGATCATCCCAGTTTCCCCGAACAATCACGGTTGGTTTGATGATCTTTAGCAATTCCAAAATCTTCCCGACACTTGGACCGGGCATTAATAGATCGCCCACAAACCAATATTGATCAACATGTTGTTCACGGCTATCGCGATACATTGCCCGCATTGCGCTAAGGTTCCCGTGGACATCCGAAAAGATCGCAATTCTCGTTTTCATTATGCCTACTCCCTCTCATAATATTTCAAACTATCCTTTTATCTCATCCTCGATTGTACCAGAGAATGGGTCAAAGGAGCAGCAATTGATTTGACAAGCCATGGTAAACTAGTTTGGTAATCTAAAATCAAAGGGGTAATAATGTGCATCAATCAACAGACATCAGTTTACACGTTCGTCGAATCATTACAGCTGTACTGCTTGGATCTTGTTTTATCAGTCTAGCAAGTCAAACAATGATGGTAACGGCTCTTCCAGTCATCCAAAATAGCCTGAACGTATCATTAAATGCAGTCCAGTGGCTGACTACTGGTTATACCTTAATCATCGGGATTGTCACCCCACTATCATCGAACATGTACGAAAAGTTTTCCAATCGTCATGTTTTCATTGGAATCATTGGAACATTTATTATTGGGACACTGATCGGCTGCTTCGCTAACAACTTTGCTAGCCTTCTTTTGGCGCGACTAATCCAAGCCTGCGCTAGTGGAATGTTAATGACATTTCAAATGACAACAATGATCTCAATCTATCCAATTGAGAAGCGTGGTTCAATCCTTGGTCTCTCCAGTCTAGTAATTTCTGCAGCCCCTGCAATCGGGCCAACAATTTCTGGACTAATCCTGGAATTTCTTTCGTGGCGCTGGCTATTCATCTTAGTTTTACCATTAATGCTTCTTGCATTTATTGTCGGCTATGTAATGCTGCCTAACTTTTCGACCCCACGGCCAATTAAGATTGACTACCTTTCCGTACTAATTTCATTAGTTGGTTCTGCTTTAGCATTAGGAAGCCTAACCGTTTTTCAAATTAATGTTTGGGTTGGTATAGCAATGCTAGCCTTAGGGCTATTGATCATTGTAGCGTTCACTAAACGACAATTACGGTTAAAGAACCCAATGTTAAAGGTACAGATTTTTGCTTACCCATCATTCCGCTGGATGACGATTGTCGGGATCTTTACTTTTATGGTTCTTTTAGGAACTGAACAATTGATGCCAATCTACACAGAAAAGATTATCGGGATGGGAAGCTTTCTCTCCGGGTTAATTCTTCTTCCTGGGGCAATTGCAAATGCCATTGCTGCACTATTCGTTGGTCGTTTGTATGATCAATATGGTTCAAAATGGTTAATTACGATTGGTGCCGTAATCATGTTGGTTGCATCAATTCCCCTCGTATTAGTTAACCAACACTCTTCAGTTATTCTTCTAACATTAACTTACATGCTTAGAATGATTGGGAATGCCTTTGTATTTAGTCCTGCTCTTTCAGAAGCTTTTTCCGAGCTAAGCCAGGAAGAAAACAGTCACGGAACGGCCCTCAACAATACCCTTCGTCAGGTTTTCGGTGCTGTCTCGGTAACCCTTTGCGTGGTAATTGCGAATACTCCAGGTTCATTAGTAACGGGAATCCGTTATGGAATGTGGGCTACCGTAATTATGGTTCTTCTAATGGCTCTTAGTTTCTTTCATTATTTAAGGATCAAACAGACCCGGAAAAATTAGCTTCTGACCCCCGAACTTGTTATACTCATAGTTATTACTATTAAAAAGGAGAAATTTATTATATGGATTCTGAGCTATCTCCCCAGTGGCGCAAAACTTTCTATTCCCTATGGATTGGATGTTTCATAACCGGGATGGGATTCTCAATGACAATGCCGTTCGTTTCCCTATTCATCAACGAACTCGGCAACTTTTCTAAATTTCAGCTAAACTTTTATTCTGGGTTAGCCTTTGGTGCGACCTTTGTCAGTCAGGCAATTGTTTCCCCACTCTGGGGTAGTCTAGCGGATCAAAAAGGCCGGAAATTAATGTGTATGCGGGCTTCCGGAGTAATGGCCTGTACGATCTTTATTACCGGGCTCTCCCAATCTGCTTGGATGATTATTGGAATGCGACTTTTGCAGGGGGCTTTCTCAGGCTACATTAACAACGCGGCGGCTCTAATCGCTGGTGAAACGCCACATAGTAAGTCAGGTTGGGCAATGTCCGCAATTTCAACTGCGGGGATCGCCGGAAACCTTGTTGGGCCACTACTTGGTGGGGCGCTTTCTGGAGCATTTGGTTACCGGATCCCCTTCTTTATCACCGGATTCTTAATGTTCTGTGTCTTCCTTAGTACCACATTTCTTGTTAAGGAACGGCATTTTAAGCCAATTAAGAAAGAAAAGATGCGGCCAATTAAAGAAGTAATGGCCGAAATTCCAAACAGAAAGTTAATCTTTGTGACCTTCCTGACGACCCTGATTGTCATGTCATAATCAATGTCAATTAGCCCAATCATCAGTCTATATGTCCGCCAATTAATGCATAACCACGGTAACATCGCCTTTGTCGCCGGGATTGTAGCGGCAACCCCTGGATTAGGGACGTTAATTGCTGCTTCGAAGGTTGGTCATACTATGGATGAAATTGGACCAGAAAAAGTCTTGCGGATCGGACTAATCACCGCCTTTATCCTGTTCGTTCCAATGACGTTTACACACTCACCATGGTCATTAGCATTCTGGCGTTTCCTACTAGGGCTTGCCAATGCTGCATTGATGCCAGCTGCACAAACTGTCTTAACGTTGAATGTCCCTACAGAAGCCTTTGGTCGGGTTTTCAGCATTAACCAATCTTTCCAAGCTGGTGGTGCTGTGTTTGGTTCCCTGCTTGGTTCAATTATTTCCGGTTTATCCTCATACCCAATGGTCTTTGCGATTACTGGACTAACTTTACTCATCAACTTTATCTTAATCGTACTAGTTCAACCAAAGAAACTAGTTAGGAGGTCACGGTAATGACGACGACAAATCACATCAAAAATGAAACAGAAGTTAACCAAATGTTCACTAGGGTTGCTCCCCATTATGATAGGCTCAATAATGTTATTAGTTTAGGAACCCAAAAGCTATGGCGAAAGAAATTATTAAATGGATTTGAATTTAAACCTGGAGCAAAAGCACTCGACATCTGTTGTGGAACAGGCGATCTAACGCTGGCACTTGCTAATCGTCTGCCCCAGGGAAGAGTTACTGGAGTTGACTTTAATTCCGCAATGTTAAAAATTGCCGAAAAGAAGGCTAAGGGAATCCCAAACCTCATCTTAATTAATGGGGATGCAATGAATTTACCATTGGATGATAACTCTTTTGACATTGTTACAATCGGTTTTGGCCTCCGTAATGTCCCTGATGCGAATCAGGCATTAGCCGAAATTTATCGGGTTCTCAAGCCTGATGGTCAATTAGGAATCCTCGAAATGTCTCAACCGACGAACTCACTAGTTAAGGTTGGCTGGAAAGCTTATTTTAATGTTTTCCCATACTTAGCAAAGCTCGCTGGTGGCCACGTGAAAGATTACCAATACTTAAAGAAAACCAGTCAGCAATTTGTCTCTGCTGATGAATTAGCCCGAATGATAGCCGATGCTGGATTCAAGGATATTAACTATTTGCCGCTTAATTTTGGTGCCGCCGCTATTCATTTTGGGGTTAAGGAATGAGAGTGAGATAGAACTAGCTCGCTAGTTCGTCTTTCGACGCGTAGCTAGCCTATGGGAACCTCCGCAAGCACAAATAGGGCTTTAGCGTTCGGATTTTCCGAGCACTGAAGCCCATTTGTGTACTGCGTCGTTTATATTTCATCTAGGTAACATAAATTATGTCAGGCTGTTTTTTTGTGGTTTGTTTAAGTTTTTATTTTGCGGTAGCATGGCCGAGATCTGCTCGCCAGGGACTTGCTAGAGCTAACCGTTCTACTGCAACTGAGTCCAAACGTTGGAGTGAACCAGAAATTGATTTATCAATTTCGTCTGTGAACCCACGCAAGGATGAGTAGGTTTTTGGCTATCAACTTGTTGATGACAAAAGCCACTCAGCTACTGCGCTTCGCCCGAGTTTCCTACTGCGACACAGTCAAGATCTGTTCGCCAGGGACTTGCTAGAGCTAACGACCTTCTGGCTAGACGTGAACAAGTCACGTCCTCGCCAGAAGAAATCGTTAGCCAACCGCAAGTCCTTTGCTGGCTCGCACTCTATATCCCCACCCCATACGTTACTACCTGAACGAGGGAGCCGATAAGGAGGATTTTGACGGCACAGGGGAAGGTACGTTTCTTTATTTGTTCCCGGTAGAGTAGTTTGGTCTGTTTAACGACAAAAGGAATGATTAAAAGGGTTAACAGCATTGTCCACGGTGCTAAGTGAGCTATGACGGCAGTAATGATTGCTAAGAAGGCAATGACGTTTTTAATAGCAAAACTATTTAATCCTTGCTTAACACCAATAAAGTGAATAATTGTGTGGCGACGATTATCCTCGTCTTCTTGTGAATCACAAATATTGTTTGCCAGCATTAAGTTGGAAATCCAGAGTTCACATGGTAATGCGACTAACCAAATTTTGAGTAGGTTCATCCAGCTCCAATCAAAACTGCCATCGTTGTTAATAAAGACGGAAATCAACATAATCATAAAGCCCATGGTAAAGCCAGAGAAAAACTCACCAACTGGCAAACCGTTCATTGGAAACGGACCTGAAGAATAGAGGATCCCAACAGCAAAGCAGAAGATTCCCATCCATAAAAGTGGTAAACCAACCTTAATCACCAAATAAAGACCGATTACAGCAGCAATAATACTAAAAATTAAGATTAAACTTAATACTAACCGTGGCGAGATATTCTCCCGACCAATGATATTCGTATTTTGCTTATAATCTTCAGTATCAACCGCATGATTATAGTCGTTATAATTATCCATCATATCAACGGCCATATTAAAAAGAAGCATTGCAATAAAAAATAAAACTGAGTTAACAAGGTTAAATGAGTGATAGTAATAAACACTCATGCATACCCCAAGAAGCATTGGCAGGATACTAGCAGTTTTTGCTTTAATCTCCACTAACTCTAAAAAGACATCTAATGACACATTCATACTTCCCATTCATTTAAAATTATTGTTACAATATGATAGTACACCAATACAAAGGAATTATCATTCAATGGACAAATATTATTTCCGTAGTGATCCACAACTTAATAATGCACTAGAAAAAGTCAATCACCTGATTAATCAGCGAATTATCGTCAATAATCACGATCTCCAGGCAGCATTGAAACAAATGGCTTCAAAGGGTGGCAAATACCTTCGGCCAGCTTTTTGTCTCACTTTTGCTCGACTTGGCGGTCACGATAACTGGAACGGTGAACAATTAATAAAAGTCGCCTCATCCCTTGAGATTTTACATATGGCAACATTGATCCATGATGATGTGATTGACGATTCACCGGAACGACGTGGTGAGCTGAGTATCCAAGAAGCTTTTGGTAAAGATACAGCTGTTTACAGCGGTGACCTCCTATTTACTGTTTTCTTTGAACTCCTGGTTGAAACAATGAGTGACTCACCATATCTGGCAGTCAATGCACAATCAATGAGGAAGATCCTTGCTGGTGAACTTGGTCAAATGGATAAACGATTCCAGCAACAATCACTTATTGAATACTACCGTAACATTAACGGTAAAACGGCTACTCTTTTTAGTCTGGCTGCACAAGAAGGTGCGTACTTTGGTGGTGCTGATCAGAAAACGGTTCACCTTGCTAAACATATTGGACAAAATATCGGGATCACCTTTCAAATTTTAGATGATATCCTCGACTATGATATTAGCGGTCACTTGAACAAACCAATTCTCGAGGATCTCTCAACGGGTGTCTATTCTCTCCCCCTCCTCCTTGTTTTAAAGGATCATCAAGATGAATTTAACCAGTACCTGAACAAGAAGAGAGAAATGACATATAAGGATACCCTTGAGGTTCAAAAAATGGTTAACAAGTATGGCGGGGTCGAAAAGGCACACGAACTAGCTGGTAAATTTACAAACAAAGCATTACAATTAATCGATGAATTACCATCGAGCTCAACACAAAAGTTATTACGAAAAGTAACTAAGCAGCTTTTGGACCGCTCAATGTAAGACTAAGGAAGTTAGACAACGGTGAAACGACAAGCATACATCATATATCTTCTTACGATGGCATTACTAGCGGTCATCTCAATTCTGCTGATTTCATTTGATTTTGCCCATGAACTTAATATTAACCACCAACCTTTTAAGGCGGTTAATGATGGCATCCTGGTTATTTTCACGATTGACTACTTTACCAGGTTCTACCTTGCAAAAGACAAGAAGAAGTTCTTTAAGCAAAATATTTTTGACCTGCTCTCAATTATTCCAGTCAATGGTGTTGCCTGGCTCTTCCGGTGGAACCGTGTCAGTCGGGTCTTTACATTCTTACGGATTATCCGATTAGTTGGTTTAACTGGGCGCTTAAATAGGTTCATTGAAAAGGATGGTCTCCTTTACTATATTTACGTGACCTGTGCCGTGCTCCTAATTTCCGCTTCAATGTACAGCATTTCTGAAGGCACTCACTTCTCAACTGCACTTTGGTGGGCAATCACGACCGCCTCAACCGTTGGCTATGGTGACGTTTCCCCTACAACCACGATCGGCCGAATTGCCGGTGTCCTATTGATGCTTGTCGGTATTGGCTTAATTGGGGTTATTACTGGGACAATTACCGACTATTTCTCGCAGGAAGAAAATAGCCAAATTCAAGATAAACTGGACAAGATTGAGAAGGAAAATCAAGAATTACAAAAAGAATTAAAAGAGTTAAACGAACATTTAAATCACTTTACTAAATGATCAGTTAATTCTGATCATTTTTTTAATTCTTTTTTCTTATAATAACTTTGTATATATACATCCATACCAATTTAGTCTTTTGTGTTAACCGGTTAGTATAGAAAGTAATTAGTTACTAATTTACCAATTTACTAGTTAACCTTTTAGTAAAAATTTATGTTAATAAAATGAGAATTTATATACTTGTAAGCGCTTGCAAGCAAAGTAAACCTATGTTACATTGATCATGATGATTCGAATCATAGTAGTAAACCAACTATTTTACTAATTGGGAGGCTAATAAAATGAAAGCTGCCGTTGTTCGTAAAAATTGTGATGGATACTTTGATGTTAAGGATGTTAATCTTCGTGAGTTAAAGCCTGGTGAAGCCTTAGTAAAGATCGAATATTGTGGTCTATGCCATACCGATTTACATGTTGCTGCTGGTGATTTTGGTAAGGTTCCTGGTAGAATTACAGGTCATGAAGGTGTTGGACGGGTTGTTAAAGTTGGCCCAAACGTTACTAGTTTAAAGATTGGTGATCGAGTATCGGTTGCTTGGTTCTTCTCTGGTTGTGGTCACTGTGAATACTGCATTACTGGTAATGAGTCACTTTGCCGTCACGTCGAAAATGCTGGTTATACTGTCGATGGTGCAATGGCTGAATACTGTATTGTAAAGGCTAATTACGCCGTTAAGGTTCCTGAAAATTTGGATCCAATTAAAGCTACTTCCGTTACCTGCGCCGGAGTAACCACCTACAAAGCAATCAAAACTAGTCAGATCCGACCTGGTCAATGGTTAGTAATCTACGGTGCTGGAGGTCTAGGTAATCTTGGTGTTCAATGGGCTAAAAATGTTTTTAAGGCTCATGTAATTGCTGTTGATATTAGCGAAGAAAAGCTCCAAGCTGTTAAGGATGCAGGTGCTGATATGGTTATTAACTCTGCTAAAGTTGATCCAGCAAAAGAAATTCAAGATAAAATTGGTGGCGCACAAGCAGCAGTTGTTACTGCTACTGCAGCTATCTGTTATGACCAAGCGCTTGGCTCTGTCCGTGCTGGTGGTAAAGTTGTGGCTGTCTCTCTTCCAAAGGGAAATATTGATGTTCCAATCGCCAAATCTGTTCTTGATGGGATCGAAATTGTCGGTTCACTAGTTGGTACCCGACAAGATCTAGCTGAAGCTTTTGAATTAACCGCAGAAGGAGCAATTAATCCAATCGTTCATACCAGGAAGCTATCTGAAATCAATGATATTGTTGATGAAATGAAGGAAGGCAAGATTGTCGGTCGAATGGTTGTTGACTTCACTAATGGTGCCGATTAAACGATTAAATTAATAAATACTAAAATCACCTTTAACTAGGATTAATCTAGCTAAAGGTGATTTTAGTATATTGCGATGAATTAATTACAGATTTACATTCTTAATTCAGCTAATGAGCCAATCCCAACTCGTGCCATTACTTGCGGAAGTCGCTCAATAATGTGTGGCATTGCCAATGCATCGTGAAAGTGGGCAGAACCAACCTGAACTGCTGATGCACCGGCTAAGAAGAATTCAATTACGTCCTCTGCCGATGAGATTCCACCTTCACCAATAATTGGAATCTTAACCGCATGGGAAACCTGGTAAATCATCCGAATAGCTAAGGGCTTCACCGCTGATCCCGAAAGGCCACCCATGACATTACCAAGAACTGGTTTCCGGGTTTTTATATCAATCTTCATCCCCAGCAACGTATTAATCATGCTTAAGCCATCAGCACCACCAGCTTCGACTGCCTTTGCAATCTCAACAATATCAGTAACGTTCGGTGTCAATTTAACATATACCGGTACATCACCGCTGACCGCCTTAACGGCCTTGGTTAACTTCTCCGCAACTTGCGGATTAGTACCAAACGCCATTCCCCCATGAGCAACGTTTGGGCAAGAAATATTCAATTCAAGTGCGTCAACCAATCCGGTTGCAGCTAACTGGCGAGTAACCGTGGCATAATCATCAACGCTCGCACCACCAATGCTAGCAACAAGAGGTAAATCTGGATATTGACGCTTTAGTTGAGGAATCTTTTCTCCCGCAACTACCTTAACACCTGGATTAGTCAAGCCAACCGAATTTAGTACCCCATCATTTAAGACCGCTATCTGTGGTTGGGGATTCCCCCTCCGTGCCTCAGGAGTAGTGGTTTTGATTACAATTGCTCCAAGCCGGTTAAGATCATATTTTCGTGCCTGAGGAACATCACCAAAGCCAAATGTTCCAGAAGCTGGCATTACTGGGTTTTTCATTTTGAGCCCCGGTAAATTGACGGCAAGACGAACGTCTGTCATTAGTTATTCCTCCTCTTAATCTCGTGAGTAAGCAACCTGGCCATCTACTAGGGTGAGATCCGTTGTCCCGTACACAAACTGTCCCGTAAATGGATTATTGACACCCTTTGAAAGATAACTTTCTTCGGTAATTTGTCGTTTGGTATTTAGGTCAAAAATTGCGATGTCTGCTGGTTTGCCTGGTTCAAGGTGTCCCGCATTGTTTAGGCCGAATTGTTTTGCTGGAACTGAGCCCATCCAGTTTAATAGCTGGGTTAAACTAAAGATTCCAGGACGAACAAACTTCGTGTAAAGCATCTCAAAAGCAGTTTCACTACCGGTAATCCCGTTAGCAGCACCCCGCATGTCATCTTGGGGCTTTTCTTTCTTCGAATGAGGGGCATGATCCGTCGCAATCATGTCAATCGTCCCGTCAAGGAGACCTTTAATAACTGCTTGACGGTCCTCTTCATGCCGAAGTGGCGGGTTCATCTTGAAGTATGAGTTATTTGCAGGAATATCCCGATCAGCAAGTAAAAGGTGGTGAGGTGTTACTTCACAGGTAACATTAACCCCTTCCCGCTTTGCCAAACGGACAAGTTCAACACTTTCCTTGGTTGAAACATGGCAAATGTGGTAATGAACCCCTGTTGCTTTAGCCAGAACTAAGTCACGGGCAACTTGTGCTGATTCAGAAACGCTTGGTGCTCCAGGTACTCCTAGTTCTTCTGCCCGTTTTCCGGCAGTCATTAGTCCACCGAATAGGAGGGAGTTATCTTCAACATGGGCGGCTAACGGTAAGCCAACTTTAGCTGCCCCCTTCATTGCCTGATACATCGTTCCAGCGGTTTGGATTCCACTACCGTCATTACTAAAAGCAAAGGCACCCGCATCCTTCATCGCTTGAAAATCAACCGGTTGATCACCCTGACGGTTAACCGTAACGCTTGAATATTGAGCGATATGAACAACGCCAGTCTTTTGATTATGTTCAATCATTTGGCGAATCTTTTCGGGAGTATCCGGAACAGGGTCAACGTTTGGCATTGCACCAACTGTGGTAAAGCCACCATGTGCTGCGGCCTTGCTTCCAGTCTCAACTGTTTCCTTATAGGTAAGGCCAGGATCGCGGAAGTGGACATGAACATCAACTAATCCGGGAGCAACTAGCTTGCCGCTAGCGTCAATTACACGATCAACTGAATTTTCTGCAACTAATTCATTTCCAATCGCTTGAATTTTGTCATCATTAATCAGAACATCGGTATTTAATAGTCGCCCATCAACAAAGCATTGTCCACCTTTAATTAATGTTTTCATTAGTCCAAGCCACCCAACTTTCGACCACGAAGAACTGCTTCTAACATTGCCATCCGCATGAAGACACCATTTTGCATTTGTTCATAGAACTTGCAGTTTGGTGCTTCAACCAGACTACCTGCTAATTCAACGTCATGGTTAATCGGGCCTGGATGCATGATGATCGCGTTCTTCTTCATCCGTTGGTAACGTTCTTCGTTGATTCCGTACTTCTTGTGGTAGGATTCGGCGGAGAACTTTGCTTCATTAGCATCCCCCGCGTGGCGTTCGTGTTGAACCCGGAGAAGCATCAAGACATCCATTTCACTGACCAAATCATCAAGTGGCATGAACTTACCATACTTGTCATAAGCATGGTCATACCAATAATCAGGGCCGGAGAAGTATACTGAAGCACCAAGCCGGTTCAAAATCTCCATATTACTTCCGGCAACCCGGGAATTAGTAATATCACCGATAATTCCAACTTTAAGGCCGTCAAAATGACCGAAATGTTCATGAATAGTCATCATGTCAAGCATACTTTGTGAAGGGTGTTGACCTGAACCATCACCAGCATTAACAATTCCCATATTCAAGTGAGAACCTGCTTGTGGGTGAATCAGTGGTTCGTAGTAAGCATTAGTTGAGTGACGGATAACCGCCAAGTCAACTCCGAGGGCATCCATTACCAACATAGTATCGTACATGGTTTCGCCTTTTTTAACTGAACTATGTTGAGGGTCGAAGAAAATATCTGTTAAACCAAGCCGCTTTTCCGCAACTTCAAAACTAGTGTGAGTCCGGGTTGAGTTTTCGAAAAAGGCATTGGTAACGTAAACTGGCTTCGTTAGCTTTGGTGTTTCCCCACCGTTCTTGTAATATTCTGCACGGTGAATCAATGAGAGCACTTGTTCAGTTGACAAGTCTTCTACAGTAACAAAGTGGGGGAGCTTAACTAATGGTAATTCAGTCATAATTAAATTAACTTCCTTTATTTAAAATTTGTCCTAAAGAAAAACACCAGGCGATATGGAGGCCTGGTGTTAACGAAATTTTTTAAAGTTAGTTAATCTTACTTTGAAAAAGTCGTCTTTCTAGCCTCACGGGACTAAATTAAAGGACATTGATTGTTGCTAATAATGTACTCTCCCAAAACAAAAATGTCAAATGATTTTGGTGAAAAATTTTGTTAAATTATTAAAGTTAGTACCGACTTACACGTAATAGTTCTCCATTTAACGTATAATTAAATTAAGAAGTTGTGAGGAGGTATTAACGGTGAAAAAATTATCGAATAAGCAGAAACTCTGGCTTATCATCATAATCGCTGCGATTGCGGTTATTTTGCAATATGCTTTTGATTACCCTCTTTTTGCCCAGATCTTAGTAACGATTGTTGGGGCAGTCGTTGCATTTTCAATGTTTATCGGAATGGTAAAGTCAATCCGCACGGGCGATTACGGTGTTGACTTGCTGGCGATCTTGGCGGTCGTTGCTACACTAGCTGTTAGTGAATACTGGGCTGCAATGGTAATCTTGGTAATGCTAACGGGTGGTGATGCTTTGGAAGATTATGCAGCCAAGAAGGCGAATACCGAGCTTAAATCGTTACTCGACAACACTCCACAAATTGCCCATGTGGTCTCTAACGAAACGACTACTGATGTTGCGGTCAAAGAAGTCCAGATTGGCGCTGATATAATTGTCAAGCCAGGAGAAATCATTCCTCTTGACGGAAAAGTCATTACTGGCCAAAGTGAACTTGATGAGTCCTCACTTACTGGTGAGTCACGCCCAGTAAACAAAATTCCTGGTGATGAGGTCATATCAGGATCAATTAACGGTGCAAATTCACTTACAATTAAGGTCACGAAACTAGCAAAAGATAGTCAATATCAACAACTGGTTAAACTGGTTAAAACAGCGGAAGCATCGCCAGCTCACTTTGTCCGCTTAGCTGACCGCTATGCAGTACCATTTACCATTGTGGCAATCGTAATTGCACTGGGCGCATGGTGGTGGTCGGGAAATCCGGTGAGAATTGCAGAAGTCCTCGTTGTTGCTTCGCCGTGCCCATTAATTTTAGCGGCACCAATTGCAATGGTTTCTGGAATGAGTCGGGCATCACGAAACGGGATTGTAGTGAAAACCGGGACTGTTCTTGAAAAGCTAGCCAATGCTAAAACTGGGGCTTTCGACAAGACCGGAACGATCACAAACGGCCAATTAACGGTCGATCAGATTATTTCTTCTCCCGATAGTAAATTTTCCCGTGAACAGCTCCTCCAATTAACGGTCAGTGCTGAAAGTGAATCATCCCATATTCTGGCCCGCTCATTAGTAGATTATGCAAAGGAAAAATCAATTGCTGTACTTCCAGTTAAGAATTTACAAGAAGTGACTGGTAAGGGAATCACAGCAACGGTTAATGATCACCAAATGAAAATTGGTAAATTGTCATTTGTAGCACCAGAAGGAAAACAGGAACTACTACCCTATACCGCGATTTATATCGGAATCGACGATCAATATGCTGGGGCAATAACATTTGTTGATCATATCCGTCCAGAGGCACAGCAAACGATGCAGGAATTACGAAAAATGGGTGTCAAACACCTAATGATCCTCACTGGTGATCAGGCCGCATTTGCTAAGGAGGTTGCTAAACAAGTTGGCATTACGGACGTCAAAACCAACCTCCTACCTCAAGGAAAGATTGCGGCATTGAAAGCTATTCCGCTAGCTGAACACCCAGTCTTCATGGTTGGGGATGGGGTTAATGATGCCCCATCATTTGTCACTGCCGATGTTGGAATTGCCATGGGTGCCCATGGCGCAACCGCCGCTAGTGAATCTGCTTCGGTAGTAATTATTCGTGATGATCTTTCACGAATTGCTAAAATTGTCGAAATTTCTAAAGACACGATCAAAATTGCCAAGCAAGCCGTTTTAATCGGGATTGCGATCTGTACAATCTTAATGCTGATTGCTTGCACAGGAGTTTTACCTGCCTTTGTTGGCGCGATGTTCCAAGAAGTAATCGACACCGTTTCGATTTTATGGGCACTTAAGGCACGGAAAATTAGTTTAGACTAATAACAAAAACAACCTTCTGGGAAGCCTGCGTGGTGGGCTACCTCAGAAGGTTATTTTGTCGCGTATAGTTTCTTTACCGCTTGGACATCAGCAGGCTGAATAGTGTAGAAAGATCCAGCTGGTTGCATCACTGAAACATGCTTCGTGTGATCAAGGCCGATTGCATGACCAAGTTCATGTTCGGCTGTATTAACGATTCGCTCTTGGTCGTACCCGTAATCGGGATCAAGCAAGTAACGCTGGTTTAAATAAACATTAGCATGCACAAAGTGGTTATTCAGTGAATTTGACGAGGTCTTTGTTAACCCTGCAGCATTTGTGGTGTCATTATCCATTGCACTTACAACAATCTCCGCCTGCTGCCGATTATTAACGGGACGAAAAGTAAATGCTCCCGTCTGGTTCCACTGCTGGATTGCCGATTGCGCAGCCGAATCAAGAACCTGATTACCGGTATCGACATAGATTGTTGCGGTATTTGTTGCCCACCGTCCATTAGTAGGGATTGTTGTTGAGTCGGTCTTTTGCTGACTTGTTTGTTGGCCCTTTTGGGAATCTGAGCCATTCAAGTTAAGACTTTGCGTATCCAAGTCGCCACCGTGACCAATTAAACTAACAATTCGTTGACGAAAGTTCCAAATCATTGCAGTTGATGCTGCTTGAATCTGTGAATTATTAAAGTAAAGCCAACACCCGCCAATGATTAGCGTCAAAACAATCAAACGTTTAAGAAGACGAAAGATCCCTATCTTGGCCACCTTCTTTCTCAATGATTATCATTCTAATCAACAATATTTAACAAAGTGTGACTAAGATATTAAATTTATATTAATTATTAAAAAATAATTATTTAATTAAAGATCGATCTCTAATTCAATTGGTGTATGATCACGACGTTTACCAGAATCAATCATTGTTGAATTCTTAATCTTATCTGCAAGCCGATCACTAACAAGCCAGTAATCAATTCTCCAGCCCGAATTGTTTTGCTTACTAGTAATTACTCGTTGAGCCCACCAGGAATAGGCACCTTTCTTTTCAGGGTTAAGGTGACGGAAACTGTCAGTAAAACCAGCACCAAGCAACTTTGTAAAGTGTTCCCGTTCCTCATCAGTAAAGCCAGCTGAATGGTGGTTATTCTCTGGATGAGCTAAATCAATTGGTTCATGAGCAACGTTAAAATCACCACTTGCGATAACTGGCTTTTGTTGATCTAACTTTTGCAAATATTCACGGTACCGATCATCCCAGACTTGTCGATCTGCTAACCGTTTTAATCCATTTCCAGAGTTTGGCGTGTAAACTTCCGTAACGAAAAAGCTAGGGAACTCAAGGGTAATGATCCGCCCTTCATCATCCATCGGTTCAGGGGCACCGATTTGTGGGTAAGTAACCGTTGGCTCATACTTCTTCAAGTACAAGTACATGGTTCCCGCATAGCCTTTACGCGCAGGTTCAACTGAGCTACGCCAGGCAACCTGATATTCAGGAAATAAGTCCTGCAGAACCGCAAAATGTTTTTTGGTTGGTCCATTTTTAGAGAGTTTTGTTTCCTGGATCGCAATTACATCCGGTTCTTCACTAGCGATCTTATGAAGGACTTCTCGTGTTTCCCCGGCTCTAGTTGAAGTTCCCGTTAAAGCCGCATTGATTGAATCAATATTCCATGAAATTAATTTCATTAATAATCCCCTCGATTTAATTACTTACCTTCTATATTACCAGATTAGCTACTAATTCATGTAATTATGTAACAAGTCATCAGATGCTGATTTAAGAGTCAAATAATCAATGTTGTTAGAGAATAACATGATCATTTTCTTAGTCTTATAGTTAGCAATGAAACAGGCATTATATCCTGGAATGCTTCCGTTAGCCCGGATAATCTCACTATCAATGTACGCCCCGCCAAAGTAAGCAACTTCCTGTTTCTGTGCTTCCTGATAGAACTCAGTGACCATCTGAGGATTTTTTAAAACATAATTATAAACGAATTTCCAATAATTATTTGGCGATATAAATAAGTTTCCCGCACCAAAATCAGAAGATGTAGTAACAGTTACCCGGTGCCAGTCAACAGTTGAGTCCATTGTTTGGGGAACGTTCTTCTTATCGATCTCAGATAAATCCTTGATCTGACGCAAATGAAGTGGCTTTGCATATTTCCTTTGGATATAAGCGTTATAGCTAGAATGAGCCTGCTTACTAATAATTGCGGCCAACAGTTCATAATCAACGTCTTGGTAATCCCATGTATGGACGTGATCATTCTTTAGGTGGTCAAGCATGTAGGCAATTTGTTGTTTCTGTCCCCTAAGTGGCGTCAATGGGCGATCATTGTTTACCAAACCACTCGTATGGTTCATCAACTCACGAATTGTTATATCCTGACTACCATCAATTTGTGGGAAATATTTATACAGTGAAGTATCATAAGTTAATTTCTTCTCTTGTTTTAGTTGGTAAATTGCCGTCCCCGTTATGATCTTCTGGAGAGAAGCTGTCGGGAATAATCGGTTTGCCTTAACCAGCTGGCTCTTATTAGCATTTTCATTATGCGTTATGGTAACTGGTTGACTTCCCTTATTATTAACCAGGATTAACCCGTTAATGTGGTGCGACTTTAAGTAATCATAGAGCTGATCCTGAGTTTGCTTGTCTACCGAATCAGCATTAATTTTTGGCTGTGTAAACACGAAGAATAAAATAAATGAAGACAATATTAAGAAGAGGTATAAGTTAACTTTTTTCATGATTTATAACCCTTATCTTTTATAATAATTTTATTTTAAACTTCTTCATAAGGGTGGGCAAGGAAAGCCACTTTGATAAAATGATTTTAAACAAAAAAGAACCCCTGCTACACAAGGGGGTTAATGCTGACGTGGTTAGTTTTGACTGCTTAAAAATACAACTAACCTTTCAGCGTCCTGCTTAGTTAATTTGCCGATTACTTCTAGTTTAAATTTACTTTTATCAATCTTACCTACCGTAATCGTATCAATATAAGACTGTCTGTTTAAACCAGCATCTGACCACTGATTAATCTTAAAATAATATTTTTTTATTTTGGGTGACTTATTATCATATTTTGAAGTAATTTTATAGAAGCGGACCTTATTATTCTCATCGGAAATAATATAAATTGGCCGCCTTTTTCCTCCTCCAGGCCATGAAACAAAGGCAATTGAAATATCATTAGTCTTCATTAAAGAACTCCTTCAAATCTTCTTCATTATTGATT
>NZ_JALCQI010000013.1 GCF_022651205.1 Limosilactobacillus sp.
TCATTAACGGTTCCATCAGATCAATTAAAGCTATTGAAGATGATCTACTTAGATCCATCTTCTAACTACCTTAATGATAAGTCACGGAATTATATCAAATGGCTAATGAATACCGTTTCTGCTGAGCAAAGCTGGGGTATTTCTGCTGGAAGCAGTAATTATTACCTGAAGAACGGTTGGCGTCCTGCCAGTGATAATGGTTTATGGGAAGTTAATAGTATTGGTTATATTCCAAATGGTAGTAATAGCTATACAATTGCAGTTTATACTCGGAACAACCGTAATTTTAATTGGGGTGTTAGTTATGTTGAGGCCTTGGCTAGAATTACGCGCCAAATTATAGGTTAAGCACTTAAAAACTTGGTAAAAAACTAGATTGGAAAATTCCTATCTAGTTTTTTTGTTTGGTGTTAAGATAAGAGTGTTTATATTTATGGAAGGGTAAGATCTGATGAAAAATCACTTTAAATTGTATAAAGCTGGCAAACTAGCCAGAATAACTGGTATTACTTCAATAATGGTCAAAACGCTACCAATTGGCAATATATCAATAATAATTGGTATTACCTAAACCCGCAAAATAGTGCGATGGAGACGGGACTACAAACGATTAACAATAGTAAATACCTTTTAAATCCACAACACGATGGCACATATGGTGCAATGCAGACTGGTTGGCAATCTGTTAATAATAATTGGTACTACTTTGCTAATAATGGTGCGGCTATGAACGGCTGGCAATGGTTAGGAAATAATTGGTACTACTTTGATCCGTCCAGTTCAATTATGCAAAGTGGTTTAAAGCAGATTAATAACCATGGTTACTACTTAAATGATCAACATGACGGTACTTATGGCGCAATGAAGAATGGCTGGCAACAAATTAATGGCCGTTGGTATGGCTTTGGCGGTGCTAATGATGGTGCTGCCTACACTGGTTGGCATCTTATTAATAATAACTGGTACTACTTCAATCAAGATGGAGAAGCACGGACTGGTTGGCAAACGATCAACGGTCACCGTTATTACTTCGATCCGACTAATGCTTGGGCGCTTAAAAGTTGGCAAGTATTGAATAACAGCTGGTATTACTTTGACACTAACAATACCTGGGCTTTAACGGGTTGGCAGTGGTTAGGAAATAATTGGTATTACTTTGCTCCTACAAATAATGCAATGCTTGCTGGTCTTCAGACTATCAATAACAACTTGTATTACCTTAACGATCAACATGATGGTGCATACGGTGCGATGAAGACTGGTTGGCAATTGGTTAATGGTAGCTGGTACTACTTTAACAACAGTGGCTCAGCATTATCTAGTTGGCAAACAATCAATGGTAACCGTTATTACTTTGATCCTACGAATCACCAAATGTTTACAGGTGTTCATTTAATTAATGGCGACTACTACTTCTTTAGCCCATCAGGAAGTCAACAAAAGGGATTAGTTTATAATCCTGCTACAGGTTCACTACAATATTACGATCTTGTTACTGGTGTTCGCCAAAATTCAGCAATTGTGGACGGAAAAACCTTATACTTCAATTCAACTACTGGCGATCTGGATTTGAATAATCTAGCTGATGGCTTAAATAAGCTGGGAAATAATCATTACTTTAAGAGTAATAATCGTTTGGGAGCAAATACTTGGGAAAAGGTAAACGGTAGTTGGTACTACTTTGGTGATAATGCAGCCGCAACCACTGGCTGGTATAAGTCACCAGCAGGTTTCTGGTACTACTTTAACCAGGATGGAACTGCCAAAACTGGTTGGCAAAGCATCAATGGTCACTGGTACTTGTTTGATGCTAACAATGCAAATTCAGTTCTAGGATGGTACCAATCACCGGCAGGTTTCTGGTATTACTTTGATCCAGAAAATGCATGGGCTCATACTGGCTGGACATTTGTCGGCCATAATTGGTACTACATGGACCCAACCAATGCTAATATGTGGACTGGTGGACATTGGATTGATGGTCACTGGGTAAACCTGCAAAGTAATGGTGCCTTTGTTGGCTTTAGTCAACGGGTAATTAATTGGTTCTTGGCCCGTGAAGGCAAGTTAACCTATTCAATGTACGGTTCACGAACTGGGGCTGATGGAACTGCTGACTGTTCTGGTTCAATGACACAAGCTGTTTGGAGCGCTGGCGGTCATACACCTGCCCATACTTATTCCACTTTAGATTTGGGTAATTACTTGCTTCAAAATGGTTACTACCTTGCAGGACGTGGCCGTGGCGTTCAAAATGTTCAATACGGTGATATTGTGATTTGGGGTAACCCAGGTGCTTCTGCTGGTGGAGCAGGTCATACGGTAGTTATCTCTACTGCAGGCCCAGATCCAATGTGTATCTCAACTTGTGGATACTACTGGAGTTCAAATCCAAATTCTCGGTACGGTGCTGCTGGTCAAGCTGTTCAAGAATTTAACTATCAATGGTATTGGAACGATGATGATCGGCCATACCAAATGGTTTATCGTCCTAACTTCTACTGGGCATAATGATAATAAAAGATCTCATCAGTTGATGGGATCTTTTATTATTAATTGCGGTGTTAATTCTAAAATAGATGTTGTAAAATAATTGTGATTAAGCGTAAAAAAGGAGAATCATCAATGACTAACAAGAGTCTTCATTCTCATAAATTGAGAAATACGATTTTAGTTGCCGGTGCTGCTTTAACACTTGGATTATTATCATCTAACACTAAAGTAAGTGCTGATAACATTGCTACCGAAAATACAATCTCAAGCTATGCAGTTAAGGCTAGTACTTCTGCTAGTTTAGCCGCAACTCCAGCAGCTAATAGTTATGCTGCTGCAAGTTCAGCAATTAGTGCTACAAGGACTGCTAGTGCTGCTAGTGCTGCTGCAAGTTCAGCAATTGCTAGCGAGACTTCTGCAATAAATTCTGAATATGATGCCAAGAGTGCAGCACAAGTTAAGGCTAATTCAGCAGCTGAAAAAGAATTATCTGATGCTAATTCTTCAGCCTATGCAATTGCTTCTAGTGCTGTAAATACTGATCCAACAAAAATTCCTGGGATCGAATCAGCTGCCCCAGCAGAATATAAAGCATATAGTGATGCTACTTCAAGTGCTAATGCCGCATACGCTCAAGCAAGTGATGCAGCCGTTCAAGCTTCAACCGCTGCATCAGCTGCCAAGGTAGCTAGTGCTAATGCTGCTTCTGACTTAGATGCCGCTAAGAAGGTCGCTGAATCAGCTTCAAGTGATGATAAATCAAATGCTGAAGCCGCAGTTGCGGAAGCAGAAAAGAAGAGTGCTGAAGCCAAGAGTGCATATGAAAAGGCACAAAAGGAAAACGAAGATGCTCAAAATAAGTTAACAGAAGCTAAGAAAACTCAGGAAAGTGCATTGGCAACTGCCAAGACCTTGTTTATCGGTTCGCTTGCTCAAAGTGGCTTCCTGAATAAGCTTGAACAAAGTAACCGAGACGCTTTACAAAAATTACAAAAAGAAAATCAAGCAAAGCTTGCTGCAATTGAAAAAGAAAAAGCGGATGCCCTTGCTTCAATGAAAAATACAATTAATGGTTATTTGAAGGCTCAACTGGCTTACTTGAACACCAATCCGTTTTTACCAACAGGAACTCCTAATAGTTGGGGGACTAAAGAAGTTAAGCAAGAAGATGGTACTACTGAAACTGTTTGGTACTACTATGGAAAAGATGGTAAAGCTCTACAAGGTTGGCAGCAATTAGGTGGCAACTGGTTCTACTTCACACCAAGTGATGGTTCCATGGTTACTGGAATTCAAAAGATTGATGGGAATATTTATTACCTTAATATTAATCATGATGGTTCTTATGGTGCAATGAAGACCGGCTGGCAAAAGGTTGATGGCAAATGGTATGGCTTTAAAGGCGATGGAAGTGCATATCTTGGCTGGCAATTGCTTAATAATCACTGGTATTATTTCGATACTGATGAAGGATATGCCTTAACTAGTTGGCAAAAGATTAACGATCATTGGTACTACTTTGATCCAGTTAACGCCTGGGCGCAAACAGGTTGGTTTAAATCTGGAGCTGGTTTCTGGTATTTCTTCGATTACAGTAATGCCTGGGCCCTTACTGGTTGGCAACGACTTAATAATCGTTGGTACTACTTTGATCCAGTCAATGCTAATGCTCAAACAGGCTGGTTCCAATCACCGGCTGGCTACTGGTACTTCTTTGATTACAATAATGCCTGGGCATTAACTGGCTGGCAATGGATTAATGGTCACTGGTACTGGTTTGATAACACTAATGCATCTGCATATACTGGCTGGAAATGGTACCGTGGCTATTGGTACTTCTTTAACCAAGAAAATGCTTGGATGTCAACTGGCTGGACAACTAACCGGGATAACAATGAGTTATACTATCTTGACGCGGCAGGACATCCAGTTACTGGTTGGCAGATGAGTCAAGATGGTACTTGGTACTACTTCCAATCAGGTAGTTATGCTGCTGCTACTGATTGGCAATGGCTAAATGGTCACTGGTACTACTTTAATCCAGGTTATCCAAAGCACGGTGCAATGATGACTGGTTGGCAAAATATCAATGGTAAGAGCTACTACTTCTACAGCAATGGTTACTGGAGTGGCTACTAATAAGTTAAATTAATATTTTATTGATTGAGAACGTCTTGACTTAATGAGGGTCAAGACGTTTTTTGTAACAAAAAATTTCACTAATATTACAAGACGGCAACATTCGTTAACAAACTGACGACATTCAACTTTTTAAGAAAAATTTATTGTATAGTAGTAACCGTTGAAATTATTGATGAACGAATTAAAGGGAGTTGTATTTTAGTTTATGAGTAAGAAACATTACAAGTTATATAAGAGTGGTAAGCAATGGTTAACTATGGGAATCACTATTGCTTCATTAGCTTTTGGTATAACAATGGCTACTGACGCTCAAGCTGATGTAGTTGCTCAAGACAATGCAACTTCGACTACTCAAGTTGCTCAATCACAACAAACTGTTGAAAGTGCAACTGTGGCAGCTAGTTATGCAAGTACCAATAGTAGTACTGCTAGTGCAAGTAATAATGTCGTTTCAGCACAGCCAGCAACAACTAACAACTTTTCCACTAATGTTGCTAGTCAAGCTAGTCAAACAACTTCAGTAGCCCAAAATGGGTTAGTTAAAGAAAATGGTAATACTTATTACTACAACAATAATGCCAAAGTTACCAATGAATGGGAACAAGTAAATAACAGTTGGTATTACTTTGGCAATGAAGGAAATGCCCAAACTGGTTGGTACCAATCACAAGCTGGCTTCTGGTATTACTTCAATAATGAAACTGCTCAAGCAGAAACTGGTTGGCAAAAGATTAATAATAACTGGTATCACTTTGACGAAACCAATGCTAATGCAAGTACTGGTTGGTATCAGTCCAATGCCGGTTTCTGGTACTACTTCGATCAATCAAATGCCTGGGCTGAAAAAGGTTGGCAGAAGATTAACAATAACTGGTACTACTTCGATGATACCAACGCTAATGCTTTAACTGGTTGGCAAAAGATTAATAACAACTGGTACCACTTTGATGAAAGTAATGCCTGGGCTAACACCGGCTGGTACAAGTCTAACGCTGGTTTCTGGTACTACTTCGATCCAACTAACGCCTGGGCTTTAACTGGTTGGCAAAAGATTAACAATGTTTGGTACTACTTCGATACCACCAATGCTAATATGCTTACTGGTACTCAAACGATTGATGGTAAGACATATAATTTTGGATCCAATGGTGCTTGGTTGGATGATCATAGTGAAGCCGTAAATAAGGCAATGTCAATGCGTGGTCGTGCTTATGTATGGGGTGGTAATAATCCATCTACTGGTTTTGATTGTTCTGGGTTAGTTCAATGGGCATATGGCTTAGGCGCTAACTATCGAACAACTTACCAACAACAAGCATTAGGTACTCACCACTATGATGTTGCAAATGCTCCTAAGGGTGCGTTGCTATTTTATGGTAGTAATAGTGCACCATACCATGTAGCGATTTCTCTTGGTAATGGTGCATATGTCCATGCTCCAGAACCTGGTGACGTAATTAAAGTTGGTTACACTAAGTACTACTCAGCAAGTTACTACGTTGTGTTGTAATTAGTTTTAGAATATAAGATAATAGATGAAACAATTAATAAAGAAGGAGCATTATTATATGAAAAAACTTATGGCAACTGTTGCTGCCGGTGCATTAATGATTACTTTAGCAGGCTGTGGTAATTCAAGTAGTTCTACTAAAGATAATTCAAGTAATGATGCATCCTCAAGTAAGGTTGTAAAAAGTGCAAAAACTTCTGGTAAGACCGCGGCTACTTCTACTAATCAGAGCAAGAAAGCAAGTGAAAAGTCAGTATCTAGTTCTGCAGTAACAAGTAGTTCATCCAGTAATGTTACTTCTAGTAGTAAGTCTACTACTGCTACTTCAACATCAGAGCAAAGCACTCGTGAGCAAATGACAGCACAAGATGCCAAAAATATTGTTAAAGAACATATCGGTAATCAGTTAAACAATGCTGGTATCTCAGGTAAGCCAGCTACTGGATTACCTTCAATTGATGAGGTTGATGGATATACGGCTGTTCAAAATGGAATTAACGATTGGACTGTAAGTGGTAACGGTCATTCATTCCATGTTACGGCTACTTCTGTTACTGGAAAATAATTGAATATAACATAATCCATAGTCTACAGTGACGTAGATTATGGATTTTTTATTTTGGACTGAAAGATATTGTGGATAGGCTGAATTGCTTTATAATTACAGTGTTAAAGATTAGTTTTGGAGGATTTTTAATGAGAAAAATAGGTTTAGTAATTGTTACATCGCTACTTGCGGTAACTTTAGCAGCATGTGGTAACACACATAATAGTAATTCATCTTCTAGTTCGAACAATACGAAAGTTGCTAAAAAGGCAGCTAATAGTACTACCATGAATACTTCTAATAATTCAACGCTCGATCCTAATCAGCTAACGCCAGCTCAAAACGCTGCACTAGTTCTTTATTATACTGGTGAGCATATGCCAGGGTCTGATCAAAATGATTACTCTAAGGATATGGATGTATCTGGTCAGGGAGCGGTTGTAAAAATTTATAATAAGAATAGCGTTCCTAAGGGAGAGGGACCGCTTTATAAGGATTATCCTGATGGTGCAGATCTTTTATACTATGTGAAGCTTAATCAAAAGGATAGTGAACATGGAATAGATAGCACTTACTACACAATAGCTGGGAACAAGACTTACATCTCTGATAGCGATGCGGGAATATCTCCTGATGGGGTAACTAAAGCTGAGATGGTTGCTTATGCTAAGCAGCATCATGCAGTTAAGCGGATTATGAATGTTGCTAACAATACTAAGGTTCAAGACATGCGGAATCAATCTGCATCAGCAAATAATTCACATAATTTATCAACTCAGCAACTGGGAACCCTTGTAGCTTTATATCAAGAACCAGATTGGTTTAAGGACGGAATAAGTGATGGAATGATGTGGTATGGAAGCAACTCGAATGGCTTTAGTTACGTTACCGCTAATGGTGATCCAACTAGCTGGCTGTATTTTAAACGAAATGGCAACGACGTAACGATTAAATACGTTGATCCTAAAGAGGGTCAATCAGTAGCAGAGGCTTCGACCACAACGAAACACGTTACTGTATCGGGACTGCTTCGAGATTACTATACTAATCAGTCACAGAAAGATGAAGTTAATGGTTATGCTAATAAGCTAAAGCCAGAATCAGATTATAACGATAACTAATAAAAAAATATCATTCAGAATTATCTAAAATTCCGAATGATATTTTTTTATTATTCACGAGTTGTAGTTGGTTCTTGAACAGTACGTGCTGTAGTGTTTTCAGAAACACGACCAGTAGTAGGAGTTCTTGTAGTTTGGTACTCACTACGGACGGTTGATTGTGTTCTTCTTTCTGTTTGAGGAACTTGGGTAGTAACCTGTGAGCTTCTTATTTCACCATAGGTTCTTGCACTATTAGAATAGATAGAACTTTGTTTTTGTGATGACGATTTTATTGATGTCTTACCACCAATAACATAATCGCTTCCATTACCACTACCTGGATCGTTATAACTAGCACCACCAGGAAGAATAAAGTCTGTATTAGTTACACCATTATAGGATGGTTGAGACTTGTACATTCTAGTTTCGTGGTTAACAACTTTTTTAGGCTTAAGACCTAATTGTTTCCGAATAAGTTTAGAAATACGATTAATTTCTTTTGGACTAGCAATTTGGAATGAGACGCCCTCAATTGTGGCATCTTGTCCTTGGAAATGGTAAGTTGTGACATTATCCATAGCGGCATGGTAATTACCGTATAGTGTTGCAATATCGTCAACTGGAATATTTGTTTTTACGCCATCTTTAACTGCATCCAGAATATTATTTGCAGTTCCAATAGAGCCGGATTTCTTAAATTTCTGAATAACGCTTTCGATAATTTGTTGTTGACGTTTTTGTCGTCCATAATCATTATTTGGATCACTGTAACGCATCCGAGAATATTTAAGAGCTAACTCACCGTTAAGGTGTTGCTTTCCTTTCTTAAAGTGGTGTCCTTCGTACGTGAACGCAAAAGGATTATCTACGGTTACACCACCGACTGTATTAACAACCTTTTTTAAAACCCCCATGTTAATAACGGCATAGTAATCAATCGGAACATCTAACAGCTCGGAGACAGCTTTAACGGTCTTTTTGGGACCACCGATTGAATATGCTGCATTAATCTTTACGTATGTAGGACCTTCTTTAGTCGGAACACGAACTAGCGTATCACGAGGAATACTGGTCATAGTTATTTTCTTTGTTTTAGGGTTAATTGTAAACAATTCAAGCGAGTCAGTATTTCCACCAGTATTTCCACGATCCAAGGCACCGACATCAGTTCCCATTGCTAGGACAGAAACAGGCTCACCTTTTTGGAGCTTTTTGCTGATTTTACCATCGCCACTGCCAAAAATATTATTAGCAGCCGAATTAATCTTATGGTATTCGTAGCCACCACCGAGTAATACCAAAATAACTAGTGCCCAAATAATATTTTTAACCCAGCGAGGAGTTCGGTAGTGATGAACTTCTGGTGTATTTGGATTCATATTTGATGAAGTTCTCCGTGGGTTATTATTTGAAGACTTAAATTTTGGTAACTTAAATTTTGACATTTTGGATTCATGATTTTGCTTCTGATCCTGAGCTACCTTATCATGGATCCGTTGTTCCATCTTTTTTCGATATTCTTCACGTGTCTCGTGATTGTCATTCATATTTTGTACCTCAATCAAAAGTTTTTAACCTTATTAATATACTATAAATGTAAGGGTCATTTCAATTTGCTAATATTAGCTTAACAATTCTGTAAACATTTCGTTTTATAATATCAGTTAGTGTAGAATTATGATATAAGATTATTTCGACAAACTATGGGGGAAGATTGATGAATAAAAATCTTGTGAAAATAACGACAGTTGCGGCACTGACCACCGCAATAGGGATTGGGATTGCTGAAAATAATGTTCTCGCTGATACACAAACAACCGATTCCGCGACAAGTGTTAATTCTGATAATGTTAATAGTAATCAGCCCATTGTCAGTAATGTTGCTCAGCAGCAAGCTTCAGCGACAACTGCAGCACTTTATTCGGCCAATTTAAATACACAGAGTACCCAGTACGTAAACTTCTCACAAGGGTATACTCTTGATAAATTAAGGGGTATTTCTAACTCTACTGAAGCAAATGATTTTCAGCAGACAACAATTAGCGGGTTGAGTATGAATAATTACCAATCAGACAGTGTTGCCGCTAAAGAATATGTAAATGTTAATAACCTAAGTCCTGAACAAACGATCCAAATGAATCAGTATGGAGTAGGCTTAGTAAATCAAATTAGAAGTGAGTTTGGCTTGGAGCCTTTTCAATTAAATGACGAAACGATAGATCAGGTTCGGTCAATGGCGTTGGAATATCAAAATAAGAATGAATCATTAATGAATGGTCATTGGCATGATCCAGAAATTCTTAACAATCATAGTGAAAATATTGCTGCCCAACAAATTTATAATGATAATATAAATGGTTTAGCTGTTCGTCCTTTTGCAAGTGCTAAAGGGAATGAGTTTATCAATAATAATGCTATTCCTGTATTTAGTGTAACTACAATGGATGATTTAAGAGCACTAATTTACTATGGTGTAATGGGAATGCTCTTTAATGATGCTTCAGATAATTTTGGTCATGCACAAAATTTTTTGACTAATCCACAAAGAATTAATACGCTTGGGATCTACCCATCCATTACTAAATCAGTTGGTACGGGAACTTATAGTGATGGTTCGACATTTAATTTTAATTTGTTAAATGTTGATATGCATTTTATCTGGGCTGAAGGTGATAATAATTCTAGTACTGCTGAAGAATATAACACTCCTGGCTGGCATTTAATTGATAATGAATGGCGACATTTTGATCAGGCTGGACTATTAGAGTTAGGTTGGAAGTGGATCAACGGTAATTGGTATTACCTAGAACCGACAACTGGTAATATGCAAACTGGTTTGAAGAATGTTAATGGCAATGTGTACTACTTAAACAATAGTGGTGCGATGGTAACTGGTTGGCAAAGGGTAAATAATAATTGGTATTATTTCCAAAATAATGGTGCTGTGTTGACTGGCTGGCAATTCATTAACGGCCACTGGTATTACTTTACTAGTCAGGGGGTTGCAGAGACAAACTGGCAGTGGATTGGGAACCATAAGTATTATTTTGATTTAGATAATGCATGGGCATTGACCAATTGGCAAAATTTGAGCGGTAATTGGTATTACTTTGATTTAAACAATGCTTGGATGGATACGAATTGGCAATGGATTGATAATAATTGGTTCTACTTTAGCCCTAGTTATGGCCAAATGATGACGGGATTACAAACGGTTGAAAATAGTTTATACTTCTTAAATACGCAACATGATGGCAATTATGGGGCTATGCGGTCTGGTTGGTGGAATATTAATAATAACTGGTATTTCTTCTATAATAATGGAGCTGCAGCAAAGGGATGGTTCCGGTCTGGTGCAGGAAACTGGTACTACTTTGGTAACGATGGTAAAGCGTTGACAGGTTGGCAAAAGATCAACGGGCATG
Source organism: Limosilactobacillus sp. (assembly GCF_022651205.1). Lineage (GTDB taxonomy): Bacteria > Bacillota > Bacilli > Lactobacillales > Lactobacillaceae > Limosilactobacillus. Next base: position 11,221 of record NZ_JALCQI010000013.1, read on the forward strand.
GTTATTACTTTGATACTGTTAATGCCTGGGCAGTACGTGGATTTCAGTTGATTGATAACAGTTGGTATTACTTCGATCCAGTAAATACTTGGCAGAATAGTGGCTGGCAATTTATTGGTAATAACTGGTTCTATATGAACTCAACGACTGGCCAAATGGAGAGTGGGTTGCAAACGGTTAACGGAAAGGTATATTTCTTAACCACTCAACATAACGGTTTGTTTGGAGCAATGACTACTGGTTGGCAAAAAGTTAATGGAAAATGGTATTACTTTGACGCTAGTGGCTCAGCATTAATCGGCTGGCAAAAGATTAATGGTCACTACTACCACTTTAAGAATAATGGTGAAGCGGATACTGGGGATGTTTACTTAACCAATAACGGACAAAGTAAGCTTTACCATTTTGATGAGCAAAATGCATGGTTAACTGAATAAGTTGATTAAGAAAGGTTGGCGTTGAGTCAGCCTTTTTGTGTTAGCTTGTTAGCTAAATAATTAAGTGCTAAAATGAAACCGTATTTTGTTACTTTTGGGGAGGAATAATCTTGAAAAAGAAATTATGGTTGGCTTCAACCACTGTTTTAGCAGGATTAGCGCTTGGAATTACTAGTGTTAGTGCTGATACTAATGTAAGTACAAATAGTAGCAATATGAATAGTACTACTGTTGCTACTACTAATAATGTAAATACAGATAGTAGTGCTGTATCGACTCAAGTAAGTAATAGTGATGCAGCAGTTACGAGTGCTTCTGCTGATACTAGTGCACAAGGTAGTAATGTTGCAAGTGAACAACAAACTACGACTGTTGCTCAGTCTGTCACAGCCACTACCAGTCAAGCACGAGCAGATTGGTACTCTGGTTATTCAACTGGCTGGCAATCAAGTCGGAATTATGATGGTACCTATGATTGGACTTATCGTAAGACTGATGGTACGCGAGCAGAAAGTGAATGGCTATTAATCAATGGTTCCTGGTACTATTTTGATGGTTTAGGTGAGATGTCAGCTAACGGATGGCATAGTGCTCCATGGCATGGGCAATATAACGAATATTATTTTGATGTTAATGGCCACTACGTAACAAATAGTTGGCATTCATATAATAATGGCAAATATGCATATCCAGAATATACATGGTCATATTCCAAGTCTGATGGCACACGAGCAGAAAGTGAATGGTTATGGATCAATGGTGCTTGGTACTATTTTGACGGTGCAGGTGACATGGTTGCTAATGGATGGCATGGTGCTCCATGGTATGGGCAATATAACGAATATTATTTTGATGTTAATGGCCACTACGTAACAAATAGTTGGCATTCATATAATAATGGCAAATATGCATATCCAGAATATACATGGTCATATTCCAAGTCTGATGGCACACGAGCAGAAAGTGAATGGTTATGGATTAATGGTGCTTGGTACTATTTTGACGGTGCAGGTGATATGGTAGCTAATGGCTGGCATGGTGCTTCGTGGAATGATCAATACAATGAATATTACTTTGATGTAAACGGCCACTATGTAACAAATTGCTGGCATTCATTCAGTAATGGCCATAACCAATATCCAACCTGGTCGTATTCTAAAGCAGATGGTACTAGGGCCGAGAATGAATGGTTATGGATCAATGGTGCTTGGTACTATTTTGATGGTGCAGGTGATATGGTAGCTAATGGCTGGCATTATGCTCCGTGGAATGGTGAATACAGGGAATATTACTTTGATGTTAATGGTCATTGCCTATAATTAAATCTAATTTAGAAGGCTGTCTGAATTGGCAGCCTTTTTGTTATACAATCAAATAAAAAGAGACTTGGTGAATTGAAAATGGATTCAGGTATTATTTCGGCTTGGGCTGATGTGGCTTCGGCTATTTTGGCTTTTTTTGCTTTATTGGCAGCTTGCTATGCATGTTACGTAAGTAGAAAAGATTTAAAATATCGGTTAGATCCTAAGCCGAAACTTCATTTTTGTGTTGCATATGATTGTGAGGATGGGAAAGATGGTTATCAGTTAGTTTGTATTAATTCAGGTGATATGGCAGCAATTATTAATATTAAGGAGCCAAAGCCAAAAAGAACAATAAAATATATTCACAGAAATTGGCCATCAGCAAAGTTTGATAATGAAGCTATAAATAGCATTATTGTCGATCCACATACTAAAAAGAAAATTTTCTTTGTTGATAAATCATTTTGTAATAAAGTAATTGGTGAAAAACGAAAAAATATAAATTACTGTTTGAAAATTTTTGAAGCTATTAATAAGATTGAAAGTGATCTTATTTTTGACTTTAATAAGAATGAAAATATTACTGTAAAAGAAGTACAGCATGTTTGAGCTAAATGTTTTATAAACCCAAAAAGAGGAATCAGCGCTAATTGCTGACTCCTCTTTTTGTGAAAGAATGCTATTTCCACTATTTTAATTATTCGTTATGACTTACTGTAACTCCACTTGGTAATGCTCCTGACCAGTCTTTGTATTGAACTTGGGAACTTCCCTTGGTAGTGTAGCGATCCATCCCATCGCTATCAACATTGTGGGTAACTCCTTCAGAGTCAGTCCAAGTTGCGACATCACCTAAACCAAGTTGAACTGATTTTTGTTCCTTAACGCTGCTTGATGAACTAGCAACTTTAGCTGGAGCAGTAACTTGTTGGTTAGCACCATTGTTAGTTGCACTTGCAGCCGAACTGGTAGTTACGTTCTTAGCAGAACTTGTGCTACTACTTGAAGATGCAACGTTTGTACTTGCTAAGTGGTTAGTAGCAGCTGCAGTTTTAGCACTGGTTGATGCTGACTTTTCACTCTTCTTGTGACTTTGCTTAACCACTTGTGAACTTGATGCTTCATGGGTCTTGTGCGATGTAGTTGTGGAACTGCCAACAGCACAACCACCTAGACCTAGTGCAAGTAAAATAACAAGTGAACTATTTAAAACTTTCTTATTCATCTTCATGGTAATAGCACTCCTTCCGGCAACGTTAATTTTAACGTTGTTGTTCTCTTTCGATGCATATATTGTAACATAGTTGAAATATTAATGTAAATATTTAGCAATTAAAATGGTTGATTTTGCAATTTTTGTAATGAAGTGCAATGAAAGGGTAATAAAGGAGACTTAATTAATATTACTTGGCTTTTTGTTGATTAAAATTATATAGATATTGCTGAAGCTGTAGTGAGTACCACAAAGAACACATAAGCCTGTAATACCAGCGTATTGTTGGCATTACAGGCTTTTGGTTACTTAAATAGCGCTGTTTTAACTTTAGTGAACTGAATTATCTTAATCATATGCAGAATATCTTGATCATTTTGTGAATTTTGATTAAGATACTTTACTTTTTAACGTTCTTGCTACTAATTAGTAGTAAAGGCATGACCGTCATGCTATAATGATATAGCAATAAAATACTGGGAGGATTGTAATGGAGGTTGGTGAGGCATTAGCAAGATTAAAATTTCTTGTAAATCATGATCGATTTTATATGGTTCAACGACAAAGTAGAATGGCAATGCCGGTTTCTGTAACTTTAGCTAAGGAAATTGTTAGACAGTTATCCATTAACGATTTTGTCAAACATGAACCTAATCGAAATAATCCATTACAATTTGTTTGGGTATTTAAAACTAGTGATGGACAGACTTATTACATTAAGTTTGTTTTTACTGAGAACAACCAGAAAGTGGTACTTATCAGTTTTCATCTTGATTATTAAAGGAGGAGGTTTATATGGCTTACCAAAAGAACTTCACAACTACTTATACCATTAACGGACATGAGTACACGGTAACGGCGCCGGCTCTTTTTGACAGTAACACCAATGAACTGATTCCGGATAAAGAGCTGGATGATCAAGCTGCCGAAATAGCTCGTCAACAATACCGTGATGAGATGGGATTACTGTCACCACAAGAATTAAAGCAATATCGTGCTAAGGTAGGACTATCTCAACGTAATTTAGCTGAATTAACTGGGTTAAGTCCAAATACAATAGCACTTTACGAGGCTGGTGCATTTCCTACCAAAGCCAATAATAGACTGCTAAAATCACTCATTGCTAATGATGATGTGCTTCAACAATATATTGCTGATGAAAAGAATGATTACTCTGATGAATTAATTTCGAAGGTGAACTCTTATCTAAGTAATAATGATGGTGTGGTTGAGTCACAAAAGGAGAAACCTAAGTTTACGGCCGTACAATTAGCTAATTGGTTACGAGTTGAAAACTATTTTGAAAGGGATAGCGATTTAAATATTGACCCTTTGACACAAATGAAGGTCATTAAACTGCTCTACATTGCATATGGGAGATTTTTAGCCGCAACCAGAAATAAATTATTTTCTTCAACAATCGTTCACTTCCAATATGGCCCATTGATAACGGAAGTACATTCTAAATTTAATGGTCAGAGTGTTCTGGACATTGATAAACCAGATAAAGAAGCGATGGATGACTACAACCTAGTTTCACAGGATGGCGAGATTGCGGACCTTCTAAGTAAAGTGAATGAAGATTACATTAACTACAACGCTGCTCGATTAAGCAAGCAAACTCATCGGCCAGGTTCACCGTGGGACTTAACTCCAGATCGGGAAGTAATTAAGGATCAGTTGATTTTTGATACGTTTAAGCGAGGGATAGAAGAATAAAGTTCGTATAGTAAAAAGGAAGTATTGGTGTTGAAATATTTTACTAAATTACGTCAAGTTGTAATGGAAATGGAGAAAGAAGAAGTTGTTATTTATCCTTGCTACGTTAGTTATAAAAGTACGAAGTATATTGTATTGATTGAGCGAATTCTTGACGATACAAATAATTCCGATATTGCAAAACTAATTTTTATGGATGCAGATAATTTATCTGATAAGCTAGCAGTTATGGTAAATGATTATAGTTTTTCTTCAGCTACTACTAAGGAGATCAGAATATTTTTTAATATTCCATATGAGGATGGTAAACTTGGTACGCTTTTTCAGAATCTTTATATGAGTTTAAGCAGTCAATTTCCAAACCACTATTTTCCAAACTATAAGAACCAAAAGTCACTTCGACAAATTGTTCTTGATGAAATTGGTAGCAATTCTCCTGCTAATGCTGACAAAAAGTACTGTCATCATATTAAACGCCTTGGTGTAACTTCAAACGGTAAGCATATGAGGAGAAGTGCTTATAACAGTCAAAAAACTCAACTACTCCGTCCATCTCTATTCAATTATTTTTGTAAAGATAAATCGTTGAGTTTCTGTTTTTATGATGACCCAAATATGGAGCGAAACGATACGCAAATTATTAATTATTTTTCTAGTAACAAGGGAATTAATGTGTAATACTTAGTATTAATTAAGATAGCTTAAATGTTATATTTAGTAGTAAATTATTTACAACTAATATATTGTCACATCAGCTTTTGACCATAGTTTCTGAATACACTTTTAACACGTTTAGAGTCTAATACTGTCATACCAATACCTCAGCTAATACAAAACAGCGACTCTAGTCAGCATTTATAACCATGAAAAGGCCTGTAATAGCAATAATCAACGTTGCTATTACAGGCCTTTTGTATACTATTTTTTGTATCTCCCCACCGTCTATATTAAAATAGGAAAGATATTATTTTAGGGGAGAAAATCATGCATCGATTAAAAAGTAATCTAGTTTGGGTTGCGCTGATGTTCTGGGTTGGAATTGCTCAGGTATATTGGCAACTTGGACCACATATAGCAAGTTACAGTAATGCCAGTCTTCACACCAGTGCGTATGAAGTCTTAAAAGGCTTAACATTGCTTGGCTCTGATATTCTGATTTTACTGTTAGGGTATTTCCTATCACAAAGGAGTCATCGTGAATCGACAATCATTAAAGCATGGCTGAACGCTTTAGTCCTGGGTGTCCTGGCTAGTGTATTAGTGGCACTTAGCACCAACCAGCTTGCAAAGGTCACAGTCTTTCATATCGACTTCTTCAATGCAACTTTTCCGTTATTGCGGAATACCTATCCACTGATTTTCGGAAGCTTACTGGGACTAATTCTGACTGCAGTAATTAATGATCAAAAATTCATTTGGCGTCGATCGGCTTTGATTAGTATTTGGCTTCTCATAATTGTCCCACTCTTTTGGACACCAAATATTTGGGGATGGACGAGTAACCATTTAACATTATTTTATGCGTTACTGTTTGTCCTTGGTGCCAATGTTAAGCAGGGAAGTTATCATCGAAAATGGCTTCTTATTACTGGCTTAGGATTACTGATCACAGTTGTCCTTCAAGGGATCATGCCATTCATGAGTATTGATGGGCGAACAACAAGTCGCTTCACCACACCAACCAATATTTTCACCGTTTTAGCTGCTTATGGAATTGTCAAAATTACGGTGAATCACTTAGAACAGCCAAATTGGCGATCGTTATATTCCTACTTAACGTTAATTGAGAATACGGCATTACTGGCAAGTGTCCAACTCATCGTGAAACTTCACAACGCTTATGGCAGCTTGAAGGAGGGAATAATTACAATTATTTTTCTCCTTTTTTCCTTAGCATGTTCCTACGTTTGGTGTAGATTATCAACGGGTAATTTTGCTAAGCGACACCTTCAGCGAATTGATCGGTTCACTGGTCAATCCGCTGACGAACAGCTTCAATTAATAAAACAGCGGCTTAATTCCTGGATGCCAAACATTATTCTGGGGTTTATCTCCTACCTAATCGCAGCTCTTTCGATGCTATTAATGAATGACGGCTTTTCTGTAAGTCCGAACGTTGATGCAACCTACAATATTTTTGCCTACACTTTTGGTCAACGGGAGCTACTATTACTCTTTACGGCATTCTTGATCTTCGCGGTCATTAAGTTTATCCAGGCATTGACCAATCGCTATTGGATCGGGTTGATTAGTGTTATTGCAATCAGTGCAGTTTTTGTTGTGGCTAATCATGAAAAAAATGTTGCTCGAAACGAACCAATCCTTCCTGCAGATCTTGCGATGGTGCGGGTCGCTAAAAACTTGTTTGGCATGGTTGATGGTATAGTTTGGATAGTTGCCCTGGTAACCTTAATGATCCTGATTGCGGTAACTGTTTGGCTAGAAAAGACTCATCCCCTAAGAAACGCAGTGGGGGGGGTAACACAACGGTTGCTATTTGTTCTCCTGGCCCCATGCTTATTTGCGACAGCATTTTTGTGGAATCATCAGAATACACCCTTTAATAATCTGATGACTTCCATTGATGATCAGCCAATGTTTTATAACCAATTAAGTGGGGCAAGAATCAATGGTCCACTACTTCAATTCATGAACAACATTGACGTTACCGTAATGGCTAAGCCAACTGGATATTCTCGACAGAAAATGGCTGCAATTGTCCGCAAGTACCATTTGGATGCTCAGCAAATTAACCGTCAGCGAACTAATTCATTTAGTAAGCAAACCATTATTTTCAATTTGAGTGAAAGCTTTGCTAATCCACAACGGGTTCCCGGGGTGCAATTGAAGAACAATCCCGTACCGTACATTACTAAACTCAGTAAACAAAATACTGGTGGCTTAATGATCAGTTCAGGGTATGGTGGTGGAACAGCCAACATGGAATATATGGCATTGACCGGGTTCGCGTTAACTAATTTTTCGCCGACCCTGCCAACACCGTATACCCAATTGGTTAATAATTTGAAAAACAATCCATCAATCGCTCAGCAATTTAAGTCTGCAATTGCAATCCATCCCTACAACGGTGCATTTTATAACCGAACGGAGGTTTACCGAAAGTTTGGCATTGATCGCTTTCTTTATCTGGGAAGTAAGTACCCAATTCGTCATCAGAAAAAGATTGATCGTAGTCCATACTTTTCCGATCAAACTTCCTACCAAAATGTGTTAGATCAATTAATGAATTATCATGGTGGCCGGTTCATTAACCTGGTAACGATGCAGAACCACTTCCCGTATAATCAACATTATTATAATGAGATTAGTAAATATCAGGCGACAAAAGTTTCTGCCGGTACTGATAAGTCGTCAGTAAATGATTTTACCACTGGGATCCACCATACTGATGAAGCAATGAAACAATTCATTACGGCAATTGACAAAATTGAAAGGCCAATTACGGTTGTCTTTTATGGGGATCACTTACCAGGAATCTATGGCAATGAGATGACCAAGGATGGCCTTAAACTCCATGAAACAGATTATTTCATTTACTCTAATCGGTATGCGCGAGAACATGGCGCACGGAACTTTAAGCAGAAGACAGCTTACGTTGCGCCAAACGACTTTATTGCAATGGCAGCTAAGCAAACCAACTCTAAGGTGGACTGGTATCAGGCCTTGCTGACACGGGTTTACGAACAGCTGCCGGTGATTACCGAGGATGTTCAGGCAAGCGGTAATGTGAATGCCTACAATAGTAACAGTCGCTTTATTACGCAAAAAGGTAAGATCCTTAAAGAAAACCAGCTAACGAAAAAGCAAAAAGCGCTACTTCATGATTACCGTCTTGTTCAGTACGATGTCACGGCAGGTAAGCACTATGTTGTTAAAACGATGAAGTAAGTAGTACTACAGATACGAATTTCAAGGTTAAGATTGCTAATAGAAAGGAATGAATTATTTTTCTCATTTACAATCAAACATCCTTAGTGTATGGTAGAAGGGATGTTGTGGCACCTGCTTTTACGAGGTGTCCTTTTATTTTGTAAATGTTAGGATTATTATAATGAATCGAGAAAAATTTTATCATTGGCTGTTTTGGCCGATTGTTTTTTTGACAATTGCGACACTAATATTTGTTTGTACCAAAATTCAGTTTATTTTTAAGCCATTTTGGACATTCCTATCAGTAGTTTTTGTCCCATTGCTGCTGTCGGGATTCTTATATTACATGTTGAACCCAATTCTGAATTTGATCATGAAGATCAGGATCGGTAAATTCCGGATAAATCGTGGCGTGGCTAGTTTACTAATTGTTGTCCTGCTAATACTAATTATCATTTGGGGAATTTCGGCATTAATTCCACCAGTAGTAAAGGAAATTAGCCAATTAGTTAATCACTTGCCGCAAACAGTTAATGGGCTGCAGAGTTTAATGAACGATACGATTAAGCATTCGCCGTTGAAACACGTGGATCTTAATGCATACTACCGTCAGTTTGATCATCAATTAGCCGCTTATGCACAAAAGATCTTGAAGGGGCTCTCTGAACGGGTTGGCGACATTATTGGAATGGTTACTAACATTACCGTTGTTACCATTACAGTTCCGGTGATGCTCTTTTACATGTTAAAGGATGGCTCAAAATTGGTTCCTGCCATTCAAAAGTGGCTTTCACCACACCACGCTAAGGAAGTTAACCAGTTGCTTGGCAAGATGAACAACACCTTGTCTTCATACATTGCCGGACAAGTGATTGAATGTCTCTTCGTTGGTGTCTTTACTTCAATTGGTTACCTAATTATCCACGAACCACTGGCACTTGTCCTTGGGATTGTCGCTGGTTTGTGCAACATTATCCCCTATGTTGGTCCATACATCGGGATCGCCCCGGCACTATTTGTTTCTTTGACAATGGCACCGGATAAACTAATTTGGGTAATTGTCGTTGTCCTGATTGTTCAACAGATTGACGGTAACATTATTTATCCAAATATCATCGGTAAAACCCTTAAAATTCATCCACTAACAATCATTGTTCTCTTGCTTGCTGCGGGGCACATTGCTGGGATTGCCGGAATGATTCTTTGTATCCCATTCTATGCTGTTCTTAAGACTGTGGTTGAATACATGTTTGATATTTATCGGATTGAGCATCCGGTGAAGGATGAACAGGGAGAATAATAGCTTTTTGTAATGTTTTATTAATAGATCTTAAAAATCCTGGAGGGTACTTTATAATACGCCTACAGGATTTTTTAAGTTTTAAAGAATATAAACTATTTGTCCACACCGGTTATAAAATGTTGGAAAACACCGATTTAAAATTGTCGATTTTCCAACATTTTTTTATACTTGTTTCATATTAAATCTGGAGGAATTTATATGAGACAAGATATTCGACAGGAGTTGAGAAAATATCAAATGGATAAAATTAAACCAAATTTCACTGAATTAGGTCGCCAATTAGGCTGTGATCCGAGGACTGCTAAAAAATATTATTATTTGAAAGAAGATGGTTACGAAAACAAAAGAAAAAGACGTAAAAGTAAACTAGATCCCTATCGAAACATTATTGATGAAAAGGTTAAAAATTCTTGTTCAGCTACTTCAATTTTCTATTTTATTAAGGAAATGGGTTATACCGGCGGTATAAGTATATTGCGTGATTATTGTCATCAAATTAAAGTGAAAAAGCACACAACTCCGGTTGTAAGAATTCAGACTGCTCCAGGTCAATCTGCACAAGTTGATTGGAAAGAGGATTTTGTTCTACATACCCGAAAAGGTACTCCTATTAAGTTCTCAATTTTTCTTTATGTTCTTGGATATTCTAGGAAAAAGTATCTTAACTTTGTCTTTGATCGGAAACAAGATACCTTATTCTCCAGTTTAGTCGGAGCTTTTGAATTCATGAACGGAGTTCCTAAGGAAATTGTCTTCGACAATATGAAAACGGCTGTTGATCATGCTAGAAGTTCCTTTACTAAGGTTGTATGGAATGAGAAGTTACTGGAGTTTGCACGCACCGCTGGTTTCACACCTAAATCATGCAAACCATTCAGACCACAAACCAAAGGTAAAGTCGAATCGCTAGCTAGAACCATTGAACGATTAAGAGTCTATGATTATGAATTTGATAATGTAAATGACTTAGCACAGCTAATTCATAAGTTAAATGTGCAGCTTAATAATGAATTGAGTCAAGCAACTGGGGAGAAGCCCAACACTTTATGGACAAAAGAAAAAGAATATTTATCGCCTTTTGACAAGAATTTGCTTCTTTCAATAATTGATCGGGATCAAACTCGCAAAGTTTCCAATGAATCCATGATCACTTACAAGGGTAATAAATATTCTGTACCAGTTAAGTATATCGGAAAAGAAGTTACAGTCAATATAACCGACTCACTACTTCTTGTATCATTTGATGGCCGTCTTCTGCGAAAGCATTCGCTTTCGAATCAGAAAATAAATTACCACCATGATGATCTACAAGAAATACTCGCCAATGGTGTATATCACGATCTCGCCGAAGAAGAATTGGAGAGACAGGTTCAACGTAATCTTACTATGTTTGACAATTTAAGAGGATAAATTAATGACAGCTTATACAGAATTAGAAAATAATTTAGAAGCACTAAAACTAAATGCTATTAAAGAATATCTACCAAATTACCTTGAAGGAGACAAGCAACTCTCACTAGCTGAAATCCTTAAACAATTAACTGATAAAGAATTAAATTACCGTAAGCATCGCTCAGCACGTATGTCAATTCACACGGCGCATTTTCCCTATCAAAAAGAAATTAAAGATTTTGATTTTAATTTTCAACCTTCTGTTGATAAAGGGAAAATAACCAATTTAATGTCAATGGAATTTGTTGAGAATGCACGCAATGTTTTATTTATTGGCAGTTCCGGTGTGGGGAAAACACATTTAGCTACTGGACTAGGAGTTGAAGCATGTAAAAATCATTTAAGTACTTATTTTGTTAATTGTCATGAACTAATTGAAAGGCTGAAATTAGCCTATCAAGAGAATCGTCTTGAGCCGATGCTCAAGAACTATCTTCGTTATAAGCTTTTAATAATCGACGAAATCGGCTACTTACCAATTGATGATTTAGGATCTAACCTATTCTTTCAGCTAATTTCAAGGAGATATGAAAAAAAGTCAATCATTGTTACTACTAATATTCCACTATCTAAATGGGGACAGACTTTCTCTAATCCTACTATTGCCAATGCCATTCTAGATAGATTAGTCCATCATTCAGAAATATTTAAAATTTCTGGCAAATCATATCGTATGAAAGATTACACGGAACAACATGCAAAGCAGCATTTAAACCGGTGAAAAAGTACATTTTTAAACCGGTGATTTCTGACAATTTTAAATCGGTGTTGACACTATTTGTTTTGTACCGCTTGGACAGCCTGTTCAGCAGTTAAGTTAAATGACTTCATTAAGCGTTGTTTGATATCTTGATTATCAAGACCAAGTTCTTTATTTTCCATTCAATTATATTCGGAAAGATTCCTATATATTATATAAAGAACGGCTAAAAATATAATTTAAACTATTTTTTATTTAAACTTGCAAAAGTTTTAAGGATCCTATATAGTTAGTTACATAAGCAATTAACCATATAACTAATTGGCTGTTAAGGAGATGATCTTTTGCAATTTCACTTTAACGAGTCAACACCGTTATACCAACAAATCGCAAGTCAACTGGAAGAAATGATTTTTACCGGTGGCTTTGATGAAGGGAGCCAGGTACCATCAACTACCCAGCTTTCCCAGCAATTACATATTAATCCAGCAACGGTTTTGAAAGGGATGAATATCCTGGTTGATGCGGGGTTGATTGAAAAGCACCGTGGACGCGGAATGTTTGTACGAACGGGGGCTCGACAAAAGATTATGGAAGAGCGTAAAGAAAGTTTCTATAAGGATTATGTCAAAACTCTCCTTGTGGAAGCACATAAATTAGGAATTAATAAGCAACATTTAGTCGAATTAATTGAGCGGGGTGAGCATGATGGAACAATTAAAGATTAGTCATTTATCAAAGAAATTTGGACGTCGAGTAATTCTTGATGATGTTTCATTCACTTTAGAGCCGGCAAAAATTTATGGCTTGCTCGGTCGAAACGGTGCGGGGAAATCGACTCTCCTAAACTTAATCAGTAACCGGATCTTTCCGACATCTGGTTCGATCAAGTTAGGTGATCAGGAGGTCAATACTGATCAAACTTTGGATAAGATTTTCCTTATTGGTGAAGATAACCTTTACTATAAGCAGGTAAAAATTAACCAAATGTTTGACCTTGCTGATGGTGCATACGGTAATTTTGATTATCAAAATGCTGAACAAATGCTTAAACAGTTTGAGCTTGATGGTAACCAAAAATTTGCCAAACTTTCCACTGGTCAAAAAACCGCTGCTAAGATTAGCTTGGCATTAAACGTTGATGCTGATTATATTTTTCTTGATGAGCCGGTATTAGGATTAGATGCTAACCACCGTGAAATTTTCTATCAAGAATTAATTAAGTCATACCAAAAGCGGCCACGGACGATCGTTTTGTCAACTCACTTAATTGATGAAATTCAACAATTGGTTGAGCATGTGATCTTGATTGATCGTCATCGGGTTCTTGAGGATGCTGATGTTCAGGATTTGCTGGACCGGGCATACGATATTTCTGGTCCTGCAAAGTTAGTTGATCAGTATACGGAAGGGTTGAACGTCCTTTCAACAACCGACTTGGGGAATATTCGGACAGCCCATGTCTTTGATCAGTTACCAGAAGATCGGATTCTTCCTGATCAAGTTCAGATTGGACACTATGATTTACAGCACTTATTTATCTACTTAACGAATGGAGGCCAACAAGAAGATGCTTAGTCATGAACAACGATTAGTAATTACCAATGTTTTTCATCGCCTCGGTTGGGCGTTAGCCGTTGCTGCTGCTTGGGCTGTCGGCGTAGTATTTTTGGGATATTTTGTTGAATTGCTAATTGATCGTCGTGTTGATTCATTTCTCGTTAGCTTGCAAGGAATTCCAGGAGTATTACCGCCAGTATTCACAATGATTTTACTCGGTTATTTCTTAATTACTGCTTATGATGATTTTAAGTGGACAATTCAAAACGGGATTTCACGAAAGACCCTTTGGTGGGGACGATTGATTGCTTTAGCCCTTGCTACCATTGGAATTTGGGTGGTTAATAACTTATTAAGCTTGTTTGACCACCCGCTAGCAAGTTGGCAGGCGATGGGGATGCAATTATTAGTTCTTCTTTCTAGTACGTTAATTTTTCAAATGATTGGTAATGGATTTGGTTTGCTTAACCGGACCTGGAAGTGGATTGTCGGCATCGGCCTGCCGATCCTATTTATCATTTTCTTGGTTGCACTTATTCGGGCAATGATGAGCCTTAATATTGGTTATCAACATAATGAATGGATCGGTCCTAATAGTGCTCTGTGGACAATTCTTAGTTCTTCCAGCACCTGGTGGATCATTTGGGGAATCACCATGGTTATCGTCATTTTTCTTTCCAAGTTCTTCAACGATAAAATGCAATTGAGAAGGGATTAAGGAAAGAGAGTGCCTTCGCTCCAAAGAGTTTCCGGAAAGCTAGCAATTTCTCCTGACGAAGGCGACTCGCGCCTAGGAAGGAGGTTGCTAGCTCTAGGAAACTCGAGCGAAGCACGTTTAGACTAAGTTGCCTAGAAAAAGCTAGACAGAGATTGCGGTCACAGCAAGCACCCTTTTCGCCTTCCATTACCCAAAATAATTTAAAACACAAACAATCCCGTCACTAGTCATTTAACCGATTAGTAACGGGATTGTTTTTTAAAATTTACCATTCTTATTTTCCGGCTGCCTTGTTAATTGCATCAATTACTGCATAGCGGAACTGATTCTTTTCCAAGGCCATTACACCCTTAATTGTTGTGCCGGCTGGTGAAGTAACTTGATCACGAAGTTCAGCGGGAAGTTTGTTAGTATCAAAAGCAAGTTTCCCGGTTCCCTTAACCATACTTGAAATCAAACGATAAGCTGTTTGTCGATTCATTCCGTTCGCAACGGCACCATCACTCATGGCATCCATGAAGACATCCACAAATGCTGGTCCACACCCGCCAATGACGCCAACAATATCTAATTGATTTTCACTAACTGGGATCACATCACCTAATAATTTAAGGAAAGCGATAATCTTATTTGCCTTTTCATCGGTAATCGCTTCAGGAAGAGCTAGCCCAATTGTTCCTGCATTAACGGCAACCGGGGTGTTGGGAATCATTGTTGCCACTGTAGCATTGGTAATCACTGATTGTAATTCTTTCAATGAAACACCAGCAGCTGCTGAGATAACAGTTGTTGAGGCGGGAAGCTGGCTTAATTCTTGAGCGATCTTTATTGTGATCGGTGCGGGGGTAGTAAGCACAACGAAGTCAGGATTAGCATTAACAACATCTTGATTATTATTAACGACGGTAAAGCTGAGATCTTGTCCAAGTTTGGTAACCCGAGGATTATCTGGGTTTTCGCCAATGATATTAAACTGGTTCGTATTTACGAGTCCCTTAATAATTGCGGACCCCATATTACCGACACCAACGACTGCAATTGTTTGTTGATTAGTCTCCATCTTGATCCTCCAATTTGACATAGTTACCGGTAATAAACATTCCATTACCGACTTTGTACCAGATAATTTCATCATTATCACTCATCTTACCAGTGATCGTGATTTCTTGACCATCCTTAATTTCGCCAACTTTATCACCATATGGTTTATTAAAAGCGTCAATTGATCTTCCTGGAAGATAGTCAATCACTGCTTTTGTCTTCTTCATTGGAATTACTGCCATATTGTCAGCAAGCTTAGATTGAAAGTCTTCATCTTCGGTTTTGAATGGGTTATCCACAATTGTCATTTTGTCGTATTTTACCCATTGATCACTGCCAATTTCGTACCAAAATTCTCCTGATTTAGTTGCAACGCGGTGAAAGGCCTTCAGAACAATATCGTCCGGGAAAGGAGTGCCAACTTGCATCCCGTTCGGCATATCGTAAACTGCAGTAACCGCATCGAGGTGGAGATACATTTCGATCGATTCCACTTCACCCCAGTTTTTATTCCGATAATAAACGTGAATGCTATGTGGCTGATCATCAAATTTTCCGGTTAATTCCCCCTCACTTTTGACAAATTGGTAACCGTCGAATTGCTTCTTTTTAACGGAATATTCTTCTCCCATAAATCCCCGTAAGAGTTGGGGGACAACCAGGTTTTCTCCAGTATCAATATTTGTGTAGTAGACCCAGATTGGGTTTCCTGTTTTGAACTTATCTTCCATCCTTTTCACCCCGTCAACTATATTTACTTTTCATTATAGCATTGATAAGGTGAAACCTCTGTGATGAACAGGTTAACAAAGTGTAAAAAAATAGAAGACTGGAAAAACATGTTTTTTCCCAGTCTCCAATAGATTATTCGTAATTTAACTTTTAATCAGTAACTTTATCTGCCTGTGGTGCGGCAACAACAGTAATATTACCATCTTTATCTAGTTGTGCAGCAAGCTCGTGAGCATCATTGTGATCAAGAACATAGTCAGCAATTCGATCTTCGATTTGTTCTTGAATTACCCGACGAAGAGGACGCGCACCCATCTTTGGATCATACCCCAAGTCAACTAACTTCTCATCAACATTTTCAGGAACAGTAATTGATAAGTCACGGTCAGTCAGCATCTTGTTAACATCGCTAATCATCAGGTTAACAATCTTCATCAAATTATCCTTGCTGAGGGCATTGAATTGAACAATGTCATCAAACCGGTTCAAAAATTCTGGCTTAAAGTAGTTGGTCAATTTATCAATGATTGAGTGAGTACTTCCAGTTGACTCAGCACCAAAACCAACGCTAGCTTGAGCATCGCCAGTTCCGGCATTAGAAGTCATGATAATGATCGTGTCCTTGAAACTAACGGTCCGACCTTGTGAATCGGTTAATCGACCATCATCGAGGATTTGTAAGAACATGTGCATAACGTCAGGGTGAGCCTTTTCCACTTCGTCAAGCAAGATTAAGCTGTAAGGGTGACGACGAACTTGTTCAGTTAATTGACCAGCTTCTTCATAGCCAACATAACCTGGAGCCGCACCAATAAGTTTTGAAGTAGATGTCTTATCCATGTATTCTGACATATCAAAACGAATCATTGAATCCTTAGAACCAAATAGTTGAAGAGCAAGTTGCTTAGCCGTTTCGGTCTTCCCAACACCAGTAGGACCAACGAAGAGAAAACTACCAATTGGCCGACCAGACTTGTTTAAGCCAATCCGGTTCCGACGAATTGCCCGCGCAATCTTATCAACTGCTTCAGTTTGGCCAATGACATGTTCGTCAAGCTTCTTATCAAGATCCCGAAGTTGGTTTTCTTCTTGTTTTTGCAGATCGCCGACAGGAATATTAGTCTTTTCTTCGACAATATCCTGCATATCCTTAACGGTTACCGTTGCGGATTCCTCAGAATGATTTTCTTCCGCTTCCTTCTTTGCCTTTTCAAGCTTGCTTACTTGATCCCGATAAAAGGCAGCTTTTTCATAATCTTGGTTATCTGCTGCTTGTTGCTTATGTGCTTCAGCAGTGTGAATTTCGTTTTCAATTGCGTTTGGATCAACATTCTTTAACGTTAAATTCTTCCGTGAACCCGCTTCATCCATTAGGTCAATTGCCTTATCTGGCAGGAACCGTTCTTGAATGTAGCGATCTGAAAGTTTAGCGGCAGCCACGATTGCATCATCCGTGTACTTAACGTGGTGGTAATCTTGGTAGCGGCCTTTAATCCCGTTAAGGATCCGGATCGTTTCATCAACTGAAGGTTCATTAACTTCAACTGGTTGGAAACGCCGTGCAAGGGCAGCATCCTTTTCAATCTTTCGGTATTCATTAAGGGTAGTTGCACCAAGAAGTTGGAAGTCGCCACGGGCAAGGGCAGGCTTCAAAACGTTTCCGGCATCCATGCCGCCTTCAGCATTTCCGGCACCCATGATTTCGTGGATTTCATCAATGAAGAGGATAATGTTCTTGTTCTTCCGCACTTCGGCCATTAATTGTTGCATCCGCTTTTCAAACTGTCCCCGAATCCCGGTTCCTTGAACAAGGGAAACAACATCAAGCCGAATGATTTCTTTATTAGCAAGCTTTTCTGGTACTTCACCGGAAACAATCGCAGTAGCTAAGCCCTCAACGACAGCAGTCTTACCAACACCAGCTTCACCGATTAAAACTGGGTTATTCTTAGTCCGGCGATTAAGGATTTCAATAACTCGCTTGATTTCGTTATCACGACCGATAACTGGATCAATCTTTCCTTGGCGAGCAAGGTCGGTTAAGTTAATGCCGTACTGACCAAGGATTCCCTTGCCGCGACCACCGTTACCGCCTTGTCGTTGGTTTTGACCGCTAAAAGCAGCCCCATTACCAGCAGCTTGTTGACTTTGCATATTATTCATGGCATTCATGAAGTCTTCGAGGCTTCCAAAACCGAAATTATTCATTCCGTTACCTCCATTCATCATATTTGTTTGCATGTTTTGTAATTTTTGATAGCAATTTTGACATAAATCGAGTTGAACTCGTTGGCCATTAAGGTTCATTTGTAAATGGATCGTTGCAGGATTCTGATGACAATTTTGACAAAGCACCGCAAAATACCCCCTTAGTAAAATAGATCCGACCATCGAAAAGGAAATTATTATCTTTGACCTTTCCTGACCATTGATGTTAATTATACTTACTTTTTGTTTGACTGCAAGCCAAATGAATTGGTTTAAGAAAAAATTAGTCAAACTTTCTATTAAATTTTAGCACTCTTGATAGATGAATGCTAAAATAAGGGTGGTGAAAAAGTCAGAGATCCTTTAATGAGGTGGTTAAATGACGGAAAGAGATTATCAACAGGAACTTGAGGATTTGCATTCGGGAAAGATTAGTCATTTTGATATTACTCCAGAGGAATTTCAGGCATTTCAGCCGGTTTTTCATGGTTATCAATACCGGACGCAAATTGAAGCGGAAGCCCATCGTGGGGGAACGCTTACATATCGATTAAAAAAGCGATGATCAATCGTTGAGAGAACTTGTAATTAAAGTTTACAATTGCTAAAATAAAAGCAATGAAATTATCAGGGCCTGGCCACTGACAATTTGCTAATATGCTCGAAGGAGAATGATTTAATTATGGAAAAACGTGATTTTACAATTACATCTGAAACAGGTATTCACGCTCGCCCAGCAACTATCCTGGTTCAAGCAGCTTCTAAATATAATTCTGATGTTACCCTTTCATACGAAGGTAAGAGTGTTAATTTGAAGTCCATCATGGGTGTTATGTCACTCGGTGTTGGTCAAAATGCTTCAGTTACCATTACTGCTAAGGGTGACGATGAAAAGGAAGCTTTGGATGCCGTTGCTGAAACAATGAAGAAGGAAGGCTTAACAGACTAATGTCCACACTTTTGAATGGCTTGGCGGCGAGCAGTGGGATTGCTATTGCTCCTGCCTACCTATTAGTGGGACCAGATTTATCTGTTAACCAACAATATTCAGCAAATGAGAATCATGAGGTCAAACGGCTTCATGATTCTTTTACTTTAACGTTGAATGAAGTTCAGACAATTCGCCAGCATGCCCATAAATCATTGGGGAAGAGGGCAGCGGCAGTTGTTGATGATCAGCTGGCAATTTTAGATGACCGGTCCCTCCATGCTGAAATTCTTAAAAAAGTTAATCGTGACCATTTATCTGCAGAATGGGCAATTAAGAAAACTGCAGATGAGCAATTAAAAATTCTCGAAAAAATGAACGATAATGACTATCTTTCGTCGCGAGCAACGGCAATTAAGGACGTTACTAAAAGAGTGCTTAGTCATTTGATGGGGGTTGAACTTCCCGATCCAACCCTTTTGGATCATCGGGCAATTTTTGTAGCTCAAAATATTACACCAACTGATACCGCACAGTTTGACCGGCGATTTGTTGCCGGACTTGTTACTGATGACGGGGGTAGAACCTCTCATTTTACAATTATGAGTAAGACTCTATCGTTACCAGCAGTTGTTGGGACCGAGAAGGCTACTAAAATAATAAAAAATGGCGATTTACTGATCGTTGATGGGATTCATGGCAAAGTTATTGTTGATCCGTCAGAAGAGGAAGTAGATCATTATCAGCGATTAGCCGCCCAATTTGATCGCGAACAACAAGAGTGGGGGACATTAAAGGATGAACAAACCGTTAGTACCGATGGCCGCCACTTTAAGGTTGTTGCTAATGTCGGAACGCCAATTGATGTCCTTGATGCTCGGCAAAATGGGGCTGAAGGAATTGGCCTGGTTCGGAGTGAATTCTTGTATGCGAGTGGTGATCGACTTCCCAGTGAAAAAGAGCAAACACAAGCTTATAAACAATTTTTAACTGAAATGCCAGGGCAACGAGTAGTGGTCCGCACTCTTGATATTGGTGGTGACAAGAATCTGGGGATACTAAAGCTGCCTCAAGAAAACAACCCGTTCCTTGGATTTCGAGCAATTCGAATTGGCCTTGCTAAGCCTGAGATTCTTCGTCCACAATTACGGGCACTCCTTCGTGCTTCGGTATATGGACGGCTAGCAATTATGTTTCCAATGATCGCAACAGTTGAAGAATTTTGGCAAGCACGAAAAATTTTGGATGAAGAACGGCAACGACTATTAAATGAGGGAGTTCAAGTAGCAGATAACATCGAAGTCGGGATGATGCTTGAGATTCCTTCAAGTGCCGTGATGGCAGATGCCTTTGCCCGTGAGGTGGATTTCTTTAGTATCGGCAGTAATGATCTAATTCAATACCTATTTGCAGCTGATCGGGGGAATCCTCGCGTGGCCTACCTTTATCAAGAATTACATCCGGCTGTTCTTCGTTTAGTTAAGAAAGTTATTGATGCAGCTCATGCTGAAGGTAAGTGGGTAAGTATGTGCGGTGAGATGGCAAGCAACCCATTAGCAACCCCATTGTTAATGGCGATGGGATTGGATGAATTCTCCATGAATAGTAGCAGCATTTTGCATATTCGCTCATTAATTAATCAACTTAGTACTCGTCAATTACAACCGCTAGTTCACAAGGCTCTCAATGCGACAACTGCTGCCGAAGTTGAACGATTGGTTCGTCAAGCAGTCCCTAAAGTGATCGAATAAATCCTTAAGTGATCTTAATATTTGACAAAAAAACTTGTTGTTGCTGATTGAACAGTCTACAATTGTCAGGATACCTTTTTGCGGATCATTAGATGCTTTTGTATAATGATCTTACGATTATTTTAAATTGAGATTAAAGAAAAAAGGAGCAATTAGCTTGAAGATAGGTCTTTTTACAGATACATATTTTCCCCAAGTAAGCGGGGTCGCGACGTCGATTAAGACGCTCCGTGATGAACTAATTGCTCAGGGACACCAGGTATATATTTTTACCACAACGGATCCTAAAGCAAAGGACGATGACAAAGAAAATGGGATCTATCGTTTTCCAAGCATCCCCTTTGTGTCATTTACGGATAGACGGATTGCCATTCGGGGTGCTTTTCGCGCAATCAAGATTGCAGAGAAGCTTCAATTGGATATTGTTCATAATCAGACCGAATTTTCATTGGGGGTAATGGGTAAAGTTGTTGCGCATCACCTGAACATCCCTTGTCTTCATACTTATCACACAATGTATCAGGACTACCTTCATTACATTGCTAATGGCCATATTCTAAAGCCAAAGGATGTTGGTCGATTAGCCCATATTTACCTCCATAATATTTCTGGAGTAGTGGCACCGAGTGAACGGGTGTTAGAGACAATGCGTTCTTATAATGTTGACGCACCAATTCGGATTATTCCAACTGGGATTAACTTGCGAGTATATGGTCAGCGGGATTCTCTTGAAGAGAAGAACGCTCTCCGTGCCAAGTGGGGGTATAAGCCAGATACACCAGTGCTTTTATCGCTAAGCCGGCTTGCATTTGAAAAGAATATCCATACCTTAATTGAAGCAATGCCCGATATCTTAGCTAAAAAACCTGATGCTCAGTTACTGATAGTTGGGGATGGACCCGCAAGAGAAACTTTGGAACGACAGGTTCGGCACCTGCATTTGACTGATCATATTCAGTTTGCGGGGCAGGTTGATAATGATGATGTTCATCATTACTATCAAATGGCAAATGTTTTTGTTTCTGCGTCTGATTCTGAGTCCCAGGGATTGACATATGATGAAGCATTGGCATCTGATTTGCCGATTGTGGTAATGCGGAGTGAGTATACTGATGAGTTAATTGATGACCCAGCTATTGGGGTTAGCTTCCAAAAGCGGATTGCTCTTGTTAATGGTGTCCTTCGTTACCTTAATAATCCGCGGACGCCTGAGGAACAGAATAAGCGTGATGCAAAATTACACGAGATTTCTGCAGAAGTATTTGCTCAGCGGATTCTTAAATTTTATCAAGATTGCCAAGAGACAATGGCTGAGAAGCAATCTAGTCAATCAAAGGGTACATTTCGGAATCTTTTTCATCGATCGAGGAGTTAAGCAATGTTAAAAATTACCATGTTTTCGTCTGCCGACAAGGTTGCCGGACAAGGGGTCGGCAGTGCTTACTTGGAATTAATCCATCTCTTAAAAACTCGCTTTGCCGATCAGTTTGACATTGCGATTAATAAATATCGAAAAAGCCAGATCAGTCATTATCACACGATTGATCTGCCCTTTTATTTCTCAACATTTTCTAAAAAGCGGGGACGGAAAATCGGCTACGTTCACTTTCTTCCCGAAACTTTAGAGGGAAGCTTACAAATTCCACAACCATTTCGTGGAATCTTTTATCGGTACGTAATCGCCTTTTATAAGCGGATGGATCACTTAGTTGTCGTTAATCCATCCTTTATTGATAAGCTAGTTGCGTACGGGATTCCTCGTGACCACGTGACTTATATTCCTAATTTTGTTGACTCGGATAACTTTTTCCCGGTTGATAAACAAACTCGGCAAGAATATCGGAAAAAGTATCATCTGCCAGCAGACAAGTTTGTGGTTCTCGGAAGCGGTCAGATCCAGGAACGAAAAGGAGTTCCCGATTTTATTAAACTGGCCCAACAGAATCCCAATATCCAGTTTGTGTGGGCAGGTGGCTTTTCGTTTGGCCGCTTAACTGATGGTTACAGTGAGTTAAAAAAAGTTGTTGATAATCCACCGACAAATTTGCTGTTTACGGGAATTGTTAGTCGAAAAGAAATTGCAGAATTAAATAATGCTGCTGACTTATTCTTACTTCCATCATTCAACGAACTATTTCCAATGTCAGTTCTTGAAGCATTCAGTTGTGGTACGCCCGTAATGCTTCGTGATCTTGATTTGTATCATTCAATCATTGATGGGGATTACGAACCAGCGAAGGATGTCAGTGAAATGCAAACTAAGCTTGTAGAACTCATCCATAATCCGGAAAGATTGAATTACTTACGGGAACGAGCAGTTGAAACTTCAAAGCGTTACTCGAAAGATCACTTAGCAAAAGTTTGGGATCGCTTTTACCGTCAACAAGCAAAGGAGGCTAATTAATGAGCCGGCGTAATTGGGGCGTCCTGGTTATGATGCTCCTGATTGGGGTGGGGATTTTTGTATACGCCTTACGTGACATTAATCTTCATGTTTTGATTCAGGAATTTAATACGATCAATTGGGGATGGATGCTTGTTGCGGTTATTTGTATTTGTCTTTACCTCGGATTGGAAGGAGTTGTGGTAAAGATATTTATGAAAGATCGCTATCCAGATTTTACCTGGAAAGACTCATTTCGGTTACCTCTAATTGAACAGCTATTTAATGGGATTACTCCATTTTCAACTGGGGGACAGCCTGCACAACTGGTGGCGATGCTCCAATCTGGTGTGGATGGCGGAATTGCTAGTTCCGTTCTTTTAATGAAGTTTGTTGTCTTTCAAGCAATGATTGTAGTAAACTTTCTTATTTCGCTACTAATTGGTTTTCATTATATTGATGAAAAACTTCACGCATTAGCATTATTAGTTGTCTTTGGCTTTACAATCCATCTTGCTGTCATCGTTGGCTTGTTGATGGTGATGTATTGGTACCACTTTACTAAAAAAGCAACGAACCTGCTTATTAAGCCGCTTGCATTATTTATGAAAGCAAAACGATACGAAAGAATGAAGATTCTTTTGAACGAGAAAATTGATTCTTTCTACCAGGAAAGTCTAAAAATGAAAAAGGAATATGGTAAGTTAGCAAGAGTATGCATCGTCACAATTGCTCAGCTCTTTTTCTACTACATTATTCCGTATTTCATTCTTCTTGCTTTAGGCGTTCATCATATTAACTTCATAATGGTAGTTAGCCTGCACGTGTTAATCTTTATGGTGATTTCACTATTCCCAATTCCTGGAGGTGCAGGAGGAGCAGAGTATAGCTTTTCCGTTTTATTTGCTAGTTTTGTTAATTCAAATACTAAATTGATTTTAGCAATGCTTCTTTGGCGGTTATTAACGTATTATTTTGGGATGTTTGCTGGAATAATTGCTTTAATCGTTAAGCCAAACCGGGTTCAACATCGTAAATGAGTTTGATAGATTGTCGAAATAAAATGAATGATTAGAATTGATTTGGAAGCTTTCAAGAAAAATCAAGGTATGATTGAATTTTATATGTTCAAGTAGAGTGAGGGTGAGAAAAAGTTTTCTCGCCCTTATTATTTAAAACGAATGTGGGGGATGAAGGGTGTACTCTTCAAATTTAGAAAAAATTATTAAACGACTTCAAGCAATGACACTTGATCACTCTAATAATAGACAGAAAAGAATATTTGAACAGTTTGGAATTCCTCTTTGTGAGGTAACGTATATTCGCTCAAGTGGTGAATTCGTTTTTGAACGCTATCGTCCGCGAGAACGTTTTCGTTTTGATGATATTGATTTAGCTGCAATTGAAGTCTTTAATTGCCTGTATGATTTTAAGCATACATTTTAAATTAGAATTTCCTATTGACGTGGACTAGCGAACAAGGTATATTAGTTATCGTTGCCTGTGAGGTAATATGAATGAAAGTTACATTTTATTGTAAATTCATTTGAAATAATATGTTGACATTAATTTGTTGTCATGATATATTATTTAAGCTGCTTGTTGAGGTCAATGATTTAATCTTTGATGAGTTAATCAATTAAAATTAGTTGTTGACATTGAAATGGGTATGCGATAAAATATTAAATGTTGTTCAGCTTTGAAGTTGAACAAGGTAGACCTTTGAAAACTGAACAAAGTTTCGACGAATCAAATGTGTAGGGTCTTCAATCATTACGATTTGAAGCAAAACATTTGCGAAGTCAATTCGCTTAATTAATTTGAATTAGAGCTATTCA
>NZ_JALCQI010000014.1 GCF_022651205.1 Limosilactobacillus sp.
TCAGTATTATCGGAAGCAGATGCTTGGTTCAAATTAGCTGAAACTGCAAATGATAACACAGCAACCGCTGCAGTAACCCAAAGCTTTCCTGATTTATAAAGCTTAAAATGTTTTTTCATAATTACCTTCCCAAATAAAAATAATTTAACACTAGTAATATATCACTATTTTTTATTTCTTCCTACACGTTAATCATAAAAAAATTACAATTTGTTAACAGATCTTAATATTATTGAAATTAAACAATTAGTATTAGGAATTATAATAGTTATCGTTATATAAATTTTTTAGGAGGATTATAGTGACTCAGAAGAACCATATCTATCTTGCTTCAACATTAACATTATTATCTTTATCAACCTCGTTATATTTAAATTCTAAAAACGTTCAAGCTGATACTAATCAGGTACAGACCGAACAAGTAAATTCAAATGACAATTTAAGTGCTAATTCCGCTTCAACACAAAGTCAAAGCGCCCCTTCAGCAAGTACTTTTGCTACTAGTTCTAATAATGTAGCTAGTGAAAGCACTGCTGAATCAACGCAATCATTAAGTATTAACAGTCAAAATTCGGCTGCTCCTGCAACTGCATATACGACCGTAAAGGCAGCTGCACAAACTGCTTATGATGGCACACCAGTAATCAATATTGGTGACGCTAACTACCCTCGAGTAGATGCTGTTGATATTAGTGGTTATCAAGCTAGTATGACTCCTAATAATTTTGTTACCTTAAAAAATCTCGGAGTTAAAACAGCAATTGTTAAGGTTACTGAAGGAACCTACTATATTAATCGATATGCTGGTCAACAAATTAATTATGCTAAAAATGCTGGCTTAAATGTTCAAGTGTATCACTATGCCAAATTTGGCAGCCAGGGTGCTGCTATCAATGAGGCTAACTATTTAGCAAATGAAATGGAAGCCTTAGGACTAGATAAAAACACCTTAATTTATGCTGACATGGAAGATACAACTACCAAATATTACGGAGTTGCTAATCATTTAAATGCTTTCTGGAATCAATTAAATAATCGTGGCTTTACTAACCACGCAGTCTATGCCTCAACTTCTTATGATCAAACTTATAATGTTAGTTCAACAGTCGGGAAAAACCGTACTTGGATTGCCCAATACCTTTATTCACCATCTTCAGCTAACCTAAGGAACCAGAACTATGGAGCATGGCAGTTTAACGCCCATGGGCGCATCCCTGGATATAATGGTGACTTAGATATTTCGATCGATTATCAAGGGTTAGTAGCTAACTCAGGTGAATGGTCTAACAATAATGGAAAATGGTCATATTCAATTAATGGCAATAATGTTACTGGCTGGCAACGAATAAATAATAACTGGTACTACTTCAATCAAGATGGCACCGCGCAAACTGGCTGGTATCAATCAGGTGCTGGCAACTGGTATTACTTTGACTATACTAATGCCTGGGCTTTGACTGGTTGGCAATATATTAATAATAATTGGTATTACTTTGATTACAGTAATGCATGGGCTGACAAGGGCTGGCAGAACATCAATAATAATTGGTATTACTTCGATCTAACAAATGCTTGGGCGCTGCGTGGTTGGCAAACAATTAACGGTAATCGTTATTACTTTGACCCTAGTAACGTTTGGGCACTCAAAGGATTTCAATATTTAGACAATGCTTGGTATTATTTTGATGATAGTAATGCCTGGTTGAGTCATGGTTGGCGCTACAATGGTGGACAATGGTATTACTTAAGTCCAAGTACTGGTCAATTAGAAAGTGGTCTTCAAACAATTAACGGCAAAGTTTACTATCTTCAGCCAAACCACAATGGCTACTTTGGTGCAATGCAGACTGGCTGGTTTAACTTGAACAGTCACTGGTACTTCTTTAATAATGGTGGTGATGCTGCTACCGGATGGTTTAAATCTCCAGCTGGCTGGTGGTACTACTTTGATGATAATGGTCAAGCACGTACTGGTTGGCAAACCATCAATGGACATCAATATTACTTTGATCCTACCAATGCTTCTAATTATAGAGGTTGGTACCGTCATAATAATAGTTGGTACTACTTTGACACTGCTAATGCCTGGGCAGTTACTGGATGGTTTAAATCACCAGGTGGCTGGTGGTACTATTTTGACAATGATGGTCGTGCACGAACTGGCTGGCAAACCATTAATAATCACAAATATTACTTTGATCTAACTAATGCAAGTGCTTATACAAACTGGCAAAAATTAGATGGTAAATGGTACTACTTCGATCCAAATAACGCTTGGACCCTAACAGGTTGGCAAAATATTAATGGACATCGGTATTACTTTGATAACGATGGGCATGCTGTAACTGGCTACCAATATATTGATGGTAAACTTTATCATTTTGATCAGGATAATGCATGGCTATTAGAAAATTAATTCATTAAATATAAAAAGCTTAGAATTTGATTTTACTCGAATTCTAAGCTTTTTCTTACGAATGCTTGTATAAGAATTAATTATTTTTACATAAGACAAAAAACTGATAGTTAGCATTTTTTGCTAACTATCAGTTTTACTATTTCATCAAATTAATTATAATCCCTCACGGATAATTTTCTGAGGATCCAGCCAAGTCCCGTTATTAATAAATGAACTTGCTAAAGCACGGTTAAAGTTGTGATCTCGGGTAATACCAATGTGGACATGTGAGGTATCACGAATACCAATAACGTCCCCAGTACTAATTTGTTGTCCTTCATGAACGAGAATATTATTTTTGCTGGAGAAGGCTTCTTGATAAACAACCAAATATTCACCAGTATCAACTACGGCATACCAACTTAATCCGGAACCATATCCGACAATCTTAACAGTACCACCGTGAATAGCATGTACTTCTCTACCTGGGTGATCAATTGAACCAAAGTCTAAGCCATCATGGAAGCCATTTAATCGGAATTCACCACCGGCATGAACACCAAATAATTGTCCACCACCAAAATAACCTTCACCATCTTGAGGGAATGGCCAGTCCCAACCATCAGCCCAAGAACCATCAGAATTGAAAGTATAAGTCTTGCCATTAATCGCTTGAGTACCAGTTAACATCCAAGCATTAGTTGGATCCATGTAATACCATTTGCCATTAATCTTTTGCCAGCCGGTATCCGCCCAGGCGTTATCCCAATTAAAATGGTACCAATGATTATTGATGTACTGCCAATCTCGTAAACCACTAGCATTATTCCAATCAAAATAATACCAACGACCATCTATACTTTGCCAACCACGTAAACCACTAGCACTATTTTGGTCAAAGTAGTACCAGAAGCCTGCTGCTGACTTATACCAACCGGTATGGGCCCAAGCATTTTCTGGATCTAAATAGTACCAAAAACCCGCTGGTGTTTTAAACCAACCGGTATCTGCAGAAGAATTAGCTTCATCAAAATGGTACCATTTGTTATTAATTCTCTGCCAACCCTTTGCACCACTGGCACTATTTTGATCGAAGTAATACCAAAAACCTGCTGCCGACTTGTACCAGCCAGTATGAGCCCAAGCATTTTCTGGATCTAAATAGTACCAAAAACTTGCAGCACTTTGGTACCAACCAGTATCAGCCGATGCATTAACCTCATCAAAGTGATACCACTTATTGTTGATATTTTGCCAGCCGGTCCGTGATTGACCATCATTATTAAAGTAATACCACCAACCAGCTGGTGATTCAAACCAACCTGTTTGTGCGGTTCCATCTTCTTTAATATAATGCCAATTATCATTTACTTTTTGCCAACCAGTGTTTTTCGCATCTGATTGAGCAACAATATCACTAGCCTGACTATTTAAATCAGTTGCATTAATATTATCAGAGCTTTGAGAACTAACATTTACTTGATTAGTTGTGCTATTTACAGCAATCTTACTTTGAGCAAATGAGGTTTCAGCATTGATATTTCGATTTTGTTGGGTTGTAGCAGCTTGAGCACTTGCTACTGATGCACTAGCAGAATTACTATTTTCATTATTAGCAATAGTCAAAGTTGTACTTTGAGAAGCATTACTTCCTGCTGTGGTTTGAGTTTGCGTAGTTTGGATCTGATTAGTAGTCGTATCAGCATGAACATGCTTTACTTGTGTTCCAGCAATAAAACCGATCGAAACAATCGCTGCTGTAATCCATTGCTTTCCTGACTTGTAAAGTTTAAATCTTTTTT
Organism: Limosilactobacillus sp.; assembly: GCF_022651205.1. Taxonomy (GTDB): domain Bacteria; phylum Bacillota; class Bacilli; order Lactobacillales; family Lactobacillaceae; genus Limosilactobacillus. Next base: position 4,201 of record NZ_JALCQI010000014.1, read on the forward strand.
TGCGACTATTCAAAACGTTTTAATCCTCCTAAAAGTGGGACGAAATCTATTTTTTAAATTAATTTTTAAACATAACACTTTGTCAAGTATAAAAGATAAAATTTATGCTCGCAACTTCTCAAGAAAATTGTTAGGTTTTTGTCATATATTAATTCTTACCGATAATATTTTTTGCTTGGCTCAAAATTTTAGCATGGAGGATAAACAGGCCAGATAAGTAAATTACTATTCCGACAGCAACTTCCAATGCTAAATTGGCAATCGTCATTTGGATAGTATTACTGATTCGATTGACAATTATAAACATTACTAACCCACTAACTGCATATTTCCAAACTTCCCCAAACATCTTACGTCGGCTAATTGTCTTTCTAATCATTGCTAGCTGAGAAGCAGTAACTAAGAATTCTGAGCCAACTGTTGCCAAAGTTGCCCCGTTAGCTCCCCAAAACGGAATTAGAACCAGATTAAACGCAACATTACTTACAGCGCCAATAGTTACTGAAGTTGTAAATTCCTTAACTCGGTTAACCGGCATCAAATATTGAGTACCAGTAACATTACTCCATGCAATTAAAACAATTACTGGTGATTCAAGGAACATAATTTGACCAGCCATTTGAAAGCCACTCCCTAAGAACCATGGAGCAAATTGTTTTGAAATTGCCATCAACCCAAACATCATTGGAATCGAAATAGATGAAACAAATTCAAATGAAGAATACAAACTATTTCGTACACCCTCAATGTCACCCTTAGCATACTTATTAGCTACATGCGGTAACATTACTGTTCCAGTTGCGGTAACAATTGCTAAAACAAACTTAACAATCTTATCTGATTGTCCAAAATTACCCAAGGCAGCCTGTGAATCCATATGTCCTAACATCAATCGGTTTAACACAAGATAGACCTGTGTGGTGATAGTTGGAATAAACAGTAATAATGATGGATAAAAATGCTTAAATGGATGCCAATCACTAATTTTAACCCAAACAATATTTCCTTTTAAATAGGGCCATAATGTTAAATTACCAATAACTTGAGCCCCACCTAAAATTAGAATATATTTTCCTAAATCAGCCGTCGATTTGATAAAAGTAAAGATTAAAATTACAGAAGCTAATTTAACTAGTGCATTACGAACCACTGTAATCTTAAAATTTTCCAACCCCATAAAATACCAAGAAACATCCAGGCCTGTTGCAATAATCCAGAGACCCTGCATGAGAAAATAATATTTAAAAGTCGTACTGAAAAGAAAAACAGCGGCTAAATATGCAATAAGAGATAACGATACAGTTAATAACTGTAAAGCTTCTACTCCCCAAAAAGTTCGCGAACGTTCATATAAGTCATCACGATGGTAGGCTACTTCTCGGTTACCATAAAGGGTTATTCCCATTTGCCCCATAAGATAAAAGAAGGTTACCCATGCATTAGTGTATTCATTAATACCAACATCATGTGCACCTAAAACACGAGAAATATAAGGAACAGTGATCAATGGAATAATCATGTTCAAAATTTGATATCCCGCATTATACAAATAGTTCTTGATAACTTTCATTGCTAATTACTTAAACTCCTTATTTACGGCAACTAAGGCTGCGTGGAGAACTTGATCCATATTGTAGTAGCGATATTGACCAAGCCGTCCACCAAAGATAACATTATTAGCCTTTTCTGCAGCAAGTTGAGCATACTTCTTGTAAAGTTCATTATTTTGCTGATTATTAACCGGATAGTATGGTTCATCGCCACGATGCCAGTCTGCTGGATATTCTCGAGTAATAATCGTTTTATCTTTGTCGCCCTTACCAAATTCGAAGTGCTTATGTTCGATAATCCGTGTGTATGGTGTTTCAGCATCGGTATAGTTAATCACCGCGTTTCCCTGGTAATTACCAACATTCTTTTCTTCAGTTTCAAAGCGCAAACTTCGATATTGAAGTTCACCAAGTTGATAATCAAAGAATTGATCAATCATTCCAGTGAATACAACCTTAGGATAATTAGCTAAATAATCGTCCTTCTGATCGAAAAAGTCAACTCCAGTTTCAACATCAATTAATTCACTATTAAGCATCTTTTCAACAATTTGAGTATAACCACCAATTGGAATTCCTTGATAGAGATCATTGAAGTAATTATTGTCATACGTCAGACGAACAGGCAACCGCCGAATAATAAATGCTGGTAGTTCGGTAGCTTTTTGCCCCCATTGCTTCTCGGTATAACCTTTAATTAACTTTTCGTAGATGTCCCGACCAATTAATGAAATAGCTTGTTCTTCAAGGTTCTTCGGTTCCTTACCCGCCATTTCTTGACGCTGTTCGTTAATCTTTGCCAGTGCTTCTGCTGGAGTACGAACACCCCACATTTCACTAAAGGTATTCATATTAAATGGCAAGTTATACATCTGCCCCTTATAATTAGCAACCGGACTATTTGTATAACGATTAAATTCAGCAAATTGATTAATGTAATTCCAGATCTCCTTATTAGAAGTGTGGAAAATATGAGCACCATATTGATGGACTTGGATACCGTCAACTTCCTTAGTGTAAATATTTCCCGCAATGTGATCACGCTTTTCAATTACCTTAACCTTTTTGCCACGCTTAGCTGCTTCGTAAGCAAAGGTGGCACCGAATAAACCGGCACCAACTACAAGATAGTCATACTTTGTCATGGAACGCTCATCCTTTCATATGTAACGTTATTTATTGATGAAAATTTTAGATAATGTTAAAATCAGTTTGTTTGCGTTTATTCAACTAGTAATAAACTTCCTGCAAATGCTATAATTATACTATTAAATACTTATCAAGTATAGTTGATTTGAACCTTTCAATATAGGAGAGATACTTATATGAAGAAATTTAGTCGTTTATTTTTGTCTGGAATGTTAGTTACAATCTTAGGATTTGGGTTAGCTGGCTGTGGTTCACAAAAGAATTCTAAGGATACTGCATCATCTTCACATACCAAAACTGAAAAAGTTACTAAGAAAGCTACTAAAAAGACAAGTAAAAACAGTAAGCAAAATTCTACTAAGAAGACAAGCTCAACTAGCAGCAGTGCAAGCGTAACATCATCGTCGCAATCAAGCTCTTCAACTGCTAATAGTAATGTCAATAATAACAGTCAAAAACAATTAGGGCTTAACGATGTTGCTGTTTGGACCGATCAATATGGTGTTACTCACCATGTTGATAGTGACGGAATGGATCGTCAAACAATTGCAGGTAGCTCACAAACAAACTATCAGGATTGGTCAGGAAGCTTACCAAGTAATGCCCAAATTGTTAAACAGAATTAAACAAAACTAAAAATATAGCCAGATAGTAATTACAATTACCATCTGGCTATATTTTTTATTCAGTAATATTTTCTATTTTTTTAACTGCGCTCTTTATAAAGTCACCTTTTCGTAACTTTTTAGCGATCTCAATAGTATTCATCTTCATTTCAGAATATTGATTCTCAGTAATATTTTCTAAAATGTCATCAAGATTTTCGAGGCTGTTTACTGCAATTCCTAAATTATTTCTCAAAATGAAATCAGCAAGAGCGGCTTCTTTCCAAATAATTACTGGCTGTCCACTGCTTAAGTAAAGGGAAACCTTATGCGGATTATTATAGCGCATATAATTACCAAACTTCCCGCTACAAGTATCTAATTGATCGCCATCCCAGACTAGCCCGAAATTCTGAGTAAGTTTCTTCGGTAATTCATCTGGACTCATTTGACCATGATAAGTAACGCCTTTTAAATAGTGTTCGCTTGGATATGAACCAAAGATTTCTAATTTTCCAGCTTGTAAACTTATTTTATCAAGAAACTTGGACTTTGCTAAGTTCCCAGCAAAGCATATTGTTCTATCATATTCTGAATTTTGGTTTATTTTTTGAGGATTGTTGTAATCAAAAATTCCTAATTCTACCATTGGAACAGTAACACCATTTTCCTGTAGCCATCGTTTCATTTTATGATTATGAACTATCAAGCCATCAGTAGCGTTAAAAAGTGCTCGTTCACCATCCCAATAGTTTTGGTCATTTTGAAAAAGGCGAAGCGATTCAACATCATGAATAATGAAGAACAGCTTCTTACTTTTTGAACGCATTTTATTTATAAGTCTTTTCATCACATAGCTAGAATAAGTTGGATACTGGAAAAATAGCTCATCAAACTTTTCTACATTGTTAAATAGACGCGGAATTACCCAATATGCTGTTTTAATTTTATCTAACTTAGATTTGTTGTTTAATTGCTGATGAATTACTTCAAAGCCAGATTGTGATAAATAATAATCCACATCTCTTTTTGCCTTTGGTCCTGCATCATTGCCCTTTCCATAGTCAGCAACCGTAAAAACTACTTTTTTCATTTTTCTACTCTTTATGTCCAAAATTCTTAACTGTAAAAACAACAAATTCAATAATTAATCCCAGCAATGCGCCTAAAGCAAAACCAACAACTACATACTTTTTCGTGCTAGGAGTTGTTTTACTATCGGTATTATTAACGGTTGCTTTTTGCAAAAGGGTTACCTTTCCCGAGCCCGGTTGTAGCTGTGGTAATTCTTCCTTCATTGCCTTTGCAGTTGCGTTAACAATCTTTACAGATGCTTCCCTAGACGATGTTTTTGCCTTTAACTCCATCACTAACGATTGTTGTGAAATTTTAGCATCAATGGCACTCTTAATATCATCTGTTGAGTATTTTTTCTTCATTGACTTAGATAAATGCTTTCGTGCTTTTTGAGCAATGGTTCCATTTTCAGCAATATCCTTATAGGTTGGCATCATATTATTATCTTCACCAACAATTGAAATATTAGCACCACTTGACATTGTCCGCATTTCTTGAGGAATATTGTGAGAAATTACAATTTGGCGACTAGCGGTATAGGTAGTTGATTTTTTCTTTTTAGCATCTACTCCCATTACTAAAGCACCGAGGATAGCAAAAATAAGAACAACTAAAACTGGTTTCCCGTATTTTTTCATTAAATTATTTAAAGTTACGTTTTTCATTTTTCTCCTCCGATATCAATTTGTTTGAAAAATAACATTGCGCAAAAATAGCAATTAAAAACGGATCGTAGCCGAAATCTAGCAGACGTTGTTCCACAATTGCACTAATCGTTACAATAACCATAATGCTTGCTAAAGCAAATTCACTTTGTTTAATTGATTGCCAGGAAACAATAGTCATAGTAATAATAACCACTAAAGCTATCACTACTCCATAGATAACGAATAAACGAATAAATGCTGAGTCAATATAAAAATAGTTTGCTCCCTCAGCAGCTGCATTTTTTATCCCACCAACAGCACCAAGGCCATTTTCATGAATATGCTGACCAAAAAGACTAAAGCCATATTTTTTTATAGCTTCGTGACTATAAAATAGCCGACCAGACAATAAACTATTCATTTGTTCAAATAACTTGTGTCCAGGTGCATACAGATACGACAGGAAAACTGTAACATAAGCTGCTAAAACTGGTAAAATCCAGTAAAAGATAGCAATTGATCTTGAAACAATATATCCTTTTTGTGCCCGTTGTCCGATCATCATTACTGGAATTACCAAAATCAAAGCATAGGCATTCAAACGTGCATCACAAAACTTAATGAGGAAGATTGCTAATAGTACAAATACTGTATAACTCTTCCACGAAAGTTTATTGAAGTAAAGATAACAATATGCCAATACTAGATAGAGAATATGGGCCGCAAAATCAGTTGGGTAAATAATCCCAAATGCCCGTCTTAATGTGTGAATTCCCCGATGGAAAATCAGATTCTTTGTTAAACCGATTAGAGAAGTAAAAAAGACAAACGAGAGAAGGATCGTTCCTAACACTAAATATAAGTAAATGATTTTCTTAAAATCTACATTTCTAGCACCTAAAACAAAAATCCCCATTGGAAAGAGGATAAACTCACCTGATGTCCGCCAAGTAATGAATAGAATAGCAAGGACTAAAAGATTAACCGTTATTTTTCTTATTGTATTTGAATCAAAAAAGATAATCTTAAACAAAACGATCGCTAATGGAATAAAAGCAATTTGATGTAGAAGGTTACCAGGAAAATAAAAAGTATAGGTTGAGGTTTGAAGAAAAGCAATCACAAAGTAAAAGGCAAACGCTATTTCATAAAGGATTTGTCCATCTAACTCAAGGTTAATTAACCGTTGATATTTGGATGATAGATATTGCACCCTACTTCCCTCCTACTTTTTCTCTTTTACAATATAGATTGGTCGTTGTTTAGTTTGCATATAAATCTTACCAATATATTTGCCAACAATTCCAATACACATCAACTGAAGTCCACCAAGTAAAAGCATAATACAAACCATCGATGCCCAACCAAAGGCACTACTGCTTGGTTCAATAATTCTCCGAACAATTACAAAAATCAATCCTAAAATTGATAAGAATGCTGACATCCCACCAATCCAGGTGGCAATTGACAGTGGTGCTTCGGAAAAGTCAGTTATGCCATCCATAGCATACTTAAACAGCTTCCAAGTGGACCAATCAGTTGTTCCAGCAACCCGTTGGACATTTTTATATGGTAGGTATTTGGTCTTAAAACCAACCCAATTAAAGATCCCTTTTGAGAAACGGTTATATTCTTTTAAAGATAAGACGGCATTAACCATTTGGCGAGTCATCATTCGATAATCACGAGCACCATTAACAATCTTTGTATCAGAGATCTTGTTAATAACGTCGTAGAATTTATCACTAAGGAATGATTTAACCTTCGCTTCACCAGTACGATCAGTTCGTCGCATCCCAACACAATCATATTCTCCCGTAGAGATATACTTATACATTATTGGTAAATATTCAGGAGGATCTTGTAAATCAACATCCATTACAACAACATAATCTCCTGTCGTCGCTTCAAGTCCAGCATATAGCCCAGCTTCCTTACCAAAATTTCTAGAAAAGGATACATAATGAACTTTATCAGGATTTTGTTGATGCAACTTTCGTAATTCATCCAGGGTCTTATCAGCCGAACCATCATTAACAAACCAATATTCAACCTCGACTGGCATCTTATTAATAACTTTTTCAACAGCAGGATAAAATAATGGAATTGATTCTTGCTCATTGTAACAAGGAACAACAATGGATAACTTAGGCAATTAAATCTGCCTCCTCTTTACGCATGTCCCGTAATCTTCCGCAGAACAAACTTACCGCCCTTCTTGAACCAGTTAGTATGCTCCATGAAGACGTACTTTACTTCAACCGTCGAGTATTCTGGGTGAACCTCAAGCCATACATCTAATAGTAGCTCGCTCAAGAATCCATAAACCCGTTGTTCGTAGGTTGAATAATTTGAAATGTCAATCCGACTTTCCACTTCGCCAAGAACATCAAACATCCATGTACAATACTCATCTAGCGGTTTACGTTTCATAATGAACATATTAAACATGTGGGCCCATGTCCGCTTCATGACTTTTTCAAAAGCAGCTGCGTATTCAGGATAATTTTGGTGGATCACCTGACGCATTACCTCAAATGGTTCATGCTCATGAGCGTGAAGGTAGTGAGACTCATTTGTCTCGATATAGTAACGTCGTTTAGGCGGTAAGATAATATCATGATCCTTAAGTAAGTCAGCTACTTGTTCACTTGATAATACCTCATCCAGTGATTTTTGGTGGTTGAGACTTAGGTAACGACGATAGTGAACTAACCCCATTGCATCAACGTCTAAGTTCTTCCATCCCCAGTAAATCGCTGTTAATTCATTATAGTAAGGGTTCTTCGCTGAAATATTGTCCCCCGTATTATCACCCTGGAAAGTATGGTTAACATCAGGATGAATCTCTTTACCAACAAAGACCGGCAAATACAATGGGTCTTTGGGCATTGCATAATTCTTATGAGCAGCAACTAATACTTTTGTCTTCACAGTCGTTCTCCTTAATAAGCAGCGTTAGGCTTAATCATCACCTTAACAGTTTCAAACATAATCTTAAGATCAAGCCACACTGAACGTTCATTAATGTAGGTCAAATCAAGTTCAACCATTTGATCAAAGCTTAAGGCGTTTCGTCCACCAACCTGCCACATCCCAGTAGCACCAGGCTTAACCATTAAGCGTTGGCGATCATAATCGGTATACTCTTTAACTTCGTAAGGTAACGGTGGTCGAGGGCCAACAATACTCATCGAACCCCCAACAACGTTCAATAATTGAGGCAGTTCATCCAAACTATACTTCCGAATAAACTTACCAACCTTGGTGATCCGAGGGTCCTCCTTCATTTTGAACATTGCGCCTTCAACCTCATTCTGATCACGGAGCTTTTCTAACAGCTCATCTGCGTTAGTAACCATTGATCGGAACTTAAACATTTTGAAGGGCTTGCCATCTTTTCCGACCCGGGTCTGGGTATAAAAAACTGGTCCCGCAGGATCATTAACTTTAATTGCAATCGCGATGATTAAAAAAACTGGACTAAGAATCACTACCGCAACTGAAGACGCGACTACATCAAAAAGGCGCTTGATAAACCGGTAGCCATACTGATGTTGCAGTTTTTTCTCATCAATATGAATTTTCTTTTGTGTCATTATACTTCTCTTTTAAGTTTTATTTTTGTACTTTTCTACGTATCTTACACATTTTACCAGCATTTTACTCGTCTGAAAAGCTTTCCTCTGAATCCTGACGATCTAACCAAGCTTGCGTAGCATCTAAATCGAAGCCTTTCCGGTACATTGCTTGCTTAAACTTCATTTCTCGCTCATAACCTTGGTAGCGACGATAACGGTGCCAGATCTTCTCTGCCTGGTGGTTCAGCAGCTCTTCTTGCTGGTCAAAATCTTCTTCTGGTTCAACCTGATCCTTAACTTGATCATAAATCGTGCTAGCATATCCTTTTGTCATTAATCCCTGACGAACTTTTTGTTCTTGACGACGAATGGGTTGGGAACGATAGCGACGAAAAAGTTTTTTTGCTAATTTTGTGGCGTTTTCTAATTGACGTTCGAGAGTAAATTGAGCTAATGCATCATCAATATCATTTTCACCGATCTTCTTTAACCGGAGCTTCTGCCGAATATTTCCCGGCCCTTTAAGATCGGTATTCATCTCGGTGCGAACGTAGCTAGCGGCATATTCATGATCATCGAGAAGCTTTTGCGCACGGAGTTTTTGCAAAACTGGCTCAATAAATTCTTCTGGCGTTTCAAGATCGTGAAGCTTTTGAATTACGTCACTTTCCGTCCGCAACTGGTGAGATAAGTAGTCAAGCATTCGCAAATAAGCACGAGCAATTTGATCAGCGGTCGTAATTTGTGCTTCAAGTTCCTGATCAATCTCCATCCCCTTCATCAACCGGAATTGAATCAACACACTCTCTGCTACCGGGAAAGCATACTTACCATCTAAGTAAACGTTGTACCTACCCTGTCTCTTTTGCGCTTCAATTTTAGTGATTTTTGCCATTTTAAAATTCCTTCTTTACAAATCCGCTTCTCATTCGTTGTTAATAGGTGTAAGCAGTGGCCACTACTTATCAACCAAATTAAACCAAAGGAGAATTCATCATGAGCATGTCTCGAAAGTTCAAAGCAGCCAAAATTCAATTAACGTTAGTCGGAGAAAAGCATCCTAAGGGAGTGAATCATATCCTGAATAACGTTACTGAAAATGTCAGCGAAGATCAGTTCAACTTACTCATCTCTGCCATGGAAACCCTAACCACAGAACACGTTGCTGGTGCTGACGTGATCAGTACCCAATCACTTTCCCGTAACTAAAACTAGAAAGGAAGAATTAATCTATGAAAACTCTTAATTTAACCTTCAAAGGTAGTCTTGCCAAAAAGCACGTCCTGAAGTTGAGCTATGCTAACGACCAATTAGATGCCGAAACGGTCCGTCAGGCAATGATTAACTTAGCTAATACCCACCTATTCTTCAAGGACGGTGAAGAGTTGTACGTTACTCCAATTGCCGCGAAGTACGTTGATACAATTCCAACAGTCCTTTTCAATGACGAAAAGAAGGCTCCCGTAGCTGAATAGCAATATTCCATTTTAATAATCCTTACCTTAATAGCGAGGCTGGTTAATTCCAGTCTCGCTATTTTTTCACGATCTGCCTTTTAGCATCATCATGTTCAGTTTTAATTAACTGCCAGAAGTGCTCTTTTTCTTCGAGTTTCCCGTCGTGAGCCTCTTGAAGGGCTGCGTTAATTGCCGCTCCCATCATGATTAAGTAGCCAGAAAAGTCCAGCCAAACCATCATCGCAATAAAGGCTCCAATGGTCTTATAACCAATCACACCATGGCTGAAAAGAACGGTGTATAACCCGAACAGCTTAGAGAGCCATAGCCAGAAGATTGAGACAAGAAAGGCCCCAATTGCTGCAAAACGAAGGCCAACCTTAGCATTGGGAACAAAGTAATACAGCATTGTCAAAGCAATAAAGATAACTGCAAAGGTAATCGGCCACTTCAAGCTACTGAACAGGAAGATGTACCGGCGATTGAAGTGCAGGAATGGTTGAAGCCATTTCAGGAATTGTTCACCAACACCATACAAAAAGACAATTACAAAGATAATGATAACAACGACAATCATCCAGATGAATGAAATCACCCGATTACTAATTGGATTTTGATTTTCGGCAATCCCGTAAGCATGGTTGACGCTTCGCTGAAAAGCAGCGATTCCCTGACTAGTCGACCAGAGAGCAATCAAGGCCCCGGTGGTCAGGACGCCCCCGCTCCCCCGCTGTAAGAAGTCCAAAACCAATGGCCGGATAAAGCTGTAAACCGTTGCTGGGACTAACGTTTGCAAGTAAGTAAGAACCGTATTGGCATCTAGCCCAATCATCGGTAACAAGTTCCCAATCACCAGCAGTGCCGGAAAGATTGAAAGTAACGTATAGTACGCGAGTGTCGCTGCAGAACTAGATAGTTGGGCCAGAGTAAAATGCTTGACCAGCATTGCAACTAAGTTCTTCAATTTTGCTTTATTTAGCTTCCCGATCATTGCCCAACTCCTCATAAGTAATACTCGTTCATTATACATTATTTTGAATTGCGTGCGAACTGTGAGAAAAGCCGCCCCCCCCACTTATTAGCTATCTAATATTTCATTATGAATCATCAACGCACGGGCCCAATCTTGCGGACTGGCGATTTCTCCAGCAAATTCTGCCCGGCGTTTTCGAATACTAAACGTAAAAATTTGAAGCGAGTTAATATAGCCTTCGATTTCCTTTGTATGCAACGGTATAAAGAATTCTCTCAATCGATTATTCTTGGCATGGGTAATTGGCATGACCATTACTAGCCCGGTGAGCTTACTGTAATTAGCAGAACTCATCACAATTGCCGGGTGTCTTCCCTTAATTTCTTCACCGAGGGAAGGTTCAAAATCAATCCAAATCAGATCCTGTTTTTGGGGAAGATACTTGTTAATGTAATAATTCGTCATCCCTTACCTCACCATCAATAAAGCCAGTATCATCACCATCATAAAGATGCTTTGCAATAAATTCACTGTTCTTAAAGGGATTATTCCGTTTAGGCATATACACTATCGCCCCATTTCGATCTTGGTATACCTCATATTCCTTGTACCGTTTCTTAATGGATTTAGGAACGGTAAGAACATCCGATGTCCCCACCCGTCTGATCTTAACTGTCATTTTAACGCCCTCCGTTAATATATATTTGATATACATTATATCTCGCCTCTCAATGTCTTAGAAGAAATATTGCTCTCCTCCCACTTATTTAAAACGAAAGAAATCAGAAAAGTTATGAAATTAATCGAACTTTTCTGATTTCTTACTACAAGATAAATGAAAAATATTAATATTATCAGTGCAATTTAAAGATTATCGGTGCAAAATCGACTGATTTTGCACCGATAACTTGTTTATTGCACCGATTTAATTTTTAATACTCCGAGATAACGACTCAAAAAACGTGCTTGCCAAGAACTTGCTAGAGCCAGTATTACTACTGCAACATAGTTAAAACGTGTTCGACCTAACCTTCTTCGAGCTAACGACCTCCACTTCCGACGACAAGACGTCGTTCAGTGGAGAAATCGTTAGCCACCAGAAGGTTTTAACGGTCTCACACTCTCCTACTTAATAACATTCTTAACATGGTGCTTCTTAGCAGAGATTTGGTAGAAGATCAATGCTACTGCAGCGAAGAAGACAGGACCAGCGATTGTCCAGAAAGCAGTCTCCCAATCCTTATCTAACATTGGTTGGATAAAGGTAAAGAGAATTCCGACAATCAAAATAATTTCAACGAAACAAACAATCGTATTAGTCAATGCCTTGTTCTTGAAGACAACAAATGGCCGTTCAATATCTGTCCGCTTCTTAAAGAATGGGAATGCACCAACTAAGAAAAGGTATGGGAAACAGGTAGAAACGTTGGCCATATCGGTTAAGATGGTGTAGAACCGTTGAGCGGCAGAACCACCAAAGGCAACCAAGAAGATAATAATGGAAACAACTGTAACCTGAAGCCACATTGCATTTGCAGGCATTCCCGCCTTATTAAGCTTAGTCAGCTTCTTTGGCCATAAATCAGGGTTAGAACCAAGGATAAAGGCCTTAATTGGTGAATACATCAGAACAAAGAGGGCCCCTAAGAATCCTAGTGCCTGTGAGAAGGCAACAATCCGTGTCATGGCAGCACCCCATTCGAGAGCAACTGCGTGAGAGAAACCTAAGGCAGTTCCTAATTTGACCCCTAAGATGTTAAAGAGGACATAGGTAGCATTCCCCAAGTTAGTTGTCGACACCGCAAAGTCATGCTTGTAATTAGCAAACCAACCAGCCATCAAAATCATGATGACATAAGCACCGATTGTAAAAATAGAGGCAATGATTAAGCCACGTGGGAAAGTCTTTTCAGGGTTCTTCATTGAATCAGTAACGGATCCAAGTGATTCCATACCACCATAAGCGAAGATTGCATAAACAACGAAAGAAATAATTGCAATTGGCGTCTGGAATTGTGGATTAGGTGACAGAATCAAGCTCTGAGCACCATCAAAATGTTGAGCCAAAACACCCTTGTTAATAATCAAAACAATAATAGCTGCAATCACATAAATGATATTAACAACAACGGTGAAGATCCCACCAAGTGAACCAACTTTGGCAATCGCAGTCATTCCCCGAGAACTAAAGTAGGTACAAGCAATCATTAAGATAATCCCAAGGACACCAATAACTTCAGTTGAGGTCATTCCCCAGAAGTGCCACTGCTGAGTGGTATCCTTACCAAAAATCAATGCGGAAAAAGTAATCCAAATCCGGGAAGCGGTGGAAACCATCCAAACAATCCAGGAAGCTAACCAAACGAAAGTCCCAATAAAAGCCATTCGTTCACCAATTGAACCGGCAAGCCAGGAGTAAATTCCTCCTTTAGCGTCCTTAAATGCAGAACCATATTCTGCCATCATTAAGCCACACGGGAAGAAGAAACAAATCCCTGCAAGCGCATACCAGATAATACTGCCATAGCCCATTTGCAAGTAGGCGTTTGATACGTTACCAAAACCAAAGATCGCAGTAATGATCATCGTCACTAGGCCAAAGGTAGTAATCATTTTTTTATTACTACTTTGCTCATCCACAATAAAAAACCTCCATAATATAATGCAAAGATTCTTAAATAAAAATAAGAAATTATTTAATATTTTAAGTATAGTCCTCTTTATCAAAAATAAAAGTATTTTTCAAAAAATCTTATTGTTTTCTAATTTTATTTATGCATATTTACTGACTTATTCACGCATAAAATACATTATAAATAGTTATTTTCATTATTTTGTGTATATTTATGAATATAATCATTGGCGATTATGAACGCTTTATTTGAATAAATCTTAGTAAAGTTCTTCCCTCAGCTTCTCATAAATCATAAAATGGCAGATCACTAATTTTTATTTAGTAGATCTGCCATTTTATTTATGCATTATTGTGTTTTATTTATTTAATTTTAGTAGTTGCTTTATTTTCTTATGAGTAATGGACTGCAATAGAGTCGAGAGCGGCTCCCTCGGAACCCACTAGAGCTAACGAGTTCTTTTAGTTATTGGCAACATAGTCAAGAACTGCTCTCCCTAACCTTCCTCGAGCTAATTCCCTACTGCAACTGAGTCGAAATGTGTTCCCTCGGAACTCGCTAGAGCTAACGACCTCCGAGAAGTGGTGCAAAACCACCACTCCCCGGAGAAATCGTTAGCTTTCCGCGAGTTCTTTGCGAGGTCACACTCTACACTCTATTCAAAATGACTAGCCACGTCTTTAGCAATTTCACTGTAATGCTTCAAGTACTTGGCGTAGTTGTCGTCATAGATGTACTTGGCATCGGCTTCGGGGTTTTGGGAAGTTAAGATCTTTGGCCCCTTATCGGTAACGACAAGCGTGTGTTCATATTGGCAAGACCAACCACCATCAGCAGTTTTAGCAAGCCAGCCACTTGGATCACTAGTATCAGCTTCCCAGGTTCCGGTATTAATCATTGGTTCAACGGTAATTGTCATCCCGTTCTTTAAGCGGAGACCTTGGCCGTGTTCGCCATAGTGAGGAACCATTGGATCTTCATGCATTGTTGGTTGAATCCCATGACCAACAAATTCACGAACATCACCATAACCATTTTCATCCTCAGTGTAATGCTGGATAACGGCACCAATATCACCAATCCGGTTGCCAGCAACACATTGATCAATTCCCATGAATAATGACTTCTTGGTAACATCCATCAACTTTTGAATTTCAGGCTTAACATTACCAATCCCATAACTCCAGCAGGAATCACTAAAGAAGCCATCAACACTAACAACGGTATCAATCTTAGCTAAATCGCCATCTTTAAAGATGAGTTTCTTCCGTGGGAAACCGTGACAAATTTCGTCATTAACACTGACACAGGTTGCGTATTTGTACCCTTCGAAGCCAATTTGTTCAGCCTTAGCGCCGGCAGCCTTAAAGTACTTCCGGGCAAAGTCTTCAACTTCCCAACTTGAAATTCCTGGCTTAATAAATTGCCGGATTCCAATGTGCATACTTGCAAGGGCAGCACCGGCCTTTTCCATCTCTTCAATTTCGCGTGGTGATTTTAATGTAATCATTAAATTGTCCCCTTCATTATTTTATACGTAAACTAGTATAACACTTGTCACCAAAGAAGTAGCAAAGCATGCTATACTATGAAACGTAATTTATTTTAAACGGGGGAATAAAAATGGCTAAAGCACTTGTTGTTTACGCAACCATCACCGGTAATAACGAAGACGTTGCCGATATCATTACTGAATCATTTGAGGATCAAGGTGTGGAAGTCGACGAGACGGAAATTACAATGGCTGATGTGGAAGACTTTAAGGATGTCGATATTTGTGTTGTTTGTCCTTATACCTATGATGAAGGTGCTCTTCCAGATGAGGGATTAGATTTCTATGATGACCTTCAAGAAGCCGATTTAACGGGAAAAGTTTACGGAGTTGCCGGTTCAGGCGATACTTTCTACGCTGACGATTATTGTAAAGCAGTCGACCTCTTTGGCGAAGCGTTTGAAAAAGCCCATGCGACTAAGGGTGCTGACAATGTTCACATCAACTTATCACCAGATGAAGATGATATTAAAACACTTGATAGCTTTGTCGCAAAATTAATTGAAAAGGCGGCTAAGTAATGATTAAACAACTCTGGAGTAAGTATAAGTCCATTATTGCCTACCTGTTCTGGGGTGTTGTCACTACTGTTGTTAACTTAGCGGTCTTTCAAGTTTTAAGTCCCGGCCTTCACTGGAATGTTGAAGTAGCAACCGTAATTGCATGGTTTGCCTCTGTCCTGGTAGCCTACTTCACCAATAAGGTGTGGGTCTTCGGTTCTCACTACACGACCGTTAGTGACTTCTTAGTTGAAATTCTCCGCTTCTTTTTCTATCGTGGACTGACCTTAGTAATTGATATGGTAATTACCTATGTTGGTATTAAAGTCCTCAAGTTCGATACCCCATTACAACAGTTCATCGTTAAGTTTATTGATAATGTTATCGTGGTTATCGCAAATTATATCTTCTCAAAGTGGTTGATTTTTAAGGATAATCGTGGAATTGAAGATAAGTAAATACTAGCAGGCTGAATCAGTGATTGATGCAGGCTGCTATTTTTTCTTCGCTGCTTTTCATATAAAAACAATTAAATGCCGTCTTATATATTTAGGAGGATTGAAAGCCTCAACTCTAATAAGGATGGTGGCAAATGGATCAACGTGAATTATATTTAAAGCAACTTGAAGAAAAATGGGAGCATTTGACAATTACGAATGACATTATGTTTGGGATGGTGATGGAAAATGAACAAATTTGTTTAGAGCTTATTCAGCGCTCCCTACCAGAACTAAACATTAAAGCAATTTCGCGAATTACTCCTCAAAAACAAATTACCGGTCCAATCAGTGCACGAACAGTCCGGTTTGATGTTTTTGTCCGTGATGAAGAGCAGCGTACTTTTGTGGTTGAAATGCAAGTTGCAGATAAACACAATCTTCCCTTTCGGCTTCGTTATTATCAACAACAAATTGATTTCGATATTTTAAACGTTGGCGACGATTACTCAAAATTAGCGCAGTATCCGACTTACGTAATTATGTTTTGCGATTTTGATTATTTCGGTCGTGGCTGGAGTAAATATCAGTTTGAAAATCGATGCGTTGATGATCCAAAGCTTAAGTTAGGTGATCAACTGCAAATTACGATCTTCAATGCCAAGGCTAGCCAGTTTCATGGTAATATGAAATTAAAGGGATTTCTCAAATTAATGGGAAACCAGATTGACGCAGACGATCAGCTTGTCAAACAAGTACGGGCTGAAATGAAACGGATTCGTGAAGATCCGATAAGGAGGCATGGCTTTATGAAGTATGAACTTGACCTGATGGATGCACGAAGAGAAGGTAAAAAGGAAGGTAAAGAAGAAGGAGCAGTTGAAGCTCTAATCAATTCAGGCTTTAACGACCAACAGATTGCAAATAAATTAACTAATATGTACAGTATGAGCCATGATGAAGCCTTAAAGTTAATTCAGAAAGTTAGATAGTTAAAAGAAAGAGTCGGCGAAGATGTTCACCGACTCTTATTTCTTATTAAGGTAATTTTCAATAATATCAAGGATCCGTTCACTGGCATGGCCATCACCAAACGGGTTTTCTGCCTGATCCATTTTTTTATAGGCTTTATGATCGTTCAAAAGTGTAAAGATAGCCTGTTGGATACTTGTTGGATCAGTACCAACAACTTTAACGGCACCAACATCGACGGCTTCCTGTCGTTCTGTTTTTTCTCGCAGAAGCAAAACCGGTTTATGAATAGCTGGCGCTTCCTCTTGAATCCCACCAGAATCAGTCACAATAAAGTCACACCGTGCAGCAAGATTTAAGAAATCGCCATGATTAAGCGGCTGAATTAAATGAATCCGCTCTTTATTCCCCAGTACTTCATCAGCAAGACTCATTACCTCGCTATTGGGGTAAACCGGATAAATTAAGTCAACATCCTCATTGGTCTCCACAATATCTCTCATTGTATGAAAGACCCGTTTCATTGGCGCACCAATACTTTCAACCCGTTGCATCGTTAAAATAATAATGCGGTGATCATCGGGAATCTGTTCAAGGAGGTCACTCTGAAAATTAGTTGTTAATCGCTCCTTAACGGAATCAATTACCGGGTTACCGGTCACATAAATTTGTTGAGCAGAGTGGTGTTCACTTAACAAATTATCCCGAGCCCGAGTTGTTGGGGCAAAGTAAAGGTCAGCTAAATTATCTGTAATCCGTCGGTGCATTTCGTCTGGAAATGGTAGGTACTTGTCATAAGTACGCAATCCCGCCTCAACGTGTCCTAACGGAAGATGGTTGTAAAAGCTTACTAGACTAGCAGCTAAACTAGTAACTGCATCCCCCACTACTAAAAGCATATCCGGTTGGCCAGCGTTAATAACGTTATCAAGGTTATGGATTAGCTGGCTTAACTGTTCAGCATAATCAGTATTCTTTAGGCCAGAAAGATCTAAGTCAAAATCTGCCGTTAAATTCAAGAACTCCATCGTTTGTTGAAGGAGCGGGCGTCGCTGTTGGGCAGCAATGACAATTGATGGTTTCCAAGTACTTGGATCCCGTTTCATTTGCTCGATAATTGGTGCAAGCTTAATTGCTTCAGCACGCGTCCCAAATAAAAGCATAATTTTGAATGGCTTCTGCACAGTGACAACTCCTTTGCGAAAATACTATTTTAATTGTACAACATTTAATAATATCTGGGAAAATTTACTCCGGATAAACTTTATTTCCCGGGAAATAGTAGATCCAATTTCTCATGGTTAATCATTTTTACTTTCTTGCCACATATATATATTTTCGTAAGAGATACTGAACTCCCACTAGAATGGTTAAAGCCGAAGACGCATATCTCCCCGACATTCCCTGATGAACTAGAATCACGCTAATAATAACGGCTAAAACAAATACTCCGTAAAACAATTTAGCAAAAATTGATAATTTTTCGTCAGGCCGTTTACCACTCCGATAAAATGTGCGTCGGTTGATCCCAAGAAAAAAAGGTGTTACTAGTTCTTCATAAATCATGGCAAGAAGAAAGATTGCTACCATGCCATACCAAGCAATACTGCCTCCTTTTGTTGAATCATCAAGAAAATAACTAAGCCCAAACATTACCCAAATAAAGCCATAAGAGACACTAAACGAATTCATTGCTCTCCCTTGTTCTAAATAGTCCTTCAACTTTTGGTTCTCCCTTAATAGAGAATCAAGTGAAATTTGATAAACATTGCTAATTTTTACAAGCATATTCAAATCAGGATATGTTTTATCATGCTCCCAATTAGACACTGCTTGTCGAGTAACGAAATACTTTCAGCTACCTCCGCTTGTGTCAAATCTAGCTCCTGTCGTCGTTCTTTAATTTGTTCGCCAAATTTCATTGGTCTCTCCTTATTTTTGGGTTAAGTATATCGAATAACGATAGACAAGTACTAGCAATGATTCATTGCACCACCAGAATAGTACAAAAAATAGGCAAGAAAACACATTGTTAAAACGTCTTTTCTTACCTCTAATTATCTACCGTTAGCTTCCAAACTTACTAAGTCTAATCGCGGGAATTAACCTGAGCCTTCGAGTCTAACTACGAACGACTCTGATGATTTCATCATCATTCGTCATTCTAGGTTAGCCAACCAGGCTCTTAAATAGGTTAATTCCCAGCTCCAACTAAATGGTCCCATCCGGAATCGAACCGGAATCGGCCGCTTAGGAGGCGGATGTACTATCCAGTTATACTATAGGACCAGACAAAGAGTATTATCGCATTTACGAACAAACTCGTAAAGCTAATTTTACTCTTTTTCATTAATTATTCAAAGTACTGCCTTAATCACATCCCACTCTTACGGCGGTGCTTGAGACGAATCCCCTTATTTTTCCGATTTTTCTTATGAGGCTTCTTTTTCGGCTTTGTCAGTTTACCAAGGGTGTGATGAACAGTCTTTTCGACACTTGCATTGTCATTCCACTGTTCTTTTTGCAATTGCCGACTGTTTTGCCGCCGAACTGAAACTGACTTTTGACCCTTTTGTGGTTTTTGATCCGTAATTTGGTCATTATCAATGTAAAGATGCTCCAAATGATAATCAGTTGGGGCAAGGAGCTTTTTCAAATCACGGATATCGTGATCATCACCTAAGTTAATTACCAGTCCTGGTTCACCTTGACGGCCTGTCCGCCCAACACGGTGGATATAAGTATTCGTTTCTGTTGGCAAATCAAAGTTAATAACAGCAGGAAGCTTAGGAATATCAATCCCCCGCGCAGCAACATCTGTTGTCAGTAATAACTTAATCTGGCGTTTCCGAAACATCCGCATCGCCTTTTCACGTTGCGTTTGCTTCTGTCGGCCACCCAAAGTTCCAATTGTCATATGTTCGTGACGAAGACGACTAGCGGCATAATGAAGTGTCCGGGTACTATTAAAGAATACCAAGCCACGAAAATCTTTGATACTGGTCAGCCGACGAAGGACAGCAGTCTTTTGCGCATTCGTTCGCGCATCAATATACCCGTGACGAACATTTCCCCGAGTATGGTCACTATCAGTAACATCAAGGGTTAAAATATCCCGTCCGAACATCACTGAAAGTTGCTTAAACACTGGCGATTTAGTAGCAGAAAAGAACGCTAACTGAGCGCTTAATGGCGTAGCACGCTCAATATCTTCAACAACAGCCAAAGTATCGTCACGCAGTAAGTCGTCTGCCTCATCAATTACCATCGTTTGAAGGTGACCGAGTTTGAGGTGCCGGTTATCCAGCATATGGAGAACTCGGCCAGGCGTACCGACAACAACATCCGGATGTTTACGAAGCTTCATTACCTGTCGACGAAGGTTAGCACCACCTGTTAAGGCAAGGACTTTAACGCCAATAATATTAGCCCATTCACGCATTACCCGAGTCGTTTGGATCGCTAATTCCTGTGATGGCGCGAGAACTAATAACTGGGTGCCAGCCCCGGGCATAATTTTCGGAAGAAGAGGCAAAGTAAATGCCAGTGTTTTCCCTGAACCAGTAGGCGCGATACCGAGGATTGACTTGTCTTCAGCTAATGGTTTTGCAACCGCCTCTTGGATTTCAGTCGGTTGTTTAAATTGCTGATTAAATTTTTCTTGAAATTGTTCGATCAAATGTTATCCCATCCTATTCTTGATCTTTATCTGCTGGAAATTCTAGTTGAGCTGATTGACGGAGTGAGTACATTACGGAGTTAACCATTTCTGAAAGGTCCATCCAGCCCTTGTACTTCTTCATTTGTTCTTCATTATCTGGATCATTGAACAAGTCAGCAAAGTCGTTCATTTCATCTGTCATTGAATTCTTCTCTACTGGTACATCAAGTTGGTGTGCTTGCTTGTCGGTATCGTAGTACGTTACCTTTTGGGTTTCAAAAATACTATCAAAAACAAGGGTATCCTTTAAGCCATAAACTTCGGATGGCAAGTATGAGTTAGCTGTCTTCCCAAAGTTTAAGGTCACACTGAATTTGTCATAATTCAAAATGGCAACACCCTTAGCGTCAACACCTGTCTTGCATAGGGTCGGGTAGTAAACAACGGATTGTGGCTGGCCAAAAATTGTCAGTGCACCATAAACTGCGTAAACACCGAGATCCATTAAAGCACCACCAGCATACTTCAGGGTAAAGATATTTGGATAAGGTTCATCCCCTGCCAAAACCTTGTCATACCGTGAGGAGTACTTCATTACAGTAATCGTTGCGCCTTGAACATAATGCTCTTTCATCTCGTCAACTTTCTTCAGCCCTTCCTTGTAGAGTGGCGTATGGATATGACGAGCAGCTTCAACTAGGCGTGCCTTCGGGTGAGCCGCCAGTAAGGATTGAATCCCGGAAAATTCACTTGGGTTTACAAATGCTGGCTTTTCAACAATCACAAACTTATCATTTTCAATTGCTAAGCGTGCTTGTTGGTAATGCAAACTATTTGGTGACGCGATGTAAACAACGTCAAAGTCACCATCTTCAAAGAATTTTTCAAGATCATCATAAAATTCTGTAGCACCATATGGCTTACCAAATTCCTTAGCCCGGTCCAGTGTCCGTGAATAGACCGCGGTTAGTTGATACTTGCCAGTAGTCTTGGCAGCATCAAGCATTTGATCCGTAATAATATGAGTTCCAATAATTCCTAACTTAAGCATTTAAGCCAACTCCCTTATCAGATATTTAACTTGTTACATTAATCATACCAATTATTGCTTGTTTTTAACAGAAATGAAATCTTTCGATCATATAATTATGTGTATAATAAGCTTGTAGAAAAATGACTTATCACATAATTGAGGAGATTGATGGAATATGAGAAAAAAGGGAATGTTACTTTTCGGCGCGGGACTAATGGCTGGGCTCTCTAGTACGTTAGGGTTCAGTCACGCGAAGAAAAGTAACACATCGGCTGCGTTACCGATATTCTATGCTGGTACTTGGCAATATTATGATCATGAACGCAACCGAACCCATATAATTACCATCTCTCCTGAATTAAAGCTGGGAATTGACAATCAAGAAATTCCCGCAACAGTTCAACTAGTTCGTGAAGATAAATTAGTTTATCTCGATAAATTTGGCTATCATATTACAATTCAAGCCAATGATCAGCGTCCAGTTTCATTAATTGATGAAGCTGATGATCAAGTCTATACAATTCAACCACTAAAATAGAGGTCATGAAAAGCTCTTGTTGCTTCATGACCTCTTTGATTTTTAAAACTATTTCTTATATTCCCGGTAGTGAGGAGCTTGATAGTGTTCCATGAAGTCAAGGATTTGGTCAAAGTCGTCACTGAAGCACATGCTATCGAGATAGGTCTTCTCGAGGAAACCTTCGTGAGACATGTGTTTAAATACTTGTTCAAGTGGTGAGTAAAAGTCATCTTGATTATAAAAGGCAACCGGCTTGGGATTTTCTCCAATCGTGATCCATGAGGCGGCCTGACTAATTTCTTCAAGTGTCCCAATACCACCAGGAAGGGCTAGCATTCCATCTGCCATTGCCATCATCTTTTCTTTCCGGTGATCCATATCAGGAACAATTTTGAGATCCTGAATTTTTTCATAAGCAGCACCACGGCTGGCAAGGGTTTCAGTAATAATGCCGTGAACGGTTCCGCCATTATCAAGGACCCCATTGGCAACGGCCCCCATTAAGCCAAATTGACCACCACCGTATACAAGATCGATTCGGTGAGCAGCCATCCATTCCCCTAATTGACGAGCTGCTTCTAAATACTTTTTATCACTGCCATCTCTTGCACCGCAGTATACAGCTAATAATTTAATCATTTTCTTCCCCTCCTTGTTGCAAAATTGCAATTTGCTGTTGGATTGCGTTGGCGGCTGTTTTAACGGCTGCTTCTTCTACAGGATAGAGGTTTAATAACAGTGGATTCCCCTGACCGTTACGATTAATTAAGGTTGGAAAACTTACATATCCTTCATACTGTGGTTGATAAATTGCCAGCGGAACACTTAGTTCACCACTCCCTAAAATTGCAGAAATAATTTGAATGGTCCAGACAACAACGGCACTCGCATTGTAGCCCAAGCCGTTTAGCGTATACCAATTATCCAAATCAGCGTTAATCCCTAGTTTATTTTGATCGAGATGGTGGCCGTTAATCGACTTTTCCAAATTTTGACCATTGACAGTAACTGTTGACCAAGCAAACACCTTTTCGCCATCGTGCTGACCATATACAAAGCCACTAACATTCTGTGATGATAACTGAGCAGCTTTAGCAACTGCCTGGCGCATTCGCATAGTATCAATTGTTGTCCCAATTCCCACTACTTGTTTTGGTGGTAAAGCAAGTTGCTGCTGAAGGTAAGCCGTAATTGCTTCATTGGGATCACTAATATTTAAGACAATTCCGGAAAAGCCGCTTTGCTTAACTCGTGGTGCGATCTCCTCAACAGCTTGCCCATTCCTTGTTAACTCAGCCATCTGATGCTCTTTAAGAAGCTGACTATCACCAAATGCTGTTATCAAAATATCCGCATTTTTTAAGGCTGCGTAGTCCTGAATAGTGATTGTGGTACTTGTCATTAAGGCGGTTTGGGCATTTTCTAAATCGGCTTTCAAGCCAACAGCCAAATCATCATCTTGATCGATTAAGACTAACTGATCTACTTTGTCGGTTGTTACTAGATCATGTGCCAATAGTCGTCCAACATGTCCCAGACCAATAATTCCAATTTTCCGCATCTTACGCTCCTCCTTAACCAAAAACGAGGCACCACAAGGAATTGTGAGGCCCCATTATTCATTAATAATATCTAATTTATTGTTGTTCTTGGAACTTAATTGCTTCAGGGAATGTATCTAAGATGTACTTACGTGGACCATCTGGGAAATCAAATTCTCCTTGAGCTTCATAAGTTTCATCATGATCGCCAACCGTCAATGTGACACCATCATCATCAAATGAAACATTTACTCCCAATTCAATGGCCGCTTTGATCAAACGCTGCGTATCATCAGAATACTCATTGCTAATTGCCTGAAGCGGGTGAGACATGTTCATATTAGCAGTAAAACGATCATTAGCCAGCTTTAAGCCGAACGAAAGTAAATTGCCGTTTTCAATCTGATCAGCCAATTGACCGCTAATCGTCAACGCTGGATCGTCAACCCGACGTTGAACAAATTTAAGAGCTAACCGATACTCACGTGGTGCATTAAATTCATCAACCAAATCCTGCAATTCAGCAATAATCTTAATAGCGGCCTCGTGCATTTCTGGAGTTTGTTCTTTTGGCTTTTGAAGTGCTACCTCATTATTAAGCTTTCGTGCTGTTGCTAGTTTCTCTGGTAAATTATCCGGAAGCGGCTTAACTAACGTATTAATCATTAACAATTCAAGGAAATTAATCGTATCGTCACTGACCCCTGTCCGAGAAAGCGGATCAAGATCAAACGAACGGAATTCAAGATAATTAATACCCTTAGTCAACATCCCCTGTAAATCACCAACGTCTTGGTTATGACGCCGACAGCGAACAGGACCGAAGAATTCCTTAATGCTGTAATAAGTACCATCATCCAAGAATTGCTGTAGCTTAGAAAAATGTTCTTCTAATGAATTATAGCTAACTTGTTCATTAGGCAAGTTATCATCACCATAATCACTACACCGCAAACTACGAACCGGTAACTCAAGGTGTTCCGGTACATTCACATCTTCAGAAACTGGGCTTGCACCGTAAAGGTAAGTGAATAGCCATTGATAAAGGACAAAGCACTGTGCCATCTTAAAATACAGATGATTTTGAAAATCAACAAGTGAATGATACTCATCCTTATAGAATTGTTCGTATAAGGCTTTCAAAAGTTCCTTGTTAAGGCTGAAATTAACATGGACATCACCCAACAATTCCTGGGTAATTCCGTATTTTTTGCCTAGGTAATCGTGGTTTGCTTGGTCCCAAGACTTGGTATTGGCAGTCATTAGGTAGTCTAAATCATGATTATAGACAGGCGCTGGAGCAAGGCTGAGAGGCCATAGTCGTTCATCCTCATGAAGTTGGCCAACCATAATCTGTTCAAGCATCTTCAACTGACGAACAGCATTCTTACTTCCAACAACTGGTGACGTTTCAAAGTCAATCATGTTGTCAGTAAAACCAGAATTCAAATATAGGTTATGACGACGAGAACGGAGCGCCTCTGGATAAGGGTACCGACTTGCTCGACCGTTAGTTAATACCCGGTGCTTCTTTGCCTCTAGTCCAAACTCTGACGCAAATAGTTTTGCATTTAACTCTGGCTCGCTTAATGCTTGACGAATTACGGCATATCGACCAGCCATTCAAATCACCTCATTTCTCATATACCATACACAATAACACTTTGGATACTGAATTAGCAACCTCAAAAGCGAAGTGACAATAATCAAATAATTGCGCAAAAGACAACTGAATTAACGGTTGCTTACTGAAATGCTTTGAGATGCTAAAGTGCTTTATTTTGTAATGTAATTGAGCAGTTTGAACATTACCTGCTTATTCTCTGCTGGAACATCGTGGTTAATAATTTCAGCAGCTGTTTGATGAAGGTCATTATTTTCAAGCGGGTACTGATTATCGTTAATTGCAATCTCACGAACATTGTCCTTCATTGGTTCAAAGTGAAATTGCAGGCCGATAACGTTGTCGTGATAAAGGAAGCCTTGATTTTCATTTAAATCACTACTAAAAAGCAGCTTAGCATCATCAGGAATCTCAAACATGTCCTGGTGCCAATGCAAAGCAGTTAGCTTTTCTGGAATGCCTGGAATTGCGTCGTTTTGCCGATAAACTGGTGCCCAGCCAACTTCTTTATGCGGAGCTTGACTAACTTGGTAGCCAAGCGCTTTAACAATCTGTTGTGCTCCTAAGCAAGCACCAAAGATTGGTTTACGTTCATCAATCAAAGTCCTAATTAATTCTCGTTCTTCTTCTAACCACGGAAAGTCATCATTAGGACTCATTGGACCACCAAGAACAACCAGCATATCAGTCTCAGCTGCAGTTGGTAAATTGCCAAATTGATCCGGGTGATAAACATACATTTCATTGTTATTTGCATGAATCCAATCCCGAATTGATCCGGGTCCTTCATTGGACGTATGCTGCAAGATATTTACTCTCATTACCTAATACTCCTATTTTTATTTACTCCCCAACGTACTCCTACTTAGTCACTAGAATTTTAATGTTATTCAGATCAGGTGTCAATAAAAGCGAGCGACAATGAGAAGTTATTTTAATATCAATGAAAACTAAAGATCTACTATTTGAATAGTGGTACCGATCTTTTTCAAAAGTGCCAGTAAATCAGTGGTTTTCAATATAACAGTCTGGGTATTGGTATTTGGATGGACTCCAATTAACTCATTCATTTTAAGAACTTCTTGCGTAATAATTAGCGATACCTGATGCTGTCGATCATTAAAGAGGTTAAAGGGTGACACCATCCCCGGAGTTACGTTTAGGATCTGACTCATTTCATCTGAGGAAGCAAATGATAATCGGGATGATCCAACTGCCTGACGAAAGCTTTTTTCATCGAAGCGCTTATCTTCTGGAAGAATATATAGGAAATAATTTTTCCGATTATGGGTATGAAGAAAGAGATTCTTTGTCCTTGCAAACGAGTAGTTTTGTACATATTGATCCGCTTCATCTGTCGTAAAAACGGCTGGATGATGAACTACCTGGTATTCAATTTTATTATCATTTAGCAATTGATAAATTTGCTGTGGAGTCATATTATTCTCCTTATTAAATGCACTTATAAATAAAGCCACGAACAGTCATTATGGATTAGAGTTCGCAGCTTCGTTTGGATATTTTCAGTTGGTTTTATATTATTTGTTAGCAATCATGAGTACCGCTGTATTCCGTCTTAAGCGGCTCATTAATTTCTACCACTTCAACGTTATCAGTTAAGATTTTGGTTGGGCTAACCAGTGGCATCGTAAAATGCTTTGGATCAAAGCGAAGTTCCATTTGGTCTTCAAATTGAGCACTAGCATACCATTCGCTCTTAATCCGAATGTCACCAATATTGGAACTAACAATCTCATCAAAATCAGGTAGCTTAACATCGCGGTTAACAAAAATTAACCGGTAGTTAGCATCTAAGTTACAATTGCCGATTGCCGAAAATGGACCTACCCCATCATCAAAGTCCAAGACAATTTGCTTATCAGGACTCATGTACTTTCTGAGTCGATCCATTGCCGCAGCAGTTACGGTTAATTTTTTCATAAGCAACTCCCCTTTAAGTGATATTGTAATTATTATTTTACTCACTTTTTATAAGAGATAAAGGAAGATGCTCACGAAACTTTACTTTACCTTTTTATTCTTATCAATCCGGTGGTGGATTATAGAATGAAGTTAGCCACCCAGTTGGTGGTAAATAAAAAACGCCATTCGGCGTGACATCAGGTATCATATTAAGTGAACCAAACCTATATGAAAGGATGTCCGTCAAATGACGCAC
>NZ_JALCQI010000015.1 GCF_022651205.1 Limosilactobacillus sp.
GATCCGACTAACCCACTTCATTAACTTTTCTTGATCAGAATAGTGAAGATTAACTCGAGCATTTCCTTCACTGATCGCATCAAAAAAGGTATTTAGCTTCCCTGGCATTCGGGTAATATCCCTTACAGCACGATAGCTGTTCCACAAACTATTATCCAGTTGGTGCCGAAGATCAAAATGTTGTTTTAAATACTGCTTTCCAAATGGTCGAGCAACTTCAAGCATGGATAATGATGGATCCAATTTAGCAATAACCGACTCTAAAATACCAAAGGCACGGACTAACATTGTCACTTGAGAATGGATGTGAAGATTGTTACTTTGACATAATTGGACAATTTGATAAAGCATCTTTGTAAAATTAATATCCGCAAGGCCAGTATTCAAATACGGACGTAAGAATCTTCCCAATTCACGATAAAATTTCTGCTCATTCAGGGGCCCGGTCTGTTCACACATTGGAATGATTGCTTGGCCAATTTCATGAATATCCTGGGAGTTGATTGCTAAAACAATCTTCGCAATCCCGTCTGCTGTTGATGGGGAAATCCTCCCCATCATCCCAAAGTCAATCCAAATAACCTGATACGGTGGTAGTGCTTCCTGCTTTTGATAACTGAAATTAGTGTAGCCGACTTGTTTTTGGTAGCTCTTGGTCGTTTCGAATTTTCTTGCTTGCTGCTCATCTTGGGACATTTCATGAATTAAAATGTTTCCGGGATGTGGGTCGGCTTGAAAATAGTGATCAACAAAAACTTGTTTTAAAAAGTTCTTTACTAAGGCCTGAGCAATCTGGTGACGCATTTCCTGCTGTTCCTTTGCTTTAGCCGGTTTCTTGCTTAATGGTGTATTGGCTAAGTATTTAATGCTTTTTCCCGGCATACTTTCATTAACGAGAATTTTAGGCGCACAGTATTCAAGGTAGACCTTAGGAACACGAATAATTGAATGATCGTTATTTAGACGATAAAATTCAATCCCGTTCTTAGCTTCCTGAATTGTATCAATTTCCTTTCTCAAGGAATTGCTAAGCTCGTTAAAGATCTTAATCGGATCAACGACACTGATTCCGGTCGGAACGTATTTTAGTAGTTCAACCGCCCGTCTTAAAAGTGCTAGGTCAGTACTAACTAATTTAGTAACATCAGGGTGTTGGACCTTCACAACAACTGACGTCCCATCCTTCAATTCTGCGTGATGAACTTGACCAATTGAGGCCGACGCAAATGGCTTTTCTTCAAAAGATTTGAAAGCAGCAGAAATCTTTTTTCCGGTCTCCGTTTCAAAGGTTTCCTTCACGCTTGCAAAATCATCAGCAGGAACATCATCCTGGAGTTTGCGAAAGGCCTTAACATATTCAGGACTGACTAAATCAGACCGGGTTGAAAGAATTTGCCCCATCTTAATAAATGTCGGTCCCAGCTCTTCTAAGGCTTGGCAAACTTCATCCGGATTCTTTTGATGGTAAAAATTACTCAGAAAATGATACTCGCGCATTACTTGCATAATCCGGCGTAGTCGCTTTCCTGGAGACGGTATCGCTTGTTCAACCATTACTATCCCTCACAATTCATTTTCATCCCCGGAACACAGTTACAATTGACCTTATCAGGGGCTTGCTCTCTTTTACCTGCTAACAGTTTTTGAAGTTGATCAATATCCTTTTTACTAAGAGTTGCGCCCTCAATTACATGCCTTAACGTTGCGCCAACATGCATTTCACAAATACTATTGAACAGCTGATCGGCAGCATCGTTCATTGTTATCTGTTCCTTAATTAGGGGGGTATAAATAAAGCCGCGTCCTTGTCTAGTCGTGGCTAAAGCGCCTTTTTCGACCAGTCGCCGTAATAGTGTCTTGATCGTTGCCGGTTTCCAATCAACTTTTTGTTGGAGGAGATTAATCACCTGGGTACTAGTGGACTTACCTAGTGACCAAATAATTCTCATAATTTGCCACTCAGCCGGTGTGATATCTGTTTTTTCTTCCATGCATTTCACCTCAATTTAAAATTTACACCTGTCAATCGTAGCCGTCAAACAATTTCTGATTTAGCATGAATGGTTATTGTAGCTTAGGTTGAGATCTGCTAAACTACACCATTAGTTATTATAATTTGTATAAAAGGAGCCGATGCTTTTGAGTGACCAGCGAATTAGGCGGTCCCTAATTATAATGGTTTTTGGAACTTTCTTTGGAATTCTTTGCTCAACACTAATGAATATTGCACTGCCAACATTTATGGACGTTTTTCATATTACTGAAGCTCATGTCCAATGGGTAACTAATGGCTATATGTTAGTTAACGCGTTGATGATTCCGGTTAGTTCCTACCTTATTAAACGATTTTCTTTTAAATGGCTATTTATCTTTTTTACAGCAATTTTTCTTTTAGGAACCATCACTGGTGGATTAGCTAATTCCTTTAATCTCCTAGTAATTTCCCGAATGATTCAGGCTGTGGGAGCTGGAATGATGATGCCGCTTGTTAACGTCCTGGCGATCCGGTACGCCCTTCCTGGTAAGAAAGGACAAATAATGGGAATCATTGGATTAGCATTCAACTGTGCACCAATTTTAGGACCAGCGGTATCCGGATTCATGCTTGATTACCTTTCATGGCGATACTTATTTATTTTAATTATTCCATTTGCGGTAATTACCTTACTCCTATCGCTCTGGATGCTTCCCTATATTCCCCACAATGAATTTCCCAAGTTTAACAGTTTTGGCTTTACAGTGATTACAATTGGATTGTGGTCATTACTAATGGGACTTTCAAATGTTTCTAACTACGACTTATTATCCTTTAATGTTGGTGGAATGGCAATTATTGGTTTGACGTTTATTATCCTTTTTTATCTTAATCAAAGAAGGAGTAACCACCCATTAATCAATCTTGGCGTGTTTGAGCATAAACAATTTCTTTTAGCAACAACAATTAACATGCTGATTACCGCAACAATGTATGGGAACGCGATCTTAATTCCCCTTCTTGTTCAAATTGTTCTAGGTGAAAGTACCGTGATCTCCGCAATCGCCGTTCTTCCCGGAGCCATTCTTACTGGGTTGTTATCAACGACAAGTGGCCGCTTCTACGACCGTTACCCGATCCAATGGCTTGTTGGTGCTGGGCTCTTAATTGATATTATCGGGACAACGGGTCAAGCAATGATCGGTGCCCGAAGTTCGGTGGTGATCATTACAGTTTTCCAAACGGTCCGGCAATTTGGGCTTGTAACAATGTTGATTCCGTTGCAAACCCAGGCACTTTCGCTCTTACCCAACGAAATCGTCCCCGACGCGGTTGCCTGTTTTAATACCCTGCGACAAATTGCAGCAGCGTTTGGAACAGCCTTGATCGTCTCAGTTGTTGGTATCGTAAACCACCTCGTCCACAGTTCAACCTCCCATTTAGGGATTCAATCAGGATTTGCCTTTTGCTTAGTTCTTCTCCTGATTTCGCTAGTTCTTAGCAGGAAGCTTTATCACCGAATAAAAAGCTAGAATATAAAATAAAGCCAGATAATGGATCTAAAATTGACTCATTATCTGGCTTTTGAGTTTTTAATTATTCCTCTTTATCTAGAAAACAAAATTCACCAACACAATTATAGCTAATTGTCCCTACTAGCAACGATAAGCACATGCTTCGCTTTCGGAGATGGACGAGGATTGTAATGATACTAGCAATAATTTCTGGTAAACCAAAATCACCACTGAGAAAATGAACATTTCTGAAACAGTAAACCACGAGCATTCCCATAATCGCTGGTGGTAAAAAATTACCCAGCCCCTCAATGAATGGACTTAATTCTTCCTTGCCAGTCTTTTGGCGACCAAAAATAAGGAAAGGAATGTAACGGGTAAAGAAGTTTGCTACCGCAGCAATGGCAATCGAAACTATTTGCTGAACAACTGTCATTTTACTTTTCCTCCTTTGCTCGACGCTTGGTTAAATAATAATATTCCGCCACTAATAAGAGCAGAGTAACCACCAGGAAGTACGTCTTCCCTACGGCTAATAAACTGGCAATGGTAATTAAAACTCCACTAATTGAACTAACATGACTCTTTTCTTGTAAAAACTGATCTAACGCCAAAACGATGAATAAGGCCGTCATAACAAAATCAAGGCCCTTTACTTGGAGTTGCAAAATACTTCCTAAAAAGCCACCTAAAAAGGCTCCAAGAACCCAGTAGCCCCAATCAAGTAAAGTAATCCAGGTGTTAACCTTTACCTGGCTCATTTCTTGAGGAACCTTGGTATAGTGGTTAATAACAAATGTCTCATCAGTTAAGCCAAAGATTAACAACCATTTTCGCCAACCGGTATGCCCGTACTGCTTGAGCATCGAGATCGCATAAAATGATTGCCGAAAGCCAACCACAAGAGTAATCAGCAGAACGTTAAACGGATTAAAATGTTGGACCAACATGTTGGCGATCACAAACTCAACTGAGCCCCCATAGATTGTTAACGCCATTAATGTTGGGTACCAAAAAGAAAAGCCCAGGTTATGCATGTAAAGGCCATAACCTAAACCAAGTGTGACATAGCCAAACAGGACTGGCATTGATTTTTCCAGCGCAAAACGAAATTCACCGTCCAGCTTTTTCATTACTTACTCCCCCTCGGAATTAAAATCAATTGACTTTTATTTTAGCGGACGGTCATGATGCATACAAGGACTAAATTGTATGCATTACAATGTGATCAAATAACGATTATTTGATTTTCGATAATAAAAAAGACATGACACCAACTATCGGTATCATGTCTTAACAACCTATAACTATAATTAATCTGCTTGTGTAATTAATTCGTAAACGTAAGATTCTTCTTCAGGCCGGTAAACACCGTGAAGCTCCCCAACCTTAGTGAAACCATGCTTAGTGATCAAGTGTTGCATGATCTCGTTATTTTCGTGAGTATCAATCCGTAATGACTTGATATCCTTGCGATTTTTGTTAATGTAATCAATTACACTAACAAAAAGCTTTGAAGCATAACCGTGACCGGCATGCTTAGAATGAATGGCAACCCGGTGGATTACTTGGTACTTATCAGTATCCAATAGCCACTTACCGTCAAGTTCGTCGTATGAGTGGTCTGGTGCATCAATAATTGATAAACCACCCACAGTTTGGCCATCATCCGACTGAACGAGATATGCCCAGCCATGCTGAATATCTTCTTTAATATGTTCTTCGTTCGGGTAATCACCTTGCCATTGATCAATTCCCCGTTCTGCTAATTGGTTTCGACCATCGCGAAGAATATCCATCACTGTATCTAAGTCTTCCATGGTAGCTTTGCGTAATTGCATTCGTATTACCTTCCCTTCTAAATAATTTAATTTTTTTATTTCACAAATTAACAACCATATAAACTTACCATATTAATAATCAAATATGCAAGCTAAATGTTCTTTCACAATCTATCCTACCGCAAAGCTCGAATTAATGATAAATTAAAGATACTCAATCCTTTTATATGGGAGGTCTATCATGAAGCTAACCATTACTGATCTATACAGCAAAATGCACCAACACAGGGGTGACTCCGGTTGGTGGCCGGCTGATTCAAAGGAAGAAATCATCATTGGTGCAATTATGATTCAAAATACCAACTGGCGAAACGCCGATCGAGCAGTTGCCGGATTCCGTAAACAGACGGGGTTCGTTCCTGATGAGATCTGCCACTTAACCGATAAAGAATTACAGGATCTTGTTCGACCTGCTGGATTCTATAAGAATAAAAGTCGGGCAGTCAAAACGGTTTTTACCTGGCTAGCTCAATATGACTATAATTACCAAGCAATTGCCCGTTCTTTCGGTCCAGGCCTACGAACAGAGCTTCTCAAGCTCCACGGGATCGGTAATGAAACCGCCGACGTTCTCCTCACCTATATCTTTGAGATCCCAACCTTTATTAGTGATAAGTATGCCCGAATCCTGTTCACCGAGTTAGGTGTCACCGGGTTAACTGACTACCAAAGTCTCGCGCGACAGGTAAGGCTACCTGAAGATTTTACCATCAAAGAAGCCCAAGATTTTCACGGTCTCATTGATGAGTTTGGGAAGATCTACTTTCATCCCCGCACCAAGTTCGTCCAAAGCTTTTTAGCCGGTGACGAACTCATTATTAACTAACTAATTTTAAAATAAGGAATGCATATTATGAATCATCAAGAACAAATTGAAGCTGCAAAGCAATACACCGTCGCAAAATTGGGTAAAGACAAGACTGGCCACGGGATGGATCACATTAATCGGGTAGTCAGGATGGCCCGCCGATTATCTGCTGGTGAGCAGGTGGATCCCTTTCTTCCGGTAGTTGCCGCGTACTTGCATGATACGATTGACGAGAAGCTGGTTACCAATATTTCCGCAGCTAAGCAGGAACTCCATGATTACTTATTAAATAACGGCTTTAGTGCTGAGGACGTTGCTACTATTATGGACGTTATTGCAAATATTTCCTTTGCCCACACCCTCGATCAGGGTGAAATTCACCTTTCACTAGTCGGCAAGATCGTTCGTGATGCTGACTGGCTTGATGCCATTGGTGCCTTGGGGATTACTCGAGCGATCTACTACGGTGGTGCTCACCATGAAAAAATATACGATCCACAGATTAAGCCTCGTCATAACATGAGTCGTGCGGAATACCGCAACCTTGATGACGAAACAATTATCAACCACTTTGATGAAAAGCTGTTAGGGCTAAAGGATAAGCTCTTTACCCCAACCGCCAAGGCAATTGCAACTCACCGTCAACAAGTAATGCTCAACTTCCTAGATGAATTTCATAAGGAATGGAATGCAGAAGCTTAAGACAAGAAAACTCCCTAAGAGAACGCTCAATTTTAGTTCTCTTAAGGAGTTATTTTAATTCTGATTATTTTTATCTTTTTCGTGCTTGCTTAAATCGATAATTACTGATTCATCTTTAGAATTTTGGTTACTCCGAGCTTTGGGTAACCACCGTTTACCAATTTGCATTAAGAGAATACTAAGTGGCGGTATTAACAAGGCGTAACATAAACCGGTTAACAACGATATTGGCAGTGCTAACCGAGCTACCTCAAGCATTCCACCACCATTACCAGTTAATCGCCAACCGACAATTAAATAAGCAATCTCAAGCAAGAATAGGATGATTAAGCCGCTACAAATCCCAATAGTAAGCATTTGCTGGTGCCGAAGTTCTTGTGAGCTTGCCTGCTGCCACCTAACTACCCATCCACTAAAAAGGGCTGTCAATGCGGTAACTACTACTGTGAGCCAGTCACTCTGATTAACAAGCAACAAGATTAACTGGGAAGCAATAATCAACAAGGTAGAACTAAGCATCCCTAGTAAGGGAATCACCGTAATTGCTAGTAAAGCAGTAATCGGTGCAATAATCGTTCCACTTGGCAACACACCCCGGAAATTTAACGGTGATAAAAGACAAATTATTAATAAAATTGCAATCCACACAATAACATGAAATAAATGAATCCTTTTCATCATGGTAATGGCTTCTTTTCCGTATCTTGGATCCAAGCTAATGCTAACGCACCTTGACCCAAGTGAACACCGATCACTGGACCGAAGTATGATAATTCAAAATGAATATCGGGGTGTTCATCTTGTAGCTTATTCAACCATTTTTCGCCAGCTTCTTGATCGTTAGCGTGAAATACGATTGCCCGGACTGGATAATCCAATTTTTCAATTGATTCGTTAAAGAGCTGCTCACAACGAGCTTTTGCTTTTTTCATTGATCGAACCTTTTCGAATGCTTCAATATCGTGATTTGGATTATCGAAGGACAACAATGGCTTAATCCGTAAAATTGAACCAACAAAGGCGGACGCGTTAGAAAGTCGACCACCACGAACAAGGTTTTGTAAATCATCAACAACAAAGACATCGCGAATAGTATCCTTCAATTCGGTCAACTTTTTGATAATCTCTTCAAGACTTACTCCCTGCTTAGCTAACTTAGCGGCTTCAATTGCTAAGTAACCCATTAATTTAACGGTAATTCCAGAATCAAACGGAACGATCTTAATCGTGTCCTTCATCTGTTCAGAAAGCTGAATGATGTTGTTGAGAAATCCCGAAATTGTTTTAGCTAGGTGGATACTAATTACAGCCTCATACCCCTCATCAGCTAATTGTTGGTATAACTCCATCATTTCACCGATTGAAGGTTGAGATGTACTGGGAAAAGTACTAGCAGTCTTTAGTTGTTTGTAAAACTCATCAGTAGTGATGTCAACTCCTTCACGGTAGGTCTTACCGTTCAACGTAAATGGAATTGGTACCACATGAATGTTATTGGCTGCGATCTCCTCTTTAGTAAGATAGCAGGTACTGTCAGTTACAACAGCGATTTTCATTAACACTACCCCCATTAGAATGTTGTTAACGTAATAATAATGAATAATTGCATAGTAAAGGTATTTTAACAACATTGTAATAGATATAGAATACCACATCAATCTAGAGAAACCAATAATCTAGATTCTTAGAATTGTCTATTGGGTGGAACAAACGTTATAATAGTAACCGCTACGTAAACGTTTAAAAGGAGGAATACATCCAATGGCATTTGATGGCTTTTTTACCCATGCAATCGTTCATGAACTAAACGCAACTCTTGCAACTGGACGAGTCGCCAAGGTTAACCAACCATATCCAGCAGAATTAATTATGACGATTCGTGCTCATCGACATAACTACTCCCTGCTCCTTTCGGCCAATCCAACCTATCCTCGGATTCAAATCACCCAAATTGCGTACCAAAATCCGGCTGTCCCAAGTAACTTTGCAATGACAATGCGGAAGTATCTTGAAGGTGCAATCCTTGATTCAATTGAGCAGGTTGATAATGACCGGATTATTAAATTAAACTTTAACACCCGAGACGAACTCGGTGATCAGCAACGGTTAATTCTGATAATTGAAATTATGGCGCGACATAGTAACGTTTCGCTGGTAAGCAAAAAGACCGGTAAGATTATTGATACGATTAAGCATGTTGGTTCGGATCAAAATCGGGTTCGCCTTCTGCTCCCTGGCGCGACCTTCATCATGCCACCAAAGCAAGATAAGGTTAATCCGTACTTGCCAAACCAGATTTACACCGATTTGATACGGAAAGATTTAAGTGACAACGAACTAGCAAATGAACTACAAAGCCATTATCAAGGGCTTGGCCGCCAATCTGCGCAAGAATTAGCACGGGAACTACAGGCAAGTGATGATTTACCGACTACCTATCACTCCTTTCTTAAGCATTTCGAAAATCCGGATCCAGTGATCTATGATGATGACAAAGGAAAACAACAATTTGGCGCATTTGCTCCTAGTAACATGAAAGAAGATCAACTTTCCCACTACGACACCCTTTCCGTAATGCTTGATGCTTTTTACGCTCAAAAAGCCGAACGGGATCGTTCAAAGGAACTAGCTGGACAAGTTCTCAAGGTTCTCCATAATGAATTGAAGAAGGATCGGCGTAAGGTTAAAAAGTTAAACCAACAATTAGAAGATGCCGCTAAGGCTGATTATTACCGTATTCGTGGTGAAATATTAACTACCTACTTGGACAAGTTAACTCACGGGATGACAGAAATTACCTTGCCAAACTTCTACGATGACAATAAGCCGTTAAAGATTAGTCTTGATCCTGAACTATCTCCTTCACGAAATGCCCAAAAATACTTTACAAAGTACGATAAGCTTAAAACTTCTGTCGAATACGTTAATGAACAATTAAAGTTAACCAATGATGAGATTAACTACCTTGCAAACATTGAAAGTCAGATTGATTTAGCTTCTCCAGCAGATATTCAAGAAATTCGGCTGGAACTTCAACAACAGGGTTACATCAAGCAGAAGCGCCAAAAGAGTAAGAAGCGGCGTAAGGTCAGAGTAAGTAAACCCGAAGAATTTCATACCAGTAATGGGACAACCGTGCTTGTTGGTAAAAACAACCTGCAAAACGATCGCCTTAGTTTCAAGATTGCCAATAAGAATGACATTTGGCTCCACGTTAAGGATATTCCCGGGTCTCACGTTATTATCCGTGATGGTGATCCAGATGACCAAACACTTCTAGAAGCGGCACAACTTGCTGCCTACTTCTCTAAAGGCCGGGACTCAGATAATGTTCCTGTTGATTACCTCCCTGCCAAGCGCCTTCACAAGCCAAACGGAGCCAAACCAGGCTTTGTAACATTCCGGGGGCAGAAGACGTTGTATGTGACACCACATAAGTTGGAGAAATAAGTCTCCTACATGAAAAAGCTTCTGATTAAAGACATCATCTTCAATCAGAAGCTTTTTCAATTACAACAAATAACCAATTACATAAACTGCATCTCTGCCCCAATAATTTTATCAGGACCGGGTGTTTCCTGTGGCTTCATATGAAGAGATTCAAACGGGAATGTTGCTCGATAGATTGCTGTTCCTTGTGATTGTGGAATATCGACTTTATTGAGGCATTCTTCATCACCACTCACAATTCGACCAAGAAGTGCTGGGAGATTGATCCCAAGTGATTTTGAAAGAAAGGCAACTTCCGGAAGACTAGTTGATTGAATAGTCAAAGCCTTAAATTCAAGACCCTGTTGTTCAAAGACAACTTGATAAAAGCCTGCTGTTGTCTGCTGCTCAACAACTTCCCGTGCCTTATCTTGTAAATTCTTTAATTCATCACCAGAAATCTCTGCGGGTAATCGCAAATTAATCATTTCATAGTCCAACTTAGTAGCAGACTGAAGGGCAGCTGTTGATGCTAAGAACTTAGCATGATTTCCATCCCAAATATAGTTTAATGCAACTAATTGGTTTGATCTTGGCTTAAGACTTCCTAAACGGTCATCAGGCAACGCAATGACCTTACTTTGCAAATCATACTCCTTAAGTGTTTCCAATAAACTAGTATAACTGGCAGGAATAAAGATTAATTGTGGCTGATCAATTCCAACAACAGAAAGGACATTTTCTGGAGAGGCTGGCTCAATGTACCGCTTGTCAGCAATTAACGTATTTAATGTTACCGAGCTTGGATTACAATTCATAATAATCGTGTGGAAGTTTTGCCGATGAAGCTGCATCATCATTGAAGCAACAAAAAAGTCTCCCGCATTACTCAGGCCAAGACGTAAACCACCCGTGCCAATAAACATTGCACTCGGTTGTGGCAACGTTAGTGCTTCGTTTTCATCTTCGTATGCTGAATAGAAGGTTTGGGTATGTTGTTCAAATTCACCTGCAGATGGCTCAACTTCTTTATATTTAACGGTCAAATTATGATCCCGTAACATTTGGTAGACATTTTTCGGTGTTGTCTTCCAAAGCTTAGCGATCAACTTATTACTAAGGCCATTATGCTTGGCCTTGACTAAGGTTGGCTCTTTTCCCGGATGCTCAATTAATTCAGTAATTAATTCCTTCATCTTTGATAGTTGGTCAAAGTAGAACGGGTCAATCTTTGTCATTTCAACTAATTCGTAAGCAGTATAGCCACGTCGCATTGCCTCTAAGAGTGAAAAGAGGCGCTCAGCATGCGGATGGATCAAGCGATCAACTAGTTCATCATCAGAAAGTTTTTCTTGCGTTTGCAGGTGAAAGTCAGTTGGCTCATGATAACGAGATTCGATCGCCTTAAATAAAGCTTCTGCTGGACTTCGGCCGATTCCAAAGACCGTCCCAACGGATTTTTTCTCAGTTCCTAGTAACTGCTCCTCTGACTGCTTAGAACTAAATCCCCATACTGGAACACGAGCTGCAATGTGATCCATAACAGGTTCAATCAAGGCCGCGTGTTTTGCAAAGCCCGGGCCAAGATCGATTTCCCGGAGAGTTTTACCTAAGTAAAGCTGAGCACAAACCATTGCTACTGGATAGCCAGTTGACTGGGCAACAAAAGAAACCATCCGGTCGAAGTACGGGCTATTTTTAATCACATAAAAGTTATCACTAACGGGATCGAGAGCAAACTGAATATGGTTAACCCCAACAATTCGGAGCTTCCTGGTAATTGCAAATGCGGTATCCCGCATGTCTTGAATTTGGCGATCAAGTAATGTCTGGGCCGGATTAAATGCAATTGAATCACCAGCATGAATCCCAATTGGATCCATGTCTTCAACCATTCCTAACATCATCATGGTTCCCGACTGATCACGTTGGACAACTACCTCAATTTCTTTGTAACCCGCAAGACTTTGCTGAACATAAACCTGTTCCGCCCGTGAATGGCTTAGACACTTACTAACGGCCGCTGCTAATTCACCTTGTTCATGGACAATCTGCCGGGTACTCGTAATCTTCGGCAAAACCGAACGAATAATTACCGGATAGCCAAGCTTATTTGCCTCTTCCAATGCATCTGGATAGTTATTAACGGTCGCAATTTTCTTCATTGGTGCATCCATTCGTCGAAGTGTCCGCTCCAGAAGAACAGGATTATTAACTTGACGCACGGTAGCCTCTGGGACACCAAGAAGTTCAATCTCCTTTTCGCGCAAGATCCCTTTTTCTAGTAGCTCTTGTGTAAGAAGGAATGCCTGCCGATTGCCTAATGTTGGAAGGATTGCTTGGGGATGGTACTTCTCAATTAAATCAGTAAGGTGATCAACGGTTAACGGACCAATTGACGAATGATCAATGATCGAAGAATCATTCAGACTATACGAAAATGGGTTATTATCTACCAAAATCGTGGTAATTCCTACCCGGTGAAGATACGTTGCCAACTGGTAAGTAGCGGAGTCGACCTCATCACCATGCTGGATATTATTAGGGCCAGCACCAATAATTAAAATTGACTTGAGCTTTTTCACTACCGCCGTTCCTCCTTCCTCTTCATTGTGTCGATAAACTCATCGAAAAGGCCATCCGTCTCATCCGGTCCCGGTGCACCATCTGGGAAGAATTGAACAGAAAAGGCCGGATATTGCCGGTGACGTAATCCCTGAACACTACTGTCGATCATATCGGTATAGGTAACAAATAATTTCGACCGGTCCACCGTACTCCAATCGACTGTATAGCCCTCTGATTGGTTAGCATAAACAATATGATCAGTAATAATTTCTTTGATCGGGTGGTTCATCCCGTGATGCTCGACACCTAATGGGATCACCTGAGCACCGTTAGCTAGCGCAAAAAGCTCATGACCGAGACCAATTCCAAAAAGCGGCACTTGCTCTTGAACCTTCCTAATCATTTCAAGAACCGATGACTTTACATAATGAGGATCACCAGGGCCACTAGAAAGGACTACACCGTCAGGATCAAGTCGCAGAATTTCATCAGCAGACGCATTATATGGCAAAACAGTGACGTTGCACTTCCGTCGACTCAGTTCTCGCAGGATCCCGTTCTTTAATCCAAAATCAACCACGACAACACTCATCCCTACACCAGGATTAGGATATGGCTTCGGCGTTGATACTTGAGCTACCTGTTGGTTTGTAAGAACAGTTGCATGGAGCTGATCAAAGGCATGATCATCCGGAACAGGAACAATACTTCCCTTTAGCGGTTCGTTAGCATCACGAAGCTTATGAGTGATCGCCCTGGTATCAATATTGGTAATCCCCGGAATGTTCATTTGCTTCAGGTATTGATCCAAAGTTAACCGACGAATATTATCAGTTGCAACGTTTGATAGCGAGCGAACAATCACTCCTTTAACGGTTGGAACGATTGACTCGTAGATATTCCGTTGAATTCCATAACCACCAATATTTGGTTGGGTAAACGTGACAATTTGATTGTCATAAATCTGGTTAGTAATAATTTCCTGGTAACCCGTCATGCTTGTGTTAAATACCACTTCACCAAAGGTTACCGCTGGTGAGCCAAAGCCATCACCCGCAAAGATGGTTCCATCTTCAAAGATTAGGTAGCGTGCTGCCACGATGCTCACTCCTTTTCCACCGTATTTGTTTCCTTAACCATTATATAAATGATCGGAAGCGTTTCAAAGGTATATTGGGTTAAAATTTAAAAGAAGCTGGGGAATAACCTTATCAGAAGCCTGGAAGGCTAACCTAGAACGATGAATGATGATGAAATCATCAGAATCGTTCGTAGTTAGACACGAGGGCTTCGGTTATTCCCCGTAATTAGACTCTGTAGAATTAGAAACTACTGGTAGTAAAAAATTAAATGTTTTTTATGAAGGTTGATCAGTCTTTTCGAGGTGATCAATCATTTGTTGAAAGTAATCCGGAAGTGGCGATGTAAATGTCATCTGCTCACCAGTGCGCGGGTGTTTAAAGCCAAGAAGTCGCGCATGAAGATACTGACCATTTCCGGGAAGCGTCTTTCGTGGTCCGTAGAGTGGATCTCCCGCCAACGGATGGCCAATGTACTTCATGTGGACGCGGATTTGGTGAGTTCGACCAGTCTCTAGACGACAGCTAACGAGGGTATAGTGTTGAAAACGTTCTAAAACCTTGAAGTGCGTTACCGCATGACGACCATCGTCAACCACTGCTTGCTTCTTCCGGTCCTTCTTTGAACGACCTAGCGGAGCATCAATCGTTCCCCGCTCTTCTTTAATTACACCATGGACAAGGGCAACATACTCACGCTGAGTGGTCTTGGCCTTTAACTGGGCTGCTAAAGAACGGTGAGCTAAATCATTTTTAGCGACCATCAGTAACCCGGAAGTATCCTTATCAATTCGGTGAACAATTCCCGGTCGAAATTCACCATTGATGGTCGATAAGGGTGAATGATAAAGAAGCGCATTAACCAGGGTATGATTGGGATGACCAGGAGCTGGGTGAACTACCATCCCTTGGGGTTTATTGACAACGATCACATCATCATCCTCATAAACAATGTCCAGAGGAATATTTTCCGGCTCTAGATCGATCTTTTGTGGTTTTTCCGGCTGAACAACCACTTCATCCCCCACAGCTAACTTATACTTTGGCTTAACAGTCGTCCCGTTTACCGTAACGTT
The DNA here is from genome assembly GCF_022651205.1 of Limosilactobacillus sp. Taxonomy (GTDB): domain Bacteria; phylum Bacillota; class Bacilli; order Lactobacillales; family Lactobacillaceae; genus Limosilactobacillus. Next base: position 14,993 of record NZ_JALCQI010000015.1, read on the forward strand.
TCCGTCCTCAATCCATTTCTGTAATTGTGAACGTGAAATACCAGTTATGTGATGAGCCAATTCTTTATCAATTCGCCCGGTCATTGATGAATCAATTGTTAATTTCAACTTGTCCATCACTTTTGTTCATCCTCACGAAGTACAATAATAATCAGTAAGATAACCCCAACAGTTAAACACATATCTGCAATATTAAATACCGGAAAGTTAACCGGTAAGAATTCAAACATATCAACCACGTATCCCTGAAATAACCGGTCAATGAAGTTCCCAATAGCTCCAGCCAAGATCAAACTAAGGGCCAGTAAAATCCAATGCTGATTACGAAAACGCCAGAAGCAGTATCCAATCCCAACAATAACGATAACCGTTACAATGGTAAAAAATAGCTGTTGTCCCTGAAACATGCTCCAGGCCGCTCCATAATTATGCAGATTCGTTAAGTCCATTACTCCAGGAATAAAATGCTGACTGTGGTTCAGTACAATATTAGTACTTACCCAAAATTTCAACCATTGATCTAAGCAAATCAATATTAGAGTAAGCAAAAGGTAGGCAAAAAGGATCATCACTGTGCCTCCTGAAGATTAGCTAATGCTAGCTTGAGACGACGAATTGCCTTATTAGAAAAGGCAAAATCGAAAACCTCCCCATTCACGGTAAAGTTAGCCGTATGTTTAGTAAACTGTGGTTGCCGAACATCAGTAAGCGGGATAATCAGATAATCCTTTTGTAAGACTCGACTAAAGACCATTTTTGTCGGCGTAATCAAGACGGTTCGCCGAAAGATTCCCAGAAGCGTTACAATAATAAAAATTAAAAAGAGAAGCGCCGTTACCCATTGGAAGTGGGTAATTTCAAGCCAAACAACTAACCCAGCAATAAAAATTAAAAAGGTCCAGCACCAGCTAATAATGGTTGTAGTAAGGTTGGGTTGATAAAAATAACGAGTTTCTTCTTCCATAATTATTCCTTTCAAATGAGGTGAATTAATTTCATGCTTAAAATTTACACAGATGCAGCGACAAAAGGTAATCCGGGACCAACAGGCCTTGGAATCCTCATCATTGATCAACATCAGCAACAACAGTTATCACAAACTCTTAAGACTGCCACTAACCATGAAGGCGAATTTGCAGCGGCAATTGCCGGATTCCAATATTTAGCTGATCACTACGATCATAATGAAACAGTTCTATTCTATACCGATAGTCGCCTCCTAAGCGATGCTATCGGGAAAAATTATACTAAACATTACCAAAAGCAGTTAGAGCAATTAAGCCAATTGCTAAGTCAGTTCACCACGGTTGTTACACAATGGGTTAGCGAACGAGAAAATCGCGGTGCCCATAATCTGGCTAACCAGGCGCTGCAAAAGCTTGAATGAATCGCCCATTATTATAGCAAATTTTAAGTTAAAATGCTGTTTCATTCAGCTGAAGGCTAACTTACGGTATAATTTAAAGATATACTAGAATAAATTAAATAAAGGATTGGTGAATTTATGTCAACTATCAAGCGTCTTTACGAAAAGTTTCAACCATTTCATTATGACGTCTTTATTGATGTTAATCGGGAAAAGAAAACCATTACTGGTAACACCTCCATTACGGGGAACGCTAATGAACGGCAAATTAGTATTAATCAGAAGTTCCTCAAAATTTCATCAGTGCAGGTTGCTGGAGAGGATGTTCCTTTCTCAGTTGATGATAACGCTGAAGCAGTTAATATCACCGTTCCAGAAACCGGAGAAGTTACGTTAACCGTTAATTACACTGCTCCCCTAACTGATACGATGATGGGGATCTACCCTTCATACTATAAAGTTAACGGGGTAAAGAAACAAATAATCGGAACCCAATTTGAAACCACCTTTGCTCGTCAGGCATTCCCTTGTGTTGACGAACCAGAGGCTAAGGCAACATTTAGCTTAGCCATTAAGTTTGATGAACACCCGGGAGAAACTATCATTGCTAATATGCCGGAAGATCACATTTCAGCTGGTGTTCACTATTTCCAACAGACAGTCCGAATGTCCACTTACCTCGTTGCCTTTGCATTTGGTGAACTTCAATCCAAGAAAACTACAACGACTGGTGGCGTCGAAGTTGGTGTCTTTGCCACAAAAGCCCATAAGCCAAAGGAACTAGACTTTGCTTTGGAAATTGCCAAAAAAGCTATCGAATTTTACGAAGACTTCTACCAAACACCATATCCACTTCCTCATTCATGGCAACTAGCCCTTCCTGATTTCTCAGCTGGAGCAATGGAAAACTGGGGACTGGTAACTTACCGGGAAGCATACCTTCTTCTTGATCCTGATAATACTTCGTTAGATATGAAGCGCTTGGTAGCAACCGTTATTACTCACGAACTTGCTCACCAGTGGTTTGGCGATCTTGTAACAATGAAGTGGTGGGATGACCTGTGGCTCAACGAAAGTTTTGCTAACATGATGGAATACGTTGCGGTTGATGCTATTCACCCAGAATGGAAGATTTGGGAACTCTTCCAAACTTCGGAAGCACCAATGGCTCTCCAACGTGACGCAACTGACGGCGTTCAATCAGTTCACGTTCAAGTTAACAACCCAGCGGAGATTGATGCCCTCTTTGATGGGGCAATCGTGTATGCTAAGGGAGCCCGGATGCTGGTAATGGTTCGGGCATTGATCGGCGATGATGCATTACGAAAGGGATTGAAGGACTACTTTGAAGCCCACAAATACCATAATGCAACTGGTGCGGATCTCTGGGATGCTCTTGGTAAATCCTCACACCTTGATATTGGTGCCATCATGCAATCATGGCTTGAACAGCCTGGCTACCCAGTTGTCGAAGCAAAGATTGTCAACGGGAAGCTTCAATTAAGTCAGCAACAATTCTTCATTGGTGAAGGAAAAGATGCCGGTCGTTTATGGCAAATTCCGTTAAATGCTAACTATGATGCAGCACCACAAATTATGAAGGAAAAGACGTTAACCATGGGCGACTACCAGGAATTACGTCAGCAGAATGGCAAGCCATTTAGGTTGAACGTTGGTAATAATTCTCACTTTATCGTCAAGTACGATCAAACCTTGATGAAGGATATTCTTGAACACTTAACTGATCTTAACGCTATTGACCAACGACAACTTCTTCAGGACTTCCGCCTTTTAGCAGACGGTCAACAACTCTCATATGCCGAAATTATTCCACTACTGCCAAGATTTGCTGACAGTCACTCTGAGATTGTGAACACCGCACTTTACGCAATTGTAAATAAGCTGAAGCAATTTGTTACACCAATTAGTGACGAAGAGAAAGCATTAAAGAAGTTTGTTAATCAATTAAGTACTCAACAGGTTAGTCGTCTCGGTTGGCAACCACAACCTGATGAATCAAATGATGATCAACTAACTCGACCAATCGTTTTAAGCGCTGCCCTTTACGCGGAAAATCAAGATGCGATCAACGCCGCCCATGAGATCTTTAGTAAAAACCGTGCTGACTTAGCTACCCTTCCTGCCGACATTCGGCCACTTGTTATCCGAAATGAGGTTAAACATTACGGAAGCAAAGAGCTTTTTGAAGAGTTACTTGAAGATTATCGTGAAACAACCGATGCCAGTTACAAGAGTGACCTCAACGGTGCCATTACTAGTACCCCTGATAGTTCACTAATTACGAAACTAATTGGTGAATTTGAAAATGCAGATACAATCAAGCCACAGGATCTTCGTGGTTGGTACCGGAACGTTCTCGCAAACAACGCTGGCCAACAAGCTGCCTGGGACTGGATCCAAAATGATTGGGATTGGCTTGAAAAGACGGTTGGTGGTGATATGGAATTTGCAACCTACATTACCGTTACGGCAAACATCTTCCATACTCCGGCCCGTCTAACAGAATTCAAACGATTCTTTGAACCAAAGATCAACACACCAGGATTAACTCGTGAAATTAAGATGGATATTAAAGTTATCGAAGGAAAGGTTAACCTCATCCAAGCTGAAAAGGATGCTGTGATCAAGGCACTTCAAGAAAATAAGTAATAAGACGAAAAAAGTTCCGCAAACTCTTGTGAAATCGCGGAACTTTTTTATTTTACTTTGCCTCAATATACCCCTTAGCCGTCAACAATTCGGCTAATTCAATCGCGCCACCAGCAGCACCTCGAGCGGTGTTATGGGACAAGCCAACAAACTTCCAGTCGAAAATCTTATCTGGACGTAACCGACCAATCGAAATTCCCATACCATGTTCGAAGTTAACGTCATAACGCACTTGCGGACGGAAATCATCGGTCAAATATTGAATAAATTGCTTTGGTGCACTTGGCAATTCTAATTCTTGTGCTAAGCCACGATAATCTTCCAAGGCCTTAATTAATTCTTCCTTGCTTGGATTTTGTTTGAAGTTAACGAATGTTGCTACGGTATGTCCATATAATACCGGAACCCGTAGACATTGACTGGTGATCACCGGGGATTGAGCCTTAACGATTTCCTTCTTTTCTGGATCAATATGGCCAAAAATCTTTAACGGTTCATCTTCAGACTTTTCCTCTTCACCGGGGATATATGGAATAACATTGTTTTGGATTTCTGGAGCAGTTTCAAGGGTCTTACCAGCGCCTGAAATTGCTTGGTAAGTACAAGCCAGTACCTGAGTTGGTTCAAATTTCTGCCAAGCGGCAATTGCTGGAGTGTAACTCTGAATTGAACAGTTTGGCTTGACCGCAACAAATCCTCGCTTAGTTCCTAATCGTTCCCTTTGCGCTTGAATAATCTCAATATGATCGGGGTTAATTTCCGGAACGACCATTGGAACATCGGGAGTCCAGCGGTGAGCACTGTTATTTGAAACAACCGGAGTTTCATGCTTAGCATATTCATCTTCCAACTTTCTGGTATCAGCCTTATCGAGGTTGATTGCTGAAAAGACAAAGTCCACTTGTGAAGCTACTTGGTCAACATCTTCCGCATCAAGAATAGTCAAATTCTTAACCGATTCCGGAACAGGTGTATCACCCATCTTCCACCGATTCTTAACGGATTCACCGTACTTCTGACCGGCACTGTGCTTACTAGCAGCGACAACTGTTACTTCAAACCATGGGTGGTTAGCAAGTAATGTTACATAACGTTGACCAACCATTCCGGTGGCACCAATAATTCCTACCTTTAACTTTTCTTGCATATTAACGTCTTCTTTCTCGTTTAGTTCAGTGATTTCATAAACGTCTTCAACCGCTTGATTACTTCTTCGATCTCATCATCCGATGCAGCGTAAGAAAGACGGATATGACCTTCACCACCCGGTCCAAATGCTTGACCAGGGATTACGCCAACCTTTGCCTGATGAGCTAACTGACGGGCAAAGCCAAAATCATCATTACCAAAAACATCAGGAATCTTTGCAAAAATATAGAAGGCACCATCAGGAACAGCAATTTCAAAGCCCATCGCCTTCATGGCACTTGCTAAGCGATCCCGTCTCTTTTGGTAGTGTTTCTTAAATTCAAGCGGATCTTCTTGGCCGTTTGTTAGAGCTTCCAACGCAGCCGCTTGTGCAGTATCGTTTGGCGCCGTTACCATAAATGAATGCATCTTCGAAATTTGGTCAGTTACATCCTGTGGAGCAGCAACATAGCCTAACCGCCACCCCGTCATCGCATGAGACTTAGATAAACCACTAATCACAACTGTTTGTTCAGGAAGAAACGTTGCCAACGACGTAAATGGTTGATCATAAATCAATTCACTATAAATTTCATCGACGATCGCTAACAAGTGATGTTCTTTAATGACCTTTGCCAATGCTGCTAATTCGTCATGTGAATATGAACGACCTGTCGGGTTATTCGGATAATTAAGAATAATTGCCTTAACGTTATCTTCCCGTTCCAGCACTTTTCCAAGACGATCAGCCGTTAACAAGAATCCATCATTAGAGGTATCCACCTTAACGGGAGTTGCCCCGGTTAATGAAACGCTTGGAAAGTAAAGGGAGAAAATTGGTGTTGGGATAATCACCTTATCACCCGGATTAAGTAACGCAAATGTCGTCGCCGTAATTGCTTCGGTTGCCCCAACGGTCACAATAATTTCTGCTTCCGGATCATACTTAACCTTCCGCGTTTCGGCTAAATAATTACTGATCGCCTTCCGTAATGGTAATGTCCCGCGGCTAGCTGAATAATGAGAATCATTATTCTTAATGCTCTCAATTGCTGCTTGCTTAACATGCTCGGGAACATCGAAATCCGGTTCACCAAGAGTTAACTTAACAATTCCTGGAATTGCTGAAATTTCATCATCGAACGCCCGAATTTGAGCGGGTGGCAAAGCATCAACTCGCTGGTTAACGACACTTCTAAGATGTTGGTCTAATTTTGGCATATGTTTCCTCCTTAAAGGATCTTTTCAAGTCCAACGACTAGTTGATTCAGGCCACTAACCTTTTCTAAGGCGACCTTGACACCACTCATAAAGGATTGACGATCGAATGAATCTTGGCGAATCGTTAGGGCTTCTCCGGCACCACCAAAGAGAACTTGTTCATGAGCAATATAACCTGGCAGACGTACAGAATGAATCTTGATTCCATGATAGTCACCGCCACGAACACCGCTTAGCGACTCAGTTTCATCAGGATTACTTTCATGTGGTTTGCGCACTTGATCAATTAACTTAGCGGTACTAAGAGCGGTACCTGATGGGGCATCCTTCTTGTCCGCGTGGTGCATTTCGATCACTTCAACATCCGGGAAGTACTTGGCTGCTTCCTGAGCGAACTTCATTAAGAGGACTGCTGACATACCAAAATTAGGTGCGATTAAACCACCAATATGCTTTTCTTGACTAAGTTTGATCAATTCTTGTTCTTGTGCATCAGTCAATCCAGTCGTCCCCACAACCGGCATGAAATCGTGCTCTAAAGCAAACTTAACGTTCTCATAAACCGCTGTCGGAACGGTAAAGTCTAACCAAATATCAGCGATTCCAGCATCAACCTCATCCAATGAATTGAATACCTTAACATCATCACCTAAGTGGTACTGTGAACAGTCACTTGCTGATATACTGGGGCCTAATACAGCCGTTAGCTTCATATCAGTCATTGAGTTAACCAAGGAAACTGCTTTTTGCCCCATTGCACCGGCAGCTCCAGCAATTAAAACATTTGCCATTATTAACCCTCCATTTTATAAGTCCAAAGGAAGCGTCTTATTTTCTAAGGAATCAGCTGGTAGGTCTAAGGCTTGCTCAAGTTGAGTTTGTTCTTCCTTATTTAGTGATAAGATAGGCAAACGACAATCACCGGCATCAAAGCCTTGAGCATTTAAGACAGCCTTGACTGGAGATGGGGATGGGAACATGAAGCAAGCAGCCATCCGGGGAGTTAACCACCGTTGAAGTTTACCAGCGAGCTTGTAATCACCACGATAAAGGCCATCAAACATTTGGCGCATTTCCTTAACGTACAGGTGTGAAGCCACGGAAACAACACCATCGGCACCAAGAACACGTGAAGTTAATGCTTGAGCATCCTCACCAGTAAAGACAAGGAAGTCGTCAGCCTTGTGTTCAATAATGTATTCCATGTCTTCCAATGGTGCACATTGCTTAATACCAGCAATGTTTGGGTGTTGAGATAATTCAACAACAGTTTCTGGTGCCATCTTAGAACCGGTCCGGCCAGGAATATTGTAAATAATAATTGGAATATTCACATTGTCCGCAACTGTCTTGAAGTGAGCCAGCATCCCCCGTTGATTTGGCTTGTTGTATGGCGGTACCACAACTAATGCGTAGTCAATTCCATTAATTTGGCCGACTTCATTAGTTAGCTCAATTGTTTCCTGAGTGTTGTTACTCCCGGTTCCGGCAATTACGGGTACTCGACCATCAACAATTTCACCAAAATGAGTGTAGAGAGCAATCTTCTCATCATGGCTTAATTCTGGTGTTTCACCGGTCGTTCCACCAATAACGAAACCGTTGCAGCCCCGATCAATTAATGAATTAGTCAATTTTTCTAACGCATCAAAGTTAATCTTATTATCATCTGTAAAAGGCGTTACAATCGCTGTTAATAAATCTGCATTTGCTAAGTTTGTCATGTTCTCTTCCTCCATTATTCCTTTGTCATTCGGTATTCTAGAAAACCGGTAATTGCATTAACACCACGCTGAATTGCTTCTTCCTTAGGCGTTAACGTAGCCGAGTGTAATTGAGAGTCATCATCGACTCCTAACCAAAACATTGTTCCCGGGAACTTCGCTAACAGGAAGCCAAAATCTTCACCAGTCATTGCTGGTTGGGTCTCAATAAAGTTAACATTCGGTGCTGATTTCATATATGAAATAAAGCGTTTAGTTAGTTCTGGATTGTTTTCAACTGGCCAATAGCCACCCTGGTTTAATTGCAATTGAACATCCATGTTATAACTTCGCCCGATTCCCTCACAAATGTCCTTCAGGCGTTGGTCAATTGTTTCAATCATCTTCTGGGTTAGTCCCCGAATTGTTCCCTCGATTCGAGTATGGCCAGCAATCACGTTTCTGATTGTTCCCGCATCGATCTTTCCCAAAGTGATCACTCCGCTTTGAATTGGATCGATACTTCGCGAAATTACCGTTTGAATCTGACTAATCAACATTGCAGCCGCGACAACCGTATCATTGGCGTCTTGTGGGTAGGCAGCGTGACCACCCTTACCGTTCAAATCAATATTAACTTCAGTTGTCCCAGCGAAAAGGGTCCCCATTCGACAACCAATAGCTCCTGCTGGTAGATCAGGATTATCATGGAGACCATAAAATTCATCTGGGCGCCACTTTCCCGTAAACAACCCTAATTCATATGATCGTTTACCGCCACTTTCGCTCTCTTCGGCTGGTTGGAAGAAGAATAACAGGTTATCTTTTGGTTGGTGTTCACTGAAGTATGATAAGACACCTAACGCCACTGTCATGTGAATATCATGACCACAAGCGTGCATAACACCTGGATGCTGCGATGCATACGGCAACCCAGTTTGTTCCTCAACCGGTAAGGCGTCAATGTCAGTTCGGTAGCCAATCGTTCGTTGAGGAGCCGATCCATGAACCAGAACCATCATCGAAGTCGGCAGCTCTTCTGGATTGCGAACCTCTAAAAAGTCCTGCTTCATTTCTTCGACCATTTCCAGAAGGAAGTGGTGAGTTTTATGTTCCTGAAGTGCCAACTCTGGAATCTGGTGAAGATGACGGCGAATTTGAATTAAATCACTCTCACTTAACATTTAACCAGCTCCTATAGTTTCCGTAAGTTGTCTTCAAGTCCCGTCTTGCTTTCGGTTTGTGCGTCGACCTTCTTAATTACCTTAGCAGGAACACCAGCAACCATGGTATGTGGTTCAACATCATGGGTCACAATTGCTCCCGCAGCAACTACAGCCCCTTCACCGACGTGGACACCTTCGATCACTACTGCATTTGCTCCAATTAAGACGTTATCATCAATTCGAACTGGTTGAGCAGAGGCAGGTTCAACAACCCCAGCAAGAACAGTTCCAGCACCAATATGACAATGCTTACCAACGATAGCACGACCACCAAGGATTGCTCCCATGTCGATCATTGAATCATCACCAATTTCGGCTCCAATGTTAATTGTTGCTCCCATCATGACAACGGCGTTATTTCCAATCAGAACCTTATCACGAATAATTGCTCCAGGTTCAATTCGAGCATTAATTCCCTTAAGATCAAGCAATGGAACAGCGGAATTACGACAGTCATTTTCGATATGGTAGTCTTCAATTACTGCTTGGTTACTCTTCAGAAATGGTTCAACAACCTTCCAATCACCAAAGATTACCCCAGTATGTTCATCAACAAAGGATTGCACGCCTTCCGGAAATTCAAGCTTACTCAGATCTCCTTTTAAGTAAACCTTAACGGGGGTCTTTTTCGGTGCGTTACCAATGTAGTTAATAATTGCTTGTGCATCTAATTCAGCCATCTTTTTTACCTCTTTCTACCTATATAAATAGTTTTTATTGTTTGTATGAGCGATCTAAATGAACCAAATCTTCTAATGATTCTCGTTCAACTACCACCTGTGCCTTACCATTCTCAGCAAAAACAACTGCAGGACGAGGGTTTCGATTATAATTGGAAGCCATTGAATAGCCATAAGCCCCGGTGTCCAGCATTGCTAAGACATCACCTGGCTTAGTTTCAGGTAGTCCCTGATCCTGAGCCAAGATATCACCTGATTCACAATATTTTCCGGCAAGCCGAACATGTTCTTTGATTGGTGCTTGCGGATCACTGGCAAGGACGGTTTCGTACTCTGCTTGATAAAGTGCTGGACGAATATTGTCCCCCATTCCACCATCAACGGTGACGTAAGGTTTTAATCCTGGGACATCTTTTCGTGAACCAACCGTATAAAGGTTATAACCGGCAGGACCAACGATCGAACGACCCGGTTCAATCCAAATTGCTGGCATTGAAAGTCCTTTAGCACTGGTTTCTTTCTTGATTGCTTTAATAATAGCATCGACAAATTCTTCGGGCTGGAGGGGATGGTCAGCAGAAACGTAGCGAATACCAAAACCTCCACCAACATTGATTACTTCTGCTTCATAATTGAATTGATCGCGCCAATGAGCAGCGACTTCAACCAATTTCTTTGCTACACCCTCGAAACCAGCTAATTCAAAAATTTGAGAACCGATATGAGCATGGAGGCCACGCATCTTCATACGGGGGTTAGCTAAGACTTTCTGCAATGCCTCATCAGCCTGACCGGATTGCAAGTCAAAACCAAACTTACTATCAACTTGTCCAGTTTGAATATACTTATTAGTATGCGCCGAAATTCCTGGCGTGATTCTTAACATCACATCAATCGTTGCGTCCTTAACTTCAAGGACATCGGCCAATAAGTCAATCTCATGGAAATTATCGAGCATGATCGTACCAACATGGTGGTCAACAGCCATTTCTAATTCTTCACGAGACTTGTTATTGCCATGAAAACTAACACGATCCATTGGGAAATTCGCCTTAATCGCTGTGTAAAGTTCGCCGGCAGATACAACATCGACGTGAGCATCTTCAACAGCAGCTACCTGGTACATTGCAATTGCGGCAAAGGCCTTGCTAGCATAACTAACTGCATAGTCAACATTGTTTTCTTCAAAGACCTTGCGGAAACTACGAATTTGGCGACGAATCTGAGAAACGTCATATACTACCAATGGTGTACCAAATTCATGAGCAAGCTCAATTGAATCACAACCACCGATCGTCAGGTGACCAGCAGCGTTTAACTGTTGAGCAGTAATTTGTTGGTTCATAATAATTCCTCCATTACTCATTCGGGGAAAATCAAATTGATAAAAAAATCCACTGCCTGCGCAAAGACAAACAGTGGATGTATTTTACCCGTTTTTGTCGATAGCGCAACGTGGGCTGATATTGTCCCACGACAGTCCGTGGCTTCTTCAGTCACGCCCCAGTGCCTTAACCATGCCAGATTAAGTACTTCGGCGGCCGCCCTGTTCGGTAATCCTCATTGCTCGGCAGGCTAAGATTACTTACTAGTGTTGGTCGCGCCTCTTCGATTTATAAATATAATATGATTCTTCGATTAGAATGTCAACGAAATTATTAAATTTTCTCATATTAATCTAACCCTAATTTCTGATTTAATGAATATTTGGCTTATATTTAGTCAATTAGAAAGAAAGTCAATCAGGAGACGAGTTTCTGTGCTATTCTAGTAGGAATAAGTTTTTAAATTTACATTAAGAAGAGGAGAATTGATAGTGTTAGATCGGATCTTTCATTTAAGTGACGCTCACACAACTATTAAGGGCGAATTAATTGCGGCCCTGACAACGTTCGTGAGCTTGTCATACATTCTATTTGTTAACCCGAATATTTTACACGCAGCCGGAATTAATAAAGGAGCTGCCTTCACAGTTACTGCGGTTGCAACCGCAATTGGTTGTTTCCTCATGGGACTAATCGCTAACTACCCGATTGCTCTTGCCCCAACTCTCGGAAGTGCCGCATTTTTTGCCTACAATGTTGTCATTGGAATGCACATTAATTGGCAGACAGCCTTGGCAAGTGTCCTAGTTGCTTCATTCCTGTTTATTTTAATTACAATCTTGAAGTTGCGGGAAAAAGTTGTCGATGCAATCCCGCAGGATCTAAAGTATGCCATCTCTGCGGGAATTGGATTATTCATTGCCTTTATTGGTCTCCAAAACGGGAAACTGATTGTTAATAACTCATCATCCCTTGTCGGTCTCGGCTCATTCGGTAATCCCGATGTTTGGCTAACCCTCTTTGGTTTAATCCTAACGGTGATCTTAATGGCGGCTCGGGTTCCTGGTTCAATCTTTATTGGAATGATTATCACCGCCATTTTTGGAATGATCATTGGTCAAATTCCATTGCCTCACGGAATCATTTCAACTGCACCAAGCATGGCACCAACATTTGGTCATGCTCTTTTCCATCTCAAAGACATTAACACTCCACAACTATTTATGGTCGTCTTGACCTTCCTTTTAGTGACCTTCTTTGATACCGCTGGAACCTTAATTGGAATGACCCAACAGGCCGGAATGGTTGATAAAAACGGCAAAATTCCACGAATCGGTAAAGCCTTCTTGTCCGACTCCCTGGCAATGGTTGAAGGGGCAATCTGCGGTACCGCTCCTCTGGGAACTTCCGTTGAATCAAGCGCCGGAATCGCCATGGGTGGCCGAACTGGTTTAACCGCAGTTTTTGTTGGGATCCTGTTCCTCATTTCCATGATCTTTAGCCCACTACTGGCAGTTATTCCAACAACCGTTACGGCACCAGCCCTAATTATCGTTGGTGTACTAATGGCCAACAACTTGAAATACATCAACTGGGATCGCTTCGAAGTTGCCCTCCCCGCATTCCTTGTTGTTGTCGGCATGCCACTTACCTACTCCATTTCTGATGGTTTAGCCCTCGGTATGATCGCCTACCCCATCACCATGATCGCTTCCAAACACCACAAGGATGTCTCCCCAATGATGTACATCCTCTTTGCCATCTTTATCGTGTTCTTCTTGATAACGAATTTGAAGTAGAGAAGTGCAAACCGTGACGAACTAGCAACTGAGCACTAGGAAATCTCGGACGATGATTGGCCTGCAATCAAGGACGAGATAGCTAGGCAGAAGTTGCGGTCACGGTGAGCACGTTATGGCTATGTTGCCGCATTAAAGACTAGGTTAAAGCTAACCTGGTCTTTCTTGTTTCCGTAAAGTTGGCTGGGGGTAGTTTCTACTTTTACCGAGTCGAAACGCGCTCGGTCGAAACTCCCTCAAGATAACGACCTCCAGGAGGTGGTGCAAGACACCACTCTCCTGGAGAAATCGTTATCAACCGGGAGCTTTTTTCGACCTCGCACTCTAAATTTTTCTTGCATATTTATCAATCAATGTTAAAATTCGATTAAAAACTTTGTGTGAGAATCTCATGCGAAAAGGAGAATTGAGAATGAAGGTAGTTAAGTTTGGTGGAAGTTCATTAGCGGATGGACCGAGCTATGAACATGCGATTAAAATTATTACAAGTGATCCGGAACGGCGGGTAGTTGTTACGTCCGCACCGGGGAAGAGAAATGTTGGTGATACTAAGGTAACCGATCTTTTAATCAAGTACGCGCAAACAACAATCGCAGGTCAGGATCAGGAAGCAATGGTAATTCGAAAAGATATTCTGGCGCGGTATCAAGCAATCGCTGATTATTTTGATTTGCCTAGTGACCAACTTCAACCGCTAGCGGAACGGTTAACTAGCTTACCAAATGAAGAGTATCCAAATGATAATTACCTGTTAGCCGCCTTTAAGGCCCACGGAGAACGACTGAATGCTGAATTAATGTCCCTCGTTCTTAAGCACCTTGGCTTTCCCGCTCGGTTAGCAACTCCTGAAGAGGTCGGCTTAAAGGTTGCCGGGACTCCGAACAATGCAACTGTAATTCCGGAGACCTATGCACGGTTAGCTAACTTTACTTATGGTGAACAAGAAATCATTGTCTTCCCGGGCTTTTACGGGATTACCCTTGCTGGTCATATTGCAACTTTCTCCCGTGGTGGTTCTGACATTACCGGAGCAATCCTTGCTCGGGGACTTCATGCATCAATGTACGAAAACTTCACCGATGTTGATGCCATCTACTCAGCTAACCCAAACGTTGTTGATCATCCCCAACCAATCGCTAAAATGACCTACCGCGAGATGCGAGAACTTTCCTACGCTGGTTTCTCAGTCTTTCATGACGAAGCCTTGATTCCGGCAATCCAAGGTAATGTTCCGATTAACGTTAAAAACACTAATAATCCAGAAAAGCCAGGAACCTTGATCGTCCCTGATCATTCATTCCAGCCAACCGATATTATTACTGGTGTCGTTAGTGGTAAGCATTTTGCTGCCCTTTATCTTCATAAGTATCTCCTTAACAAGGAAGCCGGCTTCACCCTCAGAATCCTTCAAATTCTCGCACGGCATAACGTTTCATATGAACACATGCCTTCTGGGATCGATGATATTACGATTATTTTTGATAAAAAGGAACTGGATGACGAACTGGTTGATATCATCTGTAATGAAATTCAAGAAGAAATCAACCCAGATCGACTAGAATGGATCGATAATTACGCCATTACAATGGTTGTCGGTGAAGGGATGCGCAATCGTACTGGCGTGATTAATGATATTTTGAACCCCCTCACTGAAGAACACATTGCTGTGCCAATGATTAACCAGGGGGCATCACGGATTGCAATTATGATTGGAACTTACAATCAAGATGCTGACGCGGCTGTTCGTGCCATTTACCACCGTTTCTTTGCAAATTAGGAGGTTTCCAATGACAGAATTATTAAAAGTTCACGGTTCACAAAACTGCTTTTTTATCCTGGACCAAACAAAATTAGAACAAGAATTAACTGATGATGAACTTATCGCTCTTGCCCAGCAAATCACCAGTAAGAAAACAGGAATCCTTGGTGGCGCTGATGGGGTCCTTGTCGTTAATAAACCTGTTCGTGAAGGTGCTACTGCTCAAATGCGGGTAATCAACGCTGATGGTAGTGAAGCCTCAATGTGCGGTAACGGATTACGAACCGTCGCCCGGTATGTTGCAGAACGCGACGGAATTGATAATTTTAAGGTTGATACGATGAATGCTAGCTTGCAAGTCCGTCGGCAGCCTGATCTTGCCAATGGTGTTCCGGCATTTGCTGTTGAAATATCTCCCGTTCGTTTTAACAAGGAAGCATTACCGTATGATAACCTCGGTCATGACCGGTTACTAAACACCCTCGTGCCAGAATTGCTTCCCGGTTTTCGTTTCTCTGGTATCGCTGTTCCAAATCCCCACTTAATTTCATTTGTTGACGAGGATGGCTTTAAGCAGTTGGGTTCTCTTGGCGAATGGCTTAATGGTGAGAATCCCTACTTTTCGGATGGGGTTAACGTTAACTTTGCTCATATTCTTGGTCATAACCAGATTTTCGTTAAGACCTTTGAACGGGGCGTTGGCTTTACAAATGCTTGTGGGACGGGGATGTCCGCTACTTCCCTCGCGTTTGCATTGATCTACCCAGATCAAGCTGACTTTAATCAACCAATTACTGTCTTTAATCCTGGTGGAATGGTAAAGACTATCCTCCATCATGATGATCACCGTTACTGGATTGAATTAATTGGTAATGCTACCTTTACGCATCAGATTACAGTTGACGAAAAAGCATTGCATAATGCAAAGGTAACTGAAGAAAACACCGAAATTAAGGAAACTGGCGAACAAGACTCCTACCTTCAATTTATCAGCCAATTAAATAAGCCTAACTTTTAGCGAATATTTATAAATAAATTAGGCTCAGGGGTTTACATTAGTCCCCTTACCGTTCTATAATAGAGTTGTTATAAAGAGTTCTAGGATCCAGTAATTTTTACAGTTCTTAGTAAAGAAGGACACGGTTTTATTGCCGTGCCCTTCTTTTATTTATATTTGATTATTTAAGATACTTAATACTCCTCTTCATCAAGAGTTGGAATATCTAGTTGAATAACCTGCTCAGTAATCTTCGCGATAGCTGCTTTTGAAAAATCATCACTTACATTAACCCACGTAAGAACATCGAGCGGATCAATTAGGGCATTTTTAATAAACTTTTCTAATTCTTGCGGTAAAGATTTTTGTCCCGTCAATAATGCTTGGACACTCGGGTGGTTACTCATTTGTCCTGGTGCCCATCCCCGATTACTCCATTGAGGGCAGTTATTATAAAAGTTAATTAAAACCTGAATGAACTTCTCTAGTTCTGACTGGTCTGCTGGTATGTACCCCTGCTGAT
>NZ_JALCQI010000016.1 GCF_022651205.1 Limosilactobacillus sp.
TAGTGTCCCCCAGGTTGCCTTCTTGTTAGCTTCACTTTCTTCCTTAGCAGTTTCCTTAATACTTTCTAATTCTTTATTAATTTCATTTGGATTTTTCCGAATATATGTCAAGACTTTCCTTGCTTGCGCTTCATTACCATTCCGAAGTAAGAACCGCGGTGATTCAGGTAGACGAAGGACACCAAGGAAAAGAATTAAGGCAGGAACAGCAGCTAAACCTAACATTAACCGCCATGCCCATTCACCGGGTAGGTCTTTTAACAGGTAATCAACAACATATGAAAGTAGCATCCCTGAAACAATCATCGTTTGGTTTAATCCTGATAGTCGACCACGAGCACTTGCTGGTGCCATTTCTGACATGTAAGCAGGAACCAAAGCTGACGCGGCACCAACTGCTAATCCAAGTAACATCCGAACAATAATTAGGTAGTAAGCACTCGCTTCACCCATATCAGGCGATACACCTGATAAAACAGAGAAGACCATGAAAACAATTGCAGACATTAAAATCATCTTCCGCCGGCCAAATTTATCTGATAATTGTCCGGCCAAAGCACCACCAAAGATTGCACCAAACATCACTGCTGAAGTAATCCAACCAACCAAGGTTGCTGCATTTTCCAAATGCCAATCTGTTTGAAGAAATGGCAAGGCACCAGTCATTACACCGATATCGTAACCAAATAGGATTCCTCCGAATGATCCGAAGAAGTAGATAAAGGCACTTGAAATTTTCTTTTTACCTTGCGCCATTAGTTTATCCCCCTTGATAAAAAACTAAGTAAATGCTCGCCTTCATGAAAACGTATTCATTGAACAATTTTTATATTACTCTACTTGTACGGATAAATCAATGATATTTTTCAAGATTTATGTCAAACAATTGCTAAACGAATGTGATGAATTTGATATAAAAGCCTATATGTCAGCATTACGCTTTTATAGTTATATCTACAAAAAATATTTATACGTATAAATATTATATTTTCCCTTTATCTAACTGATATAATCTTAGTTATATCGTTAAGAGCGCTAGTACACTGATTTCACATTAAAAAGGCCAGCATTAGGCACAATGAGTACTTAAAACTGACCTTTTCAGTTACAAAAAATCGCTAGCTACGATAATTACCGTAACTAGCGATTTGTTTTCTAATTTAATTTCTTTAATTCTTTTTCGATTTCGTCTTTAACAAAGGATTCCCTACGTGCAATACTAATACTTTTCGCAATCTCTAAGGTCTTCTTAGCTTCGTCCTTTTCTCCTAATGCTAACTCATCTTTTCCAAGAATCAAATATAGTTCATCAAGGATAAATAGTGAGTCGTGATCACGACAAAGCTCAATCCCCCGTTCAACAATCTTTTTGGATTCCTTGTAGTTACCAAGGTTTCCGTAGAGCTCACCAATTTGGCAATAAATTGATGCCCACTGGTGTAAGCTCCCAATTAATTTCTTATTATCAATTAGGCGAACAGCACGATCGGTTAACCGTTGAGCCCGTTCTGGATCGTTACGCTTATAGTAAGCAAGTGCCATTCCAGCAGTTGTCATTGCCAGGTAAATGTTGGCACTCGTTGTTGCAAATTGGGTCAAGACTAATTCAAAATTGAAGATTGCTTCATCAATCTTGTCTGATTTAACCTGGACCGTTCCCAATAAGTAGTAATATCGCTGCTTATCAAAGTCACTCTCAATTTTTTTAATTGGGATTTTATTTAATCCATCTACGGCTTCATCTAGTTTTCCAGCAACCAAATCGTTAACAATTGTATTAAATTGGTCGTTAATGCCGCTCCCACTATTTTCCACGATTCTTTCTGTGGGGATATTCAGGCGTTCACAGATTGCAGTCAAAATATTCATTTTAGGCAGCCGGTTTTGCTTCTCCATTAAGCTAATTGTGGCCTGAGTACAGATACCTTCTGCCAATGCTGTCTGTGATAAACCTCTTTTGCGGCGAATTTTCTTTAAAACGTCTCCTCGGAGTCTCATTTTCTTCCCTTCCTCAACTTACTGATATGTCAAAAATTATTGGCGAGATCAAATGATCTAAGAACCGTAGCTGAAAATATCTTTATGCATTATAACACTAATTATGCGCTGATACTAAGGAATCAGCAATAAAAAAGAACTGGTACGGACTAATTTTCACCAGTTCCTCCATTATGCATATTTCGTCCAATTAAATTAGACATATTAAGCAAATATGAATATTAAATAGTTCTGATAAATTTTTTACAATATTGAACTAATCTTCATTATATTTTTTGGTACCGACTTTTTCTTTACCCAATTTTTGGAAATCATATTTAATCTTACTGTTCCGATCAAATTCTTCCAAGCCAAGTTGAATTAGCCGATCAACTAGGTCGGAGTAACTAATTCCAGAAACTTCCCACATTTGAGGGTAAAGACTAATATTAGTAAAGCCTGGTAAGGTGTTTGGTTCACCAAGGTATGGAACATTGTTTGAATCAACCAAGAAGTCGATCCGGGCCATCCCCTTCATCCCTAGCACCTTATATGCCTTCAGTGCCATTGACGTGATTTCTTCGGTTAGGTATTCAGGAAGCTTTACCGGCAACTCAAATACGACACCACTGGCATCAACAAACTTGTTCTCGTAGTTATAGAAGGAATCACCTTCTGGTACCCGCACCGCACCAAGCTTTGATGCTACAGGGTGCTCGTTACCAAGAATTGAGATCTCGACTTCCTGTGGGTGATCAATCCCCTGTTCGACTAAAATCTTGTAATCGTACTTAAAGGCATCATCAAGAGCCTGCTCGTATTCTTCGGCATTGGTTACCTTATGGATCCCGACAGATGACCCTTGCTTAGCAGGCTTAACAAAGGCAAGGTCACCGATCTTTTCTTCAACCCGATCCCAAGAATATTCAGCCCGGTTCTCGGGAGTGACCACTACGTAAGGAGTATTACGGATACCAGCTTCCGTAAGGATCTTCTTTGTCAAATCCTTATCGAATGCCATCGCACTAGCAGCAATATTCGAACCAACGTATGGCTTCCGTAAAAGCTTAAACAGTCCCTGAACAGTCCCATCTTCTCCCAGATTACCATGGATAACCGGGAAGAACAGATCAACGGACTTCATCTCATCTAGTGCCATAATTGGGGCTAATGGTCGGCTGAGGTCCATCTTCTTGTATTCTTCTTGAACTACTTGGTCCTCGTCATCCCCATCAAAGATTCGCTGTGATGCATCATTACCAAGCAGGATCCCGTCCTTAGTAAACATAAACAAGCTAACATCATACTTATCCTTATCAATAGCATCATAAATGTTATGTGCCGAACGCTTTGATACGTCATGCTCAGAGGAATTACCACCAAACAACAATGCGATTTTTAACTTTTTAGTCATTACGTGTACCACCTTATTTAGTTTAATTTAATTTATTACCGTTTTCCTAGAATCTTTAGTATATCATGATTCAGTCTCCCTTACTAGCTATTTAAAAGTCAAAAACCAAAGTTACGGTCGTCTTCGTAACTTTGGTTTTCAATAAAATTATTTGCTTACTTACCGTTAGGGTAGACAGCAACAACCCCACCATTGTAGTGCTTGTTAATCCATTGTTGAGTTGACTTAGATTGAAGAGCCTTGATTAACTTTTTAATTGCTGGGTTATTCTTGTTCTTCTTTTGCACAGCAATCAAGTTAGCGTATGGTGAACTATTCTTTTCAAGGGCAATTGAGTCCTTCTTTGGGTTCAATCCAGCTTGAACAGCGTAGTTAGCGTTAATAACAACGGCATCACCTTCACCACGCTTGTAGAATTGTGTCATCAACTTTGGTTCGAGGTCGGTCTTGAACTTCAAATTCTTCTTGTTAGTTTGAATATCGTTAAAGTTAGCGGATTCGATCTTTGTACCTGGCTTAAGAGTGATTAATCCGGCATCCTTCAAGATTTCCAGTACCCGCCCATAATCAGCAACGTTGTTCGATACTAAGATAGTTGCTCCATTAGGCAAGTCTGATAACTTCTTGTACTTCTTTGAATAGAAGCCAATTGGTTCAAGGTGAACATTCCCGGCATTAACTAATGTTCCGTGGTTCTTCTTGTTCCAATTATCTAAGAATGGCTTGTGTTGGAAGTAGTTAGCGTCCAAGTCGCCACTAGCTAATTCTTTGTTTGGCAAAACATAATCTTGGAAGGTCTTAATCTTTAAGTTAACCCCTTCCTTCTTTAATTGAGGTTGAACATGCTTCAGAATTTCTGCGTGGGGAGTTGAAGAAGCCCCCACGGTTAAAGTTGTTTCCTTTTGCTTTCCACATCCTGTAAGGACCAATGCCCCTAATGCTAACGTTGCAATTGCTGCTAACCATTTTTTCTTCATAAGAATTACCTCCGTTTTCTAATTAACGCTTATCAATTTTCTTAACAACTGCATCCCCCAAGAATTGGAAGATAAAGACAATCACGACAATGATGATTGTTGCCATCATCGTCACGGCATTGTTGCTTGCTTGGAACCCATCTAAGTAAGCCAAGTTACCAAGACCACCGGCACCAATTGCACCAGCCATTGCAGTGTAACCAATTAATGAAATGGTAGTAACCGTGATTCCTGAAACCAGTGCTGGTGAGCTTTCTGGAATTAGGACTTTGGTAACAATCTGCCACCGGGTAGCTCCCATCGCCTTTGCAGCTTCAATAACACCATGATCCAGGTCATCAAAGGCAATCTGAACGAGTCGAGCATAGAATGGTGCGGCTGAAATAATCAGCGATGGTAATGCCGCCCGTGGACCCATGATTGTTCCAACTAACGCTTGAGTTGCTGGAAGTAACAGAACAATCAAGATAATAAACGGGATTGAACGAAAAATGTTAACCAAAGCGGCAACTACCCAATTAATAATCTTGGCACCAATTGAATTACTATTCTGTGTTTCAAACAAAATCAGTCCCAAGATAATCCCGAAGATCGCAACTGCAATCATTGAGACAACTGTCATCCAAACAGTTTCCCAGGTTGCTTGGCCCATTTTTGTCCAATCAACATTATTAAATTCAAAAAATGAAGCAAATCCATTATTGTTCACGATTAATCACCTCTGTCTCTACTCTCATGGTCTTCAAGTAATCAAGAGCACCTTGAATTTGTTCTTGGTTATCGTTCTCCACCGTCAACTGGATGTATAGGGAACCAATTGACCCTTCCTGTGTCTGGTGGATATTCCCCTCAATAATACTCATATTGGTATCAGGGAATTGCCGAAGCATCTCAGAAACAATCGGTAGCTTGGCTTGGTCGCCATGGAAAGTTAGCTTTACGATGACACCATTTGGATGTGACTCTAATAACTGGTCGACAACAACCTGGGTATCATCAGCAGAACCAGTTGATGTTTCCTGGTTAACAAATCGTTTAGTAATTGCCTGTTGAGGGTGCTTGAAGACATCTAAGACAGGTCCATCTTCAACGATTGTTCCAGCATCCAGCACCGCCACGTGGTCACAAATTTTTCGAATAACGTGCATCTCGTGGGTAATCACAACGATGGTCAGCCCTAAACGACGGTTAATGTCAACGAGAAGGTCAAGGACTTCATCCGTTGTCTTCGGGTCCAAGGCACTCGTTGCTTCATCGGAAAGAAGGATCTTCGGGTCATTCGCTAACGCCCGGGCAATGCCGACCCGTTGCTTTTGACCACCAGATAATTCTGAAGGATAAGCTTTTTCCTTTCCCTGTAAACCAACTAGCTTGATGAGCTCTTCCGCCTTTTTTCGTCGTTCTTCTTTATTCCCCTTTTTTGAAATTTCTAAGGGGAACTCAACGTTTTCTAAGACGGTTCGTGACCATAGTAAGTCAAAGTGTTGGAAAATCATTCCAATCTTTAGTCGTGCTTCCCGTAAAGCTTCACCCTTTAACTGACTAATTTCTTGCCCGTTTACGGTAACAGAACCAGTAGTCGGTGTCTCTAATCCATTAATCATCCGGATTAGGGTACTCTTCCCGGCACCCGAATAACCAACAATTCCGTAAATCTTACCATCGGAAACTGTCAGGTTAACATCCTTGATTGCCTTTACGGGTCCCTCTTTACCTGTATATGTTTTTGAAACATCTTTAAAGCGAATCAATTACTTTTCCTCCTTTACAATAAAAAAACCTTTCACCATTTAATAATCAAAGTTATTAAACGGACGAAAGGCTTCGTGGTACCACCGCAGTTCATGAATATCTCACAATATTCATCTCAATAAGTGTCAAACAACACTTACCTGCGATAATGGGCAGTCACCAATATTAGCTTATCCTCAGACTCACTAATATACTTTAATCAAAGACCATCTTCGATACCACTAACTAATTCTCTCTCACCAACCAAGAACTCTCTGAGTAATTAATTAATATCTACTCATCTTTTCAAATTATATTTTAATATTTCGATTGGTATTATAATACTAACTTCACTTTTCTTTGTCAAGGGGATTTTAAAAAAAGTGTGCTCGTCAGCAGAGGACTTGCGGAAGGCTAGCAATTTCTCCTGACGAAGGCGTCTTGCGGCTAGGAAGGAGGTTGCTAGCTCTAGCAAGTCCCTGACGAGCAGTCCTTAATTGTCCTGCAATCAAGGACGGGATAATTAGACGGAGATTGCAGTCGCGGCGAAGGAGTAAACTAGAAAACTTGTTTTCGTCCGTGAACCCTCGCAAGGCTGATTAGATTTCTCACCATCAACTTGTTGATGCGAGGAGTCAATCAGCTACTGCGCAGTCCTTGACCATGTTGCAGTAAAACCGCTTCACCCCCCATCCTGTGGAATTTACCCTAAAACAAAAAAGTCCAGAACGAGAATAATCGTTCTGAACTTTTTTAAGTTATCTTTGATTGTCAATTACTTTACTTCAACAATCCAGTTATCCTTTTCATCACTTGAACTCAATAGTTCTGGTTGATCAAGGACCTTCTTGTTAACTGCGGTAATTTCACCATCAATTGGGCTATCAAGGTCAGTAACTGCCTTTTCAGCTTCAACAGCGATAAACTTACCACCGTTAGTTAACTTTGTCCCTACAGCAGGAACATCAATAAAGCTAACCTTACCTAAATCGTCTCGACCAGAATCGTTTAAGCCCAAACGAGTGTTACCATTAGCTTCCTTTTTTTGCCAGAAATAATTCTCAGCTGCCATTTTATTTACACCCCATCTATCTAAATTCCTTGTTGTTACTAAACATGTACGAATGGTGGTGATATCTCATCGACATTACCATCCCGATCCCGATTAGGTTACCAATCAAGGATGAACCACCAGCACTAATAAATGGTAGCGGAATACCTGTCAGTGGAAGTAGCCCAATATTCATCCCGATGTTTTCAAAAACGTGGAATAAAATCATCATGATAACACCAGTAGAGATGTATGCATAGAATTCGTTCCGCGTATCAAACGTAACGCGGATCATTAAGTAAATCAAAAGTAGGTAGAGAAGAATCAGTAATGCACTTCCAATGAAGCCAAAATTCTCGCCGACAACCGAAAAGATCATATCTGATTCACGAACGGGGACGTAAACCTTAGAATTATTAAATCCCGTCCCAGTAATTCCACCAGAACCAACGGCCTTAATACTTTGCCATAATTGATAGCCTTGATTACTGGTATCCTGCTCTGGATGAAGCCAGGTATCTACCCGGTCAAACTGGTATGCCTGGAAACCAACGTGTTCAAGGATCATCCGACCAAATGAACTCGTAACCATTGCTAATGCCGAACCACCAATTACAACTAATGCAATCGCTGTTGGGGCAATAATTCGCCACGTAACCCCAGAAACAAGGACCATTCCACAGAAAATAGCGAAGAAAACAAGTCCTGTCCCAAAGTCGTTTTGTAACTTCAATGAGATTAAGATCGGTAGTAGCCATAAGGCCATCGTTCCGATCAATCGCCAATCAGATCTAACAGTATGAACATTATAGTGGTTATTATGCGTTGTGATTACCCGCCCCATCATTAAGATATAGGCTGGTTTCATGATTTCTGACGGCTGAAAAGTAAATGGTCCAATTGCAAACCAACTTTTGGCCCCCGTATTAGCATAATAAGCACGACTATAGAATACCAGGATTGCAAACATTAAGAATATTCCAACCCAGTAAACTAGTGGGGCAACTTTCCACAGCTGTTCAGAGTCAAACTGCATAATCACAACCACTAAAATTGTCCCAATAATATACCAAATTAACTGGCTTACCACTTGCCGCATAACACTGGTAGAACCTCCAGTATCATGAACGGCCGCAACATAAATTGATGCCAAACCAATTAAGGCTAGCAGCAACACACAAAAAATGATTCCCCAGTCAATCCGGCTCTCATCATCCCTTTGAGAACGTTGCATCCTTTAACTCCTTTTTTGAGATTTTGGCAACGCTACTGCATCGCATTTATCCTTGATGTAAATGATATTGTTGCAATACAACTTCAAGTCCCTCTTCCTGAGAGCGAACAAAGAATTCACTTTCGTCAGCAGTCAGTAAAGCCTTAAAACGATTACCATCCGCAACCACTTCACCAATTAGCCGCTTCCCAATGAAGACTTGCTGAACTGGTTGGTGACGGCGTTCAATATCTTTTACATTAACTTCAATTTTTTTATCTTTTTTTGCCACTTTTTCACCTTTATTATTTTATAACTCGATGGAAAGTAAATCTTTTAGGAACTGGGTCATAACCACCACGAGCAAATGGTTGACACCGCAGTAGTCTCACAATTCCAAGTAATATCCCCCGGATTCCAAAACGTTGAATAGCTTCTAGCATGTATTCGGAACAAGAAGGATAATACCGACAAACCCTAAATGGTCGTCTTGCCGATATATACCGTTGATACCACCGGATTAATCGACTCGCAATCCGCACCATTAGTCCTTGCTCTTTTTACCGTTATCGGTCTTCTGCATCCGTTCCAGCATCTCACCGGCACCCTTAGCAACATTGTCCAATGGGTCTTGTGAAACGACAACGGGAACCTTTAATTGATCACTAAAGAGCTGATCAATGCCCTTAAGGAGAGAAGTCCCACCAGTAAGCATGATTCCCCGGTCAATAATATCGCTTGCTAACTCAGGCGGAATTGTTTCAAGAACACCAATAGTTGCCTTAACGATTTGATCAAGCGTCCCGTGGATGGCCTCTTCAATTTCATTTTCATTTGTCGTAATTTGCTTTGGCATTCCAGTAGCAACATCACGACCACGAACATCCATTTCCTTTGGTTCGTCAACTTGCAAGGCCGTTCCGATTTCCATCTTAATTTGTTCAGCGGTATGCTCACCAATGATTAGGCCGTGATGATCCTTAATATAAGCGGTAATGTCCGCATTTAATTTGTCCCCAGCCATTCGAATTGACTGACTAGCAACAATATCTCCTAGTGAAAGGATGGCAATATCACTAGTACCACCACCCATATCGATGACCATGCTTCCGCGAGGCTTAAAGATATCCAAGCCAGCACCAATCGCAGCAACCTTAGGCTCATATTCAAGGTAAACCTTGCCACCACCAGATTGTTCGGCAGCTTGAATAATCGCCTTACGTTCAATCTCAGTAATATTGGTAGGAGCACAAATCATAATATCAGGTTTTGACATAAAGCCCTTAACACTTAACTTACCGATAAAGTAAGAAAGCATTTCTTGGGTAACATCGAAGTCAGAAATAACCCCATTTTTCAACGGACGGATTGCGCGAATATTGCTTGGTGTCCGACCAACCATCCGGTATGCTTCTGATCCAACAGCTAAGACCTTATTAGTTTGCGTATCAATTGCAACTACTGAAGGTTCGTTCAGGACAATGCCTTTTCCCTGAACGTAAATTAGAACATTAGCAGTTCCTAAATCGATTCCGATATCCTTTGCCATTTATATAATTTCTCCTTCCGGCCAATTCTTATAATAACGTTGGTAATTATACCACATAATTAAGCGATACTAACCACGTTCAGTATGATGAGCAATTTGTTCAGGGGCCAATTCAATTTGATCGTCAATGTTAACTCGATCAATCTGGGCACCTAGCTGAGCAAGTTTTTGATGAAGGTGATAATATCCTCGATCAAGGTACTTCAAATTACGTACCTGAGTAATTCCTTTGGCAACTAGCCCAGCGATCACCAATGCAGCCCCTGCACGTAAATCGGTAGCTGAAACCTCAGCGCCACTAAAGGAAGTTGGTCCGTTTAAGACCGCCGTAGACTTATTAATTTGGTAATCGGCATTCATCCGCCGTAGCTCTTCCAGATGCATGAATCGCTTTTCAAAAACGGTCTCGTTCATCGTACTAGTTCCATTAGCTAATAATTGCAAGACCGTCATCTGGGGCTGAAGATCGGTTGGAAAGCCAGGATATGGAGCAGTTTGAACGTTAGATGGCAGTAAGATTGACGTGCCTAAAACCCGAATACCGTCTTTTTGATTAATCACGGTCACTCCCATATCACGTAACTTGGCGATTAACGGTTCATTGTACTTGCCCTCAGTATTTTCAATTACAACGTCACCATTTGTAGCGGCCGCCGCAATCATAAAGGTCCCTGCTTCGATCCGGTCTGACATAACTCGGTAGTCACAACCATGAAGGAAGTTAACCCCCTGGATTCGGATAACATCAGTCCCAGCACCATGAACCCGGGCACCCATCTTATTCAGAGCGTTTGCCAAATCAACAATTTCTGGTTCGCGTGCACAATTTTCAATCGTCGTGATCCCTTGGGCTAAAGTTGCTGCCATCATGATATTTTGTGTTGCACCAACGCTTGGGAAATCTAAGTAAATATTAGTACCAACTAACCGGTCAGCATGAGCCTCAATATAACCATCGTGCTGCTCAATCACCGCACCAAGCTGACGAAGGCCCTTTAAGTGAAGGTCAATTGGCCGTGATCCTATTGCACAACCACCCGGAAGTGCAATTTTCGCATAACCCGTTCTTGCTAATAATGGTCCCATTACCACCATTGATGCCCGCATCTTACTGACATACTGGAATGGTGCCTCTGAAGACAATTTTCCACTAGCATTTAAGTCAATTGCATGCTTTTCTTGGTCAAATTGAATTTGAATATTTAAGAATTTTAATAATTCATTCATTACTAAGACATCGGATAACACCGGGACATTAGTTAAGTGCAGGGTCCCAGTAGAAGCTAGAATTCCTGCTGCCTGAAGTGGCAGGACAGCATTCTTGGCTCCTTCAACGGCAACCCGTCCAGATAAACGATGACCACCCTTAATAATTATCTTTTCCATAACTTACTCCTTATTAAAATCAACGCAATAAACCTGGTAGCTGGCTAACAGCATTAATAAACCCAATGAAGAAACTGGCACATAAGTACCCAATCGCAGTAGAAAATAAGACAATTATTAGTGGCAAGGTCTTAGGAGGCTGACGGAACATTCGTTCAAAATGAATCCCTTGAATTGCGGTAAATGTCAGCCAAATCATTCCGAGTTGGATCACTATTTCTACTAACGCTTTAACACTTGATAATTGCACCATTTCACCTTCTTTAAAACCAACTACAATCTTATCATACCAACTAATTAAGGATCAGTCATCATTAACAACCTTTAGACTATATTAAGGAATAAAAAAAGGATATTTAACCAGTTTTTACTGATCAAATATCCTTTTTGGAAGCTCAAAATATCATTATTTTGACTTAAACTTAGAAACCTTAAGTCGGTTAACGGCCCGTTTCAATTGAACCTCAGCACGAGCAATATCGTTCTTTCGGTGAGCCTTCTTTGCTTCCTTAATGGCTTCTTCGGCACGGTGCTTAGCTTCTTCAGCACGGGCCACATCGATCTTTTCAGGCAATTCAGCACTATCAGCGGTAATCAAAGCAGTTTTACCATCAAACTGCATAATCCCACCGTTAACGGCTGCAATTTCGTCTGTTCCTTGACCGTGTTTAATTCGTAATTGGTTAATCGTCAATGATGCTAATACGGGCACGTGATTAGCCATAATCCCCATTTGTCCACCAGCGGTATTCATGATGAGCATTGTGGCTGTATCATTGTCGTAGACCGTTCCATCAGGAGTAATAATGGTGACTTTAAACTTAGTATCAGCCATAATTATCCCTCCTAATCTTCGGCTTCTTCAGCAGCATCAGCCTTCATTTTCTTAGCCTTTTCAACAGCATCGTCGATTGTACCAACTAGCCGGAATGCTTCTTCTGGTAAATCATCATACTTACCATCAAGAATACCCTTAAAGCCTTTAATGGTATCCTTCAATGAAACATACTTACCTGGCGTACCAGTAAATTGTTCGGCAACACTGAAACTCTGTGATAAGAAGTTTTGAATCCGCCGAGCACGAGCAACGATAACCTTTTCATCGTCAGATAATTCATCCATCCCCAGGATAGAAATGATATCTTGCAATTCATGGTACCGTTGCAAAACATGTTGAACCTCAGTAGCAACTTCGTAGTGTTCCTTCCCGACAATTTCAGGAGTTAATGCAGTAGAAGTTGATGCAAGTGGATCAACGGCTGGGTAAATACCAATTTGAGTTAACCGACGTTCCAGGTTAGTAGTGGCATCCAAGTGGGCGAATGTCGTTGCTGGAGCAGGGTCGGTATAGTCATCGGCTGGGACATAAACAGCTTGGATTGAAGTAATTGAACCCTTCTTAGTAGAAGTAATCCGTTCCTGTAATTGACCCATTTCAGTAGCCAAAGTTGGCTGGTAACCAACGGCAGAAGGAATCCGTCCCAAGAGGGCAGAAACTTCTGAACCGGCTTGGGTAAACCGGAAAATGTTATCAATAAATAACAGCACATCCTGGCCCTTAACATCACGGAAGTATTCCGCAATGGTTAATCCAGTTAAGGCAACCCGCATACGAGCACCAGGAGGTTCGTTCATCTGACCATAAACCATGGCAGTCTTTTCAAGAACCCCTGAAGCCTTCATTTCATAGTACATATCGTTACCTTCACGGGTCCGTTCACCAACCCCAGTGAAGACAGAAATACCATTGTGCCCTTGCGCAATGTTGTGGATTAATTCCTGAATCAAAACGGTCTTACCAACACCGGCACCACCGAATAACCCAATCTTTCCACCACGAACATATGGGGCTAACAAATCAATAACCTTAATCCCAGTTTCAAGGATTTCAGTATTGTTGTTTAATTCATCATACTTAGGTGCATCACGGTGAATAGGCATCCGCTTTGCATCTGGTCCAAACTTAGGACCGTTATCAACAGGTTCACCTAAAACGTTGAAAACACGTCCCAGAGTGTCATCACCAACCGGCACACTAATTGGTGCACCAGTGTTTTCGACTTCCATTCCCCGTTGAAGACCATCGGTACCATCCATGGCAATTGTTCGGACTACCCCGTCACCCAATTCAAGGGCAACTTCAGTGGTCAAAGTCTTGTCATCACTTTCCTTGATCTTTAACGCATCATTAATTTCTGGGAGTTTTTCATCTAAGGGGAACTCAATATCAACAACTGGTCCGACAACTTGAACAACTTTACCAGAACTCATGTTGTTTCCTCCTCAGTTAAATTTTATTCTTGTGCTGTCATACCACCGGTAATTTCAGTAATTTCGGTGGTAATTGCAGCTTGACGAGCACGGTTATATTGCAATTCCAATGATGAAATGATGTCATCAGCATTATCAGTTGCTGACCGCATTGCGTTAGCACTTGATGAATGCTCTGACGTCTTTGCATCAAGGATTGCCCCATACAATAGACTTTCGGCATATTGTGAGACAAGTCCTGCAATAATCTCCGTATCCGAAGGTTCAAATTCGTATTCAGCCGTAATTGGTGCCTCATCTTCAGTGGACTTTGACTTTGAAGAAGATTCTTCTACGTCGTCCTCTAACGATTCAGCTGTAATTGGCAAAACATCATGAACCCGTACACGGGACGTAATCCGGTTAACGTAATGACTATAAGTCAAATACATTTCATCGAACACGGCATCGTCATACATCTGAACAGCAGTCTTTACAATTTGATGAACTTCTCGGAATGTTGGTACATCACTAACGCCTGAATACTCATAGACGACGTTCATCCCACGTTTCTTAAAGAATTCAGTTCCTGTTTTACCAACAGTCAGAAATACCGTATTTTCAGCGGTCAGGTTCTGATCCTTCATCAATTGTAAGGTTTGCTTGATAATATTGTTATTGTAACTACCAACCAAGCCACGATCAGATGTTATAACTAAAATTCCAGTCTTTTTAACTGGACGCTTCTCAAACAACGCAGCGTAAGCGTCATGACTGGCACTAGCTGCAGATGTGTTGTGAGATTTAACCAGATCGGACAACATCTTCTTGACCTTCTCAGCATAAACTTCGTATGTCTGAGTATGGTGTTGAATTTGATTCAATTTTGCAGTTGAAACCATTTGCATGGCAGCAGTAATCTGCCGCGTGCTCTTTGTGGATTCAATTTTATGCTTAACAGCAGCAAGTGAAGCTGGCACTAAATCTCACCGTCCTTTCGACTAGTCATTATTAATTTTTCTGTGCGGCTTTCTTCTTGTCATCGCTGGTTTGGAATGATTCCGTGAAATCAGCAACGGCATTCTTTAAGTCGTCACCTTCTGGTAATTTACCAGTTGACTTAATCGTATCATAAAGGTCTTGGTGATTAGCATGCATGAATGAAGCAAGTTCACTTTCATAACGTAAAACATCATCCACTGGAATCTTATCAACGAAACCATTTGACAAGGCGAACAATGTAACAACTTGCTGTTCAACAGGTTGTGGTTGGTGCAAGCCCTGCTTCAATAATTCCATCGTGTGCTTACCACGTGACAACTTAGCTTGGGTTGCTTCATCCAAGTCAGAACCGAATTGGGCGAATGAAGCCAATTCATTATATGATGCAATATCCAAACGCAATGTTCCGGCAACCTTCTTCATTGCCTTAACCTGAGCATCCCCACCAACACGAGATACTGATGTACCAGCATCGATCGCTGGACGTTGACCTGCATAGAATTCATCTGAGTTCAAGAAGATCTGTCCATCAGTAATTGAAATAACGTTGGTTGGAATGTAGGCAGAAACATCACCGGCTTGGGTTTGAATAATTGGTAATGCAGTCATTGAACCGCCACCAAGATCATCAGATAACCGTGCAGCACGTTCCAGTAACCGTGAGTGAGTATAGAAAATATCACCAGGGTAAGCTTCACGACCAGGAGGCCGACGAAGAATTAATGAAAGTTCACGGTAAGCATCGGCCTGCTTTGAAAGGTCATCATAAACGATCAAAACATCTTTGCCACCGTACATGAACTCTTCACCCATTGCGGCACCAGCATAAGGGGCAATGTAAAGCATTGGTGCAGGGTTAGAAGCACTAGCTGAAACAATAATTGTGTAGTCTAGTGCGCCGTAACGACGAAGGGTTTCAACGTTCGCACGAACAGTTGATTCCTTTTGACCAATAGCGACGTAAATACAAATAACGTTCTTGCCCTTTTGGTTAATGATGGTATCCAATGCAATGGCAGTCTTACCGGTCTTCCGGTCACCAATGATTAACTCACGCTGACCCCGACCAATTGGTACCAAGGCATCAATAACCTTAATACCAGTTTGCAATGGTTCACTAACACTCTTCCGCTCCATAACACCTGGAGCTTTCTTTTCAATTGGACGTGTCTTGTCAGTCTTGATTTCACCAAGTCCATCAATTGGACGACCTAATGAATCAACAACCCGTCCTAACAATGCATCGCCGACGGGGACTTCCATGATTCGACCCGTCCGCTTAACGGTATCACCTTCACGGATGCCAGAGAAATCTCCCAAAATAACGATACCAACATCGTTACTTTCGAGGTTTTGTGCCATTCCGTAAACACCGTTACTAAATTCGAGCAACTCACCAGCCATGGCATTTTCCAAGCCGTCGGCACGAGCAACACCATCACCAACATAGGTAACAGTACCCGTTTCTTCGACAGATACTTTGTCTTGGTAGTTGGCAAGTTGTTTCTTGATGAGTGAACTGATTTCCTCAGTTTTAATGCTCATAAAGGTCTCACCTCTTCGAAATAAGATAATTATCTAACTAGTAAACGACGAATCTGCTTAATCTTTGAACTCAAGCTACCATCCAACGTCTTGTTATTAAGCCGTACGATAACTCCGCCCAAAATTTCAGGATCAACTTGTTCATGAAGAACAACTTCCTTCGCACCAAACCTGTGCGCCAAATTAGTCTTAAGTTGATCACGTTGTTGTTTATCAAGTTGGATCGCTGTTACAACGTCAGCATGAACACGTTTCATTTTAGCGTCATACCGTCGTTCAAACTCATCAATGATTGCAACCAAATCACTGATCCGGCCATAATCAAAAGTCATTTGAATTAAATTTGAAACTGGTTGAGAAAAGCCTTTCTTCAAATCATCAATAAGGGACTTCTTTTCACTGAGTGATAATTGAACACCTGATAATACAGGGGCCAATGCAGCGTTGTCCTCAAAGACTTGACGTAAAGCAGTCAATTCTTGATAAGTTTGATCGAGAGTATTGTTTTCATCGACCAACTCGAACAGTGCCTTCGCATAACGATTTGCAACTGTTTGCTTATCAAGACTCATGATCTACCAACCCTTCAATATACGAATCAATCAATTCTTTTTGATCGTCCGCATTTAATTCTTTGTGGATGAGTTTGGAAGCAATCTCAATAGATAAGTTTGCAACGTCATCCTTTGCACCATTCAATGCGTCACGACGAGCCTGCTTGGCATCTTCTTGTGCGCGTTGCTTAAGTGCTTGAGCGTCGTTTTGTGCAGCTTCAACAATTTGAGTACGTTGAACTTCACCAGACTTTTTGGCATTGTTAACAATGTCAGCAGCTTCTTGGTGAGAGTTTTGTAACTCAGCTTGCCGTTTAGCAGCCATCTTTTCAGCATTTTCACGTGATTTAGCAGCGTTATCGATATCACTAGCAATCTTATCTGCACGCTTTTTCATCATGTCTGTAACTGGCTTCCAAGCGAAGTGCTTGATTAGCAACATCAAAATGATGAAGGTAACGATGTAAAATACCAAATCACCAACGTATAAGCTATTAGATTCAGCTAAAACACTGTTCACAAACATCTATTGACACCTCCTTGTTCTTTAAAATTATTAATAATCAAAATGATTACTTGTTCATAACAAGGAAACCGATAACAATAGCGATGATAGGCATGGCTTCAATCAAACCAACACCGATGAACATCGTTGCTTGTAATCTACTTTGTAATTCTGGTTGACGTGCGATACTGTCAACAGTATGTCCGATTAAGATACCATCACCAATACCACCACCGATAGCGGCACCCATAGCCGCGAGTCCTGCAGCAATTGCTCCTAATGCCATTTTAAAATTCCTCCTTAAGAGATTATTATTCGGAAACCTTCCGAGAAATATAAACTGTCGTTAATGTTACAAAAACATATGCCTGAATTGAACCGATAAATACTGAGAATCCTTGCCACAGTAGTTCAAGCAAGAACCCTGGAATAATTGTCAAAGCACCATGTGAAAAGGCAACTCCGGCAACTAACTTTAATAGCAGTTCACCAGCAAAAATGTTACCAAAGATCCGCAAACCCAAAGTTAAGAAGTTAGCCAATTCTTCAATGATATTGACTGGCAACATCAATGCAAATGGCTTAACGTACCCCTTCAGGTAACCACCAAAGCCCTTATTTGCAATCCCTGCAAAGTGGGCTAAAACAATTACCATCAATGAGAACGTTAAAGTAACAACTGGATCCGCCGTTGGACTTCTAAGGATTTCTTGGTTATTCCAACTAAGATTAAAAATCAGCCCAAATTGGTTAGCAAAGAAGATGAAGACAAAGAGGACAAAGGCTAAAAAGCTATAATGTCCGGTTTCTTCATTTGGCATTTGACTACGAACAATCCCGTTCGTAAAGTCAATCAGCCATTCCAAAACGTTTTGCGCACCCTTAGGTTTCATTTGAATCTTTCGGGACATGCCAAATAATACAAAGAATACGATTGCATAAATCACAAGTCCTGAAATAATGTTAGTGGCATTAAAGGTCAAGCCAAGAAACTTAAAAGTAAAAGCATCACCGCCCATTCATATTTCACCTCTTTCCTTAATAACAATAATTTGGCTGTAAATTGGATGAACGTCGTATAGTGTACGAACTAGCCCAATATACGAATATTAATATATCATCATTTTCGCTAACATTCAAAAAGATTTCTGGCTTTTTAGCAGAATAAAGTATCGCCACTGCACTATTCAGGGAATTTGTCTTTTTATTTTTGATGATTCTTTAATCATCTTTTAATGAACGAGACAGCAAACCACTGAATACTTTTTAAAATAAATAAAGGACTGACATTCATCAATCCCTTAATTTTAAAATTAATTATTCTTTTCAGTTAATTCTTTTTCACTGCGTGCTTCTTGTGGAAGGATCAAATTCAAGATAATCCCCAAGACAGCAGCAACTGCTAATCCGGAGAATTGGTACTGACCCAACTTAAGGTAAGCATTACCAATCCCGATGACAAGAATTGCAGATGCAATCATCAGGTTCCGCTTCTTGTTAAAGTCAATCTGATCTTCAATCATTACACGAAGTCCACTTGATGCGATCACACCAAAAAGAAGGAAAGAAATCCCACCAATAACGGGCATTGGAATTGTTTCAATCAGTGCACTTAGTTTGCCGATAAAACTGAAGAAGATCGCAAAAGCAGCCGCACCAGCAAGAACGTAGACAGATTGAACTTTTGTAATTGCAATTACCCCGATGTTTTCACCATAACTGGTTACCGGAGGGCCACCAACGAACCCGGCAATGATGGATGCGGTACCATCCCCTGCCAATGTGTGGTTTAGTCCTGGATTCTTAAAGTAATTTCGTTCAGTCAGTTCGTTAAGCACCATAATGTGACCTAAGTGTTCAGTCATCGTAACGAAGGCAATTGGTGCCATGCTTAGGATCGCACCCCAATAAAATTGTGGGTGGTAATTAACAAACGGGATTTGGAACGCTGGCAAACTAAACCAGTGAGCCTTTTCCACTGGAGTAAAGTCAACAATTCCAAATAGACAGGCAACAATGTAGCCGAAAACAATCCCCATTAGAATCGGGATCAGGCCCATGAATCCCTTAAAGTACATGTTAAAGGCAATCGTTAACAGCATGGTAATCATTGCTACAGCGAAGAAGCGCAAATCATACTTTCCAGTTAACGAGTTAATCGTTGCATCCTTAGCAGCAGTGCTAGCCAAGGAAAGACCAATAACGACAACAACAGGACCAACAATAATTGGTGGCAATACCTTATCAATCCAATCGGATCCAATTAGAGTAACCACAATTGAAACAATCAGGTAAACACACCCAACGGCAACCGTCCCTTGGGCAATTCCGGGATAACCAGTAGTTTTCATCAATGCCATCATTGGAACAACGAATGAAAAACTAGAACCCATGTAAGCCGGAATCTTGTGCTTAGTAATCAATAGGTACATTAACGTACCAACACCGGAACTAAAAAGTGCAATTCCGGGATTCAGTCCAACCAGAATTGGTACCAAGACAGTGGAACCAAACATGGAGAACATGTGTTGAAGTGACAAGCCAATCCATTGACCTGTTTTGGGCTTTTCATCAACGTCTAAAACGACATTATCACGATGAGCCATGAATACTTCCCTCCCTAAAAAATAAAGCAGCTTGAGTGATGACCTCAAAGCTGCTTTATTTTCCTACAAGTGATTGTAGTGTACTTTAACCGCACCTTTGAGGCCTCACGGGACCCCTTTTAAAGGTTTTATATTTAGAAGCAATACTACTTCGTTTCTGCTGATTTGTCAATGACTTGATCCCTTCTCTTGACCATTACCAATGATGTAATTGGCACTGTTAGGAGAACGCCAAGGAAAGAAATCAATATCTCAATCAATTCAGCAACAAAGATTTTATTATTAAAAATTGTTCCAATCGAATAATGAAGACCCGCAAACCAGATAAAGAGCGAAAGAAAGCCACCAAAGAAACCGAAGAAAAGGGTATTCAATGTTGTTCCAATAATTTGTCTCCCAATCGCCATTCCACCATCAATCAGCCGTGAATTATTAATTTTAGGGTGCACTTCAAGGATCTCAGTTAAGCCGGCAGAAATTGCAATTGATGCTTCCGCAATGGCTCCCAACGTGCTAATAACAATTGCGGTGACCGAAACTTTCAAGTAACTAATCCCAATTAAAATTGACATTCCCTCAAGATCGTCACTATCTTCATTCCCAAAGCCTTGAACCATCGCCCAATGACTAACGAAGAAAATTAAAATAATCAAAATTAGCAAAACAATCAATGAGGCATAAAAAGCGGTAACCGTTATCCGCAAATCATCTTCCCCCATAAAGATCGTCACTGCAAGAATCGTGATCCCCGTTACCGCAGTGACGAACATCGGCGGAACATGAAATTCAATTAGCACGATCGCAAAGAATAGGAAACCAAAGTTAAGTAAAATGCTGAGGAAGGAGCGCCAGCCTTGCTTCCCCCCGACAAGGACCATTAAGAAAAGCAGGACTAACCCTAATGCATAAATAGTACTCATTATTATCTCCTTCTTCCCAAAAGAATTGCTCCCAAGACGCTAACTACTGGAACCGCAAGAACAATCCCAATGCCGCTAATTAGGCTTTGGACCATCCCTAAACTCATATTCATGCTAAAGGTATACCCCCATGAATTACCATTCTTCAGGTAAAGCAAACTATTGGTGAAGGTATCCGCCATAAAAATGAGGAACAAAACGTTTACCAGTGGCCCCATAATGGACTTACCAACACTTCTCCCCGACATGAATAGCTGCGTTCGCGAAACATTCGGGTCAATCTGCTTTAACTCAAAAAGGGTTGCAACAATATCACTCGATTCATCCATCACTGCCCCCAATGAGCCCAATAAGATTTCTGCGATGAAAAGTGGTCGCGGTACCTGCGTCACATACTGCATTGACTCGTAATAAACACCACGATTATGAGTGAGGTGAAGCACAAGAACCCCGACCAGAATGGCGATTGTTGTTCCGGCAATCGTTGCTCCAAGAGTCGCCAGCATCTTCTTGGTTGGCCCAAGAACTAAAAAGAGACTTACTACCGTGAAAATCAAGGCTAACCCAGAGAAAATCAAGAGGACATGACTTCCCTGGTTATGTAAATCTAGGGAAACTGCAAGCAAGAACAAAATTGTGTTAATCACTACGCTAACAAGCGCAAACGTCCCCGCCTTTCCCATTGTCAGTAGCAAGACAGTAACGACAAGCCAACCAAGAAAGACAACCACCGAATCACGTTTAGGTCCCGCTGGGTTGGCAGTTAATTTAC
The DNA here is from genome assembly GCF_022651205.1 of Limosilactobacillus sp. GTDB lineage: Bacteria > Bacillota > Bacilli > Lactobacillales > Lactobacillaceae > Limosilactobacillus. The sequence continues at coordinate 21,453 of NZ_JALCQI010000016.1, forward strand.
CATGATCCCTTCTTAATTGAGAAAGGAATAGCTGGTTACCAACCTTATATTCCTGATCTAGCGGCTGAGAATCGCTAAACGTATTTTGAACTTTTACCTGGTCACCACGGTTCTTCCCGTTCATCAAAACCGCGGTAATCTTTTGGGTGGTTTGGTGATCGACGTTCTTAAATTCATCTTCTGTCCGCTGCTTTTTTTCATTGCTTACCCTAACAACTTGCGCAATTGGCTGTCGATAAAGGCGCTGGTTGTGAGTAACAAAAAGCATTGCCAGAAGGCCACAAACAATCATTCCAATTATTAAGTAGATTTTTCGCCGTGACCATTTAATTATCACGCGTTTCACTTCCTTTTATCAATTACTCAGCATTTTACTACTTAATTTAAAACAAAAAAAGAGTAATCGTAATCATTACTCTTAATAAATGCTATTTATTTGTAATCAACCATTTTTCCACCAACTCACGAACCTGTTCCGCAGTTTCACATTTAGTAACTGCTTCTTGGTAAAGTTGTTGACATTCATGAGTGTCTAGCTTTTTCATCATTGAACGCGTTCGTAAAATTGACGTTGCACTCATTGAATATTCATCCAACCCCATTCCAATTAGGAGGGGTAGTGCTAACCTGTCACCAGCCATTTCACCGCACATTGCTACCGTCGTGTTGTGCTGGTGACCTGACTGAATAATATGATGAATCAACTTCAAGAATGGCGGGTTTAGCGGTTGGTACAAATACGATACAGAAGCATTCCCGCGGTCAGCCGCAAAACAGTACTGGATCAAGTCATTGGTTCCAATACTAAAGAAGTCAACTTCCTTCGCCAATCGTTCAGCATACAATGCAGCTAAGGGGACTTCAATCATAATGCCAAGCTTAATTTTCTTGCCAATATGTGGATAATCCTGACGAAGCTTCCGTAACTCATCGTAATAGATCTTTTTAGCTGCTTGAAGTTCTTCCAAGGTCGTAATCATCGGGAACATAATGTTAATCTCACCGAATTGTGATGCCCGAATTAGTGCTCGTAATTGTGTCCGAAACATCTTTGGCCGGTCTAATGAGATCCGAATTGCCCGGTAACCTAAAAATGGATTTAATTCATGTGGTAACGGCATAAATGTCAGTGGCTTATCTCCACCAATATCAAGCGTCCGAACCACCAACGCTTTGCCGTTTAGTTGTTCGACCGCATTCTTGTATGCAGTGAACTGTTCCTCTTCCGTTGGTAAATGTTCACTCTTCATGTATAAGAATTCGGTTCGAAAAAGACCAACCTCATCCGCTCCATTATTCACAGCAGCTGCAATATCATTAGATGAACCAATGTTAGCTGAAATCGTCAACTGACAACCATCTTTAGTTACCGACGGGCTGTTAACCAACTTGGCCCACTGAAGTTTCTCTGCCGCATATTGGCTGGCGATTTGTTGGTAATGCTTTACCTGATTAGGCTCCGGAGCAATAATGGTGGTCCCTGAAAAGCCATCTACAATAACGTGCTCACTATTTCTTAGCTGACGGACAACTCCTTTACATCCCACGATTGCCGGGATCTGCAGTGAACGGGCCATAATTGCCGCATGACTGGTCTTTCCCCCAACCTCGGTGACAATTCCCTTAACAAACTTAGCGTCCATTTGAGAAGTATCCGATGGGCCAATCATGTGAGCCACAACGATTACCGGATGATCAATGGCCTGCAAATTAGGCAACTGTTTTCCCTCAAGCTTTGCCAACACTTGATCCCGGATACTAGCAAAATCTGTTGCTCGTTCTTGCATATATTTATTTCCCGTCATTGCCTCAAATTCATGAATTACCCGGGAAATAACTTCCTCAAATGCCGTTTCCACGTTGATCCGCTGACTACGAATCCGGGTAATTACCTGATTAAACATTTCGGGATCATTTAGGATCTCAATGTGGACGTCAAAGATCGCTAATTCATCTTTAGAAAGGCGACCAGTTACCGCAATTTTCAATTTCTTCAAATCATCACTAATTGAATTTAAAGCATCCTTAAAGCGTTGAATTTCGGTACCTGGATCGCTAATTCGACGCTTTTCAAAGCTTAAATCTGGTTTATCAATAATGTAAGCTGGCGCTATCCCCACGCCATTGCTTGCCGCTGTTCCTGTCATTTTCAAAGTCATTCTATCTATTTCCCCTCTTTGAAGAAATCGCTTTACACCTATTATAGGGGAAACCAGTTTATCTTTAAACAACAAAAGAGACCAGGTTCATCCCCAGTCTCCTCACTTATAAACACTACTTTGTACCAAAGAGCCGATCACCAGCATCACCCAGTCCAGGAACAATGTAACCATCCTTGTTAAGGTGGTCATCGAGGCCGGCAGCATAAATATCTACATCGGGATATGCTTCACGAACCGCCTTAACCCCTTCTGGAGCGGCGACTAAGCATGCAAACTTCATGTTCTTTTCAGAACAACCACGCTTCTTCAATGCTTCAATCGCCATCATGGCTGAACCACCTGTAGCAAGCATTGGATCGACAATGAATAATTGCCGTTCAGTAATATCATTTGGTAGCTTCACAAAGTATTCATGTGGCTTCAAAGTTTCTTCGTCACGGTACATTCCAATAAAGCCGATCTTGGCTGCTGGAATTAAATCAGTCATCCCATCAACCATTCCTAAACCAGCACGGAGAATTGGAATAATTGCCACTTTCTTCCCTGCCAATTCCTTCTTGGTCGTCTTTGCAATTGGAGTCTCAACTTCGACATCCTTTAATGGCATATCACGAGCAACTTCATATGCCATCAATGTTGAAATTTCCTTTACAGTTTCACGGAAAAACTTTGTTCCAACATTCTTGTCCCGAATCATTGTCAATTTGTGTTGAATTAATGGATGATCCATCACTTCAAATTTACCCATGCCTAATACACTCCTTTGAATTTCTTCCCTATTTTACCAAAAAAAATACCTATTTGATAACAAATAGGTAACTTTTTTTATTTTTCAGTGAAATGTTCGCCACCAGCGGACTTGTTTAACCGGTTCATGTATGCTCGACCAAGGTCCTTTGCTGGAAACGCTTGGGTAACGATTGCTTTTACGTTTGGCTGATCGTCAAATTGACGAAGACCGTCGAACAGTCGTGCACTAGCATCTTCAACATTCTTTCCTAATGAGAATTGGATGGCGTTCATTGGTAATGTTGAATGTTGTAAGATCTTTTCTTCTGCCATCATTCCAACATCAAAGGGTTGCTTCTTAATCCAATCAACAACCTGCTTCCAATCAGTCCCCTCATCAACAATATAAACCTGAGCATTGGGTGCGTAGTGCTTGTACTTCATCCCCGGTGCCTTAGGGGTTTCGTTTTTGCCAACGTGGTGATGGTTCAAATCAATTGACCCGATCACGTCTTCAATCTGTTGCTTGGTAACTGCACCCGGACGTAAGATTACCGGTTGATCAGTCGACATATCAAGCACGGTCGATTCAACACCTACCCGAGTCCTACCATTATCAATAATTCCAGCAATCTTGCCATGAAGATCATGATAAACGTGTTGGGCAGTCGTTGGGCTTGGCTTCCCTGAGGTATTAGCAGATGGTCCAACAATTGGAACCCCAGCCTTCTTAATTAGGTCGAGCGTCGGCTGACAATCAGGGAAACGAAAGGCAACCGTCGATAGGCCACCAGTAACCGTCTTGGATAAAACACCCTTTTTGATATTCAAAATAATCGTTAATGAGCCTGGCCAAAACTTTGCCATTAATTTTCGGGCGTTTTCTGGAATTTCACTGGCGTACTTTTCCACCATTTCAATCGAGGCAACATGGACAATCAGCGGGTTATCACTTGGCCGTCCCTTTGCCAAATAAACATTTTTTACGGCATCTTCATTAGTTGCATCCGCACCTAAGCCGTAAACCGTTTCTGTAGGAAAGGCAACTAATTTGCCATCTTGAATGGCTTTAGCTGCTTGATCGATTTCATCTAAATGAAAAATCCTCGTATCCATTCTTTCTACTTTCCTCCTGCGTTTGAAAAATCCCATGCGTGTATCATCCTCATTTTCCCGGCAATATCATGCCGTGGTTCAATCTGTGCTCCACTATCTACTCGGTGTAATAACTCCTGAATTGACTCTTCTTGGTCAAAACCAGTCTCACCAAACAACTGTCCTTGCGCCCTTAAATGATCAGCAATTGTCTTAAAAAGCCGATGATAAAAACCTAAGCCATTTTCATCCGCAAATAAAGCAAGATCAGGTTCAAACTTAATCACTGCTCTATCCATCACATCAGTGGCGTTTGGAGCAATATAAGGGGGATTTGTCACAATCAAATCATATTTTTCGTCGGCTAGATTAGCGAAAAGATCGCTCTTAACTAATTTTAGATCAAGTCCAAAGTGCTGAACGTTTTTTTGGGCAACTTTTAACGCTGCAGCTGAAATATCACTAAGAGTAACATCCCACTCTGGTCGCTCCAAAGCAAGGGTAATGCCAATCACACCGCTTCCTGCGCCAAGGTCGAGAACTTTCAAGGAATCGGTGGGCATTGTATTTAAGACCCAGTCAACCAATTCTGTCGTTTCAGACTCTGGGATTAAGACATCCTGATTCACCATAAAGTGACGTCCATAAAATGGCGCACTTCCCACAATGTACTGAGCTGGTTCTGAATTTTGCAGGCGATTAATTGCCTTTTGAAACCATTGCCACTCAGCTGCAGGCATTAGCTCTCGATTGTGGAGTAATAAGTGGGTATCATCCCACCCGTGACGTTCTTTTAACAAGAATTGCGGTGCCTGAGGATCAACCTCCCCATCAGCCAGCCGTTCCCGTGCCCACTGTTGAGCTGCAAAGTAGGTCTTGCTACTACTCATTTCGTAATTGTTCCAACTTCTTGGTTTGGTCCGCCACGATCAATGCTTCGATAATTTCGTCTAAATCACCAGACATGATCTTATCAAGCTTGTTCAGCGTCAAGCCAATCCGGTGATCGGTAACCCGGTTTTGTGGGTAATTGTATGTCCGAATCCGTTCAGAACGGTCACCAGTACCAATGGCATCTTTTCGTTTAGCATCGTATGCGCTCTGTTCTTTTTGTTGGTAGTAGTCGTAAACCCGTGACTTCAGAATCCGCATTGCCTTTGCCCGGTTCTGTTGTTGTGAACGTTCATCCTGCATTGCAACAACAATTCCAGTTGGCAAGTGAGTCATTCGGACCGCTGATGAAGTCTTGTTAACGTGTTGTCCACCGGCACCACTTGAACGGTAAACATCAACCCGAATGTCCTTTGGATCGATGTCAACATCAACGTCTTCTGCTTCTGGCATTACTCCAACAGTTGCGGTTGACGTATGAACCCGACCAGCAGATTCGGTTACTGGGACCCGTTGAACACGGTGAGCGCCGTTTTCAAACTTCAACTTTGAGTAAACCTTATCACCAGTAATCATCAAGGCAATTTCCTTAAAGCCACCGACTTCGGTTTCACTTTTATCAACAACTTCAACTTTCCATCCTTGGTTTTCGGCATAGTGAAGGTACATGTTGTAAAGATCAGCCGCAAATAGGCTTGCTTCATCCCCACCAGCAGCACCACGGATTTCCATAATAATGTTCTTGTCATCATTTGGATCCTTTGGAATCAAGAGGATCTCTAACTCTTTTTCCAATTTAGCTTGTTGATCCTTAGCGCTGTTTAACTCATCTTTTGTTAATTCGGTTAAATCAGGATCGTCACTCTCGCGTAACAATTCCTCATCATCTTTGATTGTCTGAGTTACCTTTTTATATTCGTTGTACTTTTCAACGGTCTCCCGTAAACTTCCCTCTTCCTTTGAAAGCTTCATAAACCGTTGTGAATCAGCAATAACTTCAGGATCACTAATTAATTCGTTTAATTCATCATATCGATCAGCCACTGCTTGCAGCTTATCAAAAATTTCAGCCATTTCCATAAGTTATTTCTCTCCCTTTCCCTTTAGTTTTGGATGGAAATAATGATAACGACAAACTGGATAGTAGGATTCATTTCCGCCAATCTGAACCTGCTCACCTTCGTAAACCGGTTGACCGTCATGAACCCGCAAGTTCATCGTTGCTTTTTTCCCACAGAACCAACAGATCGTTTTCATTTCTTCAATCTTGTCGGCATAAATTAATAAGTACTTTGAGCCTTCAAATAATTCATTTTTGAAATCATTCTTCAACCCAAACGTCATTACCGGGATGTGAAGTTCATCAACAATCTTTATTAATTGAAGAACGTGCCGTTTCTTTAAGAATTGTGCTTCGTCAATCAGGACACAATAGATTTTTTGATCTAGTTGACGAACATACTCATAAATATCCGTATCATCCATTACCGGTTGAACCTTTCTCGAAAGGCCAATCCGACTTGCGATAACCCCTCTTCCTGAACGATTATCGACGCCACTCGTCAACAAGACAACTTTTTTCCCTTGTTCCTCATAGTTATGAGCGACCTTAAGAATATCAATGGACTTTCCAGAATTCATCGCACCATACTTAAAAAATAGTTGCGCCACGGTTCACACTCCTTTTAAACACATAGATAAATCTATTATATCTGAAAGCATTTTTCATTTAAATACTTAGCTTCCGCGTAATGGTTTCTTAATATTAATCCGAAACACTTTTCTTTTAAGTAATTAAAGATTAAAATTAGTCGTAATCTAATTTGCTGAAAGGATTTTTAATACATGTCATTACGCAGTTCATTTGCTGAAGCAGCTGGTCGCTCAAGCTATTGGTTCCTGCATACTTTCATGAATGGTGGAAGTTCATTACCCGGGAAATTAACGCTTAAGCTTGACCCAAATATTCTCCAAGCTTTCAGTAAAAAGTATGATTTAGTAATTGTTACTGGTACTAACGGCAAGACCCTTACAACCTCTTTGAGTGTTCGGGTTCTCCGTGAAAAGTACGATCAGGTATTAACTAACCCAACTGGCTCTAACATGGAGCAAGGAATTGTTACTACATTCATTACTGCCCCTCGCCCGAAGAAGAAGGGACTGGCAGTTCTCGAAGTCGATGAAGCTAACGTGGTGAAGGTCACTAAATACATCACCCCAATCGCCTTCATCTTCACTAATATTTTTCGGGACCAAATGGATCGTTACGGAGAAATTTATACAACCTATAAGAAGATCCTTAACGGGGTTAAGCTAGCACCAAAGGCTACCATTATCGCCAATGGTGACGAGCAATTGTTTAATAGTCAGGATCTCCCGAACCCAATCATCTACTACGGGTTTAATCATGAGCACCACGAACCATTCGATGCTCCCGCAAACACTGACGGTCTCCTTTGTCCAAAGTGTCAGCATATCCTAAAATACCGGATGCGGACTTACGCTAACCTTGGGGATTACTTCTGCCCCCATTGTGGATTCAAACGACCAAAACTCACCTATGCTGTTACAAAACTTGACCAACTAACACCAACAAGTTCAACCTTTGAGCTCGACGGTGAAAAGTACAAGATTGGTATTGGTGGTCTTTATAACATCTACAATGCTTTAGCAGCATACGCCCTTGGAAGGTTCCTTGGTGTTAGCCAGGCACAAATTAAGGATGCCTTTGAATCTGACGAACGGGTCTTCGGGCGTCAAGAAGTAATTAACGTTGATGGCAAAGAGGTCACCTTAATCCTCGTTAAGAACCCGGTCGGCCTTAACCAGGTTCTCGACATGATCGAGACTGATCCGCAGCCGTTTAGTTTTGCTTTCTTGTTAAACGCCAACTATGCCGATGGGATTGATACCAGTTGGATCTGGGACGGTAATTTTGAAAAACTAGTTAAGCACGAAATTCCCCAGTACATGACCGGTGGGGAGCGCTATAAGGACATTACGACCCGCTTAATAATGGCTGGTGTAGATAAAATGTGGCATGAACCTGATTTAACCCACGTGATTGCTAAAATTAAGGAAATGCCAACTAAGCACGTTTACATTCTCGCTACTTACACCGCCGTTCTTCAACTCCGAAAGCAATTGGCAGAAAAAGGCTACATTAAGGGAGGGATGGACTAATGCCAAAATATCATCTTAATCTTGCCCACCTATACGGCAACCTCTTGAACACGTACAGTGATGTTGGAAATATCATCGCTCTACAATACTATGCCAAGCAAATGGATGCTGACATTTCGGTGAAGGTCATTAGTATTGGTCAAGAATTTAATCCTGATGAATTTGACCTTGCACTCTTTGGTGGTGGTCAAGACTACGAGCAATTCGTGGTTTCAAAGGATCTACCTAATAAAAAGGCCGGAATTAAGAAATTTATTGACAATCAGAAACCCCTGCTCGCAATCTGTGGTGGTTATCAGTTACTTGGTCAATATTACATTGGTGCTAACGGCGAACGGATTCCTGGATTAAGCATCCTCCCTCACTACACCCTTAGCCAAGACCATAACCGCTTCATTGGTAACATCACCATTAAAAATGAACAAACTGGTGACGAGTATCATGGCTTTGAAAACCATAACGGGATGACCTTCTTGGGAAAGGGCGAACGTCCCTTAGGAAAGGTAATCTCTGGCCACGGAAATAATGGTCAGGATAAAACTGAAGGGGCAATTTTCAAGGAAGTCTATTGTTCCTACTTCCATGGTCCGATTCTTACCCGGAATGGTGAAATTGCTAAGCACCTTCTACTCGCAGCACTCCACAACAAGTACCCAGAAGAAGACTTTAGCAAACAAGAACAGTTAACAATTAAACCAACATTTTAACTTAAGAAGACAGGTCTTGTAGATGGTTTTTCATCTACAAGACCTGTCTTCTTTTAGTTAAAAGCTAATTCCACCATGAATAATCATTACTAATGCCAGAATCCCGGCAACACCAATCACTAAAGCAATTACTTTTTCAAACTTCTTCATCTTTGGAGAAGCCGCTAAGTAAAGTGGGATCCCAAGCGCAAAGATAATTGCACTCGCAAAGGCATATTCAATTCCGGTAGCAAACAATGTGTAAATCGCGTAAACGGACGCAATAATCGCAACCAGCTTAAATCCAAAGCCATAGGATTCCTTAATCGCTAACTTAAGGCCATACAAAGCTGATAGTAAGTATGCTACTAACGTGGTCGTCGCCGCAAGAGTATATGCAATCGTATAGGCAGTCTGTAGTTGTGGCAGGAGAAGCACTACCAAGATCAATTGCATAATTAACGTATAGACAATTAGGGCAAATCCAGGAACGTTATGCCGATTAATAAGCTTGAACGGTTTCGGCATTGCATGATCCATGCTGGTAACGTAAGCGATCTCTGGCCCAATCATAAACCAACTTAGTAATGCTCCTAATAAAGAAATCAATAGTCCAACCTTGATAATCAGCGCTCCACAATTACCGATAACGCT